>JAOUMU010000042.1 GCA_029881335.1 Nitrospinota bacterium | reverse complement strand
TGGTGGAGGACGCCCGGGAGAGACTGTCGGAAACGGTGATCGAATCACCCATCGATGGAGTGATCGTGGAAAAGACCGTAGAGCGGGGCCAGATTATTACATCCGGGATTACATCAGTCACCGGTGGCAACAGGCTCCTGATGGTGGCGGATTTAAGCCGCCTCTACGTCTTCGCCCTGGTGGATGAAACCGATATCGGGCAGGTGGCCATGGGCCAAAAGGTTTCCGTTTCCGTGGACGCCTACCCCGAGCATGAGTTCGACGGCGTGGTCCACAGGATATATCCCGTGGGTGAGACCAGCGAGAATATCACAGTGTTCCGTGTGAAGGTGGAGATTCTGGGCGACAACAAAACACTGCTGCGTCCCGGAATGACCGCCAATGTGGACATTATCCTGCGCACAAGCCCGAACACGTTTATCGTCCCGGACGAGGCGGTGGCTTATGACCTTCATGACGAAAAGAAGGGCGCCGTAACGGTAAAAACCTCCACGGGGAGTATGGAACGCCAAGTGACTCTGGGGGAAACTAACGGCTTTGAGACAGAGGTGACCACCGGCCTGGAGGAGGGAGAATTGGTGCTGATCAAGCCCCCCGTCAGGCAATGATCGAGCTTTTTAACATTCAGAAGACTTACCGGCTCAATGGCGCTCCGGTGGAGGCGTTGAGGGGGGTCTCCCTTTCCATTGCATCCGGCGAATATCGCGCCCTCATGGGAAAGTCCGGGTCCGGCAAAACCACCCTGATGAATATCATCGGCCTGCTGGACACCCCCACCGGAGGAGAGTACAAAATAGATGGCCGCCCCACTGCTGGTCTTTCTGAAAATGAACTGGCGGACTTGCGCAACAGAAGAATCGGATTCGTGTTCCAAAGCTTCAACCTGTTGGCGCGTTACTCCGCCCTGGAAAATGTCTGCATGCCGCTCTATTACCGCAGAGAACGCTATCCGCAGAAGAAAGCGGCCCGGGCGCTGGAGCGGGTGGAGCTGGGGCACAGGATGGGCCATTTCCCTAACCAGCTCTCTGGTGGAGAATCCCAAAGAGTGGCCATTGCCCGCGCCATGGTCACGGAGCCCACCATCATCCTGGCCGACGAGCCCACCGGAAATCTTGACTCTGTCACGGGCGGACAGATCATGGATCTGTTCCAGGACCTGAACAAGGGGGGAACCACCATCCTGCTGGTTACCCACGAGGTGGAAATCGCCCAGAAGGCCTACAATATCATAAGGATAAGGGATGGGTTGCTGGAAGAGTAACCCCGCTGCCGGTGAGGAACGCAACCTGCCCCGGATTTGGCTGTTAGGCCTGGCCGCCGCCATGATCCTGGCCATGGGGCTCTCTAAAGGGGCCTTGCAGGCCATCTTCGCGCCATTAGTCTTCCAGCGGGATATCGCTTTGCTCGACTCCGGATTTTTTGAGAGTAACCAGTCCTTCCACGCCGACATGGGCTCACGGAAAATCCCGCCGCAGCTTCCCGGCCCCCAGGACGTATGGGCAGGCGGCGAACCGAAAGAAATCGTCCTCCCATTGCCATTCTCCACAGGCGCCAGGATGACCATCTACTTCCTGGAAAGCCACGACTCCGCTCCCCCTGTACTGGAAATCATCGCGGAGGGCGCCGACGCCATAAGAGTGTCCGTGCCGAAAGGGGGAGGCAGGATCGCAGGCCTGTGGGCGGAGGAGGGAACCAGATCCAGTATCAAGGTCTCCATCCCCGCCGGTACCGATGGAAACAGGGAATTGATAATCCGCTCCGGGGAGGGCTCCTGGGCGGCGCCGGAGCGAATCGTCATCCGCCAACGCGCCCATGTCGTATCCATCGCAGCATTGATCCTGGCCGTGGCGCTTGCCTGGTATCTGATGTTCCTCCTACTCCGCGAGCCATGGGTTCGGCGCCTGGGGCAGCGGGGGAGTGCTGTGATAAATTCGTTCGGCGCCGCCATTTCCCCGGTGGTCTCTACACCCACACGGGCGGCTTTTGTGATGTTCACCATAGGATTTGGCGCCATGTGGATCGCCAGGGACGCCCTTATCCCTTTCGGCGCCCAGGGCCAGGGCAAATTCTACATGCTTGGGGGGGACGAACCGGAGTATATGCTGGGGGCCTACAGCCTGGCTCACGATGGCGATTTGAATCTTTTTAACAACGTGAAAAGTGGTGTCGGCAAGGAGTTGTTCAACCTGCCCAATTATCCCCCGTCGTTCCATGGCAGTCTGAAACATTATCAGAAGTTCGCTCCAGCCATGAAGTCCACCGACCCGGCCAAGTGGAAAGAGCGGCAGCTACTGATCCACCGTCCCGGCGCCAGCGCGCTAATCATCCCGGCGGCCTTTATCCCCGAAAAGATGAGGTGGTGGTCATACTTTATTATTTCCCTGACGGCCTCGGCTCTGCTGGCCTGGGCGATGTTCATCCTGATGGCGGACGGGATGCGGGCCTGGCCCATTCTGATTATCGGCGGGGCTCTTTTCCTTTCGCCACCCACCATTTTTTATGGCAGTCAGGTCTCGCCAGACTCGGTTTTCCCCCTGATGGCGATGGTAGCGGCGCTGTTGTTGAGGCGTCCTGGTCCCGCCAGGGTTGTGGCCGCCTCCGCTCTGCTGGCGGCGCTCCCCTGGTTTTCCGACAGGGCCATACCCCCCGCCTTCATCCTGGGTTTGGCGGCGCTGGCTATTGCGCCGGGCTGGCGATGGCGGACGGCGTGCCTTTCCATTCTGGGCGCCAGCGCTGTTGGATTAATGTTCTATTACCACCACCGCTTCGGCGTGCCGTGGCCAATGTATCACAGCTCCCGGAGCCCCGTCTCCGGGTTGACGGCCCACCTGGGACTGCTCTCCACCTTGTTGGGGATGGATAGGGGGATTCTGTTCCAGGCGCCGATATTCCTCCTGGCGGCCCCAGCCTTTTGGCAGTGGGGCCGTTACGGCAGGGACAGGGTTTTGTTCGTGGCGTTGGGGCTCTCTCTTCTGTTCACCCTGGCGCTGATCGCCGCAGCCTGGCCAGACAACAGCGGCGGCGTGGGCCCTGCCGGCAGGTTCAACATGGCGCTGATATGGCTCAGTTTCCCGGCGCTGGCCGCATGGGTGGAGACCTGCATGCGGCCCAGGGCGGCATGGATCATGGCGATATTCCTGGCTGCGGGAGCGGCTCAAACCGCTCTGCTGATCGGCCAGCCATGGAGATGGTTTGTGGGCCACCACCCCTTGTTCACATACCGGTGGGCGGGGGACCTGGTGGATTATTTTCCTAACCTTTCCATATTCGACGCCGAATCGCTGAGCGCCGCGGCGGCATGGGGAGCTTGTTTCTTGTTGTGCGCTGTGGCGTGCGTGGGTCGCCAGGAAGGGGAATCGGCGCCAAACGATACCCGAACGGGTGAATAAATGGGAAAAATCAGTATAATGATGTACCTGCGCGCCATCCGGCGCCGTCCTTAACTTTAATAGATGCTTGAAATGTTTGAACTATCCGCTCTGAGGCTGGTCGGAATGGCCGGAGGTTTGGCCGCCGTGTATATCGGCTTTCGCCGCCTGCGAGCCGACAGCGACGAGCGCGGCTCCGACATCCTGATGATGGCTATAGGCCTGACAGGACTGCTGGTGGCGGCATTCCCCCAGCTGGCGAATATCCCCAGCGATCTTTTCCATATGAAACAGACCCAGGGGGGGAGGCTGATCACACTGCTGATTCTATCCACCCTGGCGCTCTGGTTTCTGTTTATGGACGAGCGCGCAAAGAACGAGAAATTGCGCATCCAGTTCGATAACCTGGTGCGGACCGTGGCCCGGGAATCGTTCCACCCGCCAGAGGGGGCGCCCTCGCTGGAAGGAGGAACGCTGATCCTGATGCCTGCCATGGACGAAGAGGAGAACCTGCAAAAGGTGCTCCCCAGGATACCCAGGACCATAGCTGGCGCTCCGGTCATGACCCTGGTGATCGACGATGGCAGCAAGGATGCCACAGCCAGAGCAGCCCGCGAAGGCGGGGCCATGGTGGTGAGCAACCCTTTCAACCGAGGCGGAGGAGCGGCGCTGCGGCTGGGATACGACATAGCGGCGGCCCTGCGGCCCAGGGTTCTGGTGACCATGGACGCCGATGGTCAGCACCAGCCGGAGGAGCTTGAGAGGCTGGTGGCGCCCATCATGGAGGACCGGGCCGACATCATCGTCGGCTCCAGGGTGCTAGGCTCCCGGGAGAAGGATTCGGCGGTGCGCTGGGCCGGGGTGCACATGTTCAACTGGATCATCAATGCCCTGATGGGGACAAGGATAACCGACTGCTCATCCGGATTCCGGGCCTTCCGGCTGGAGGCGATCAGTGGGCTGACGCTGGTGCAGGAGCAGTACCACACCGCGGAGCTGATAATCGTGGCGTCCAAGGCGAAGCTGCGTATCTGTGAAGAGCCGATCCACATTTCCAAAAGGATTAGCGGGCAAAGCAAGAAAGGGAAAAACCTGATATACGGTTTCCGCTTTTTAAGGACAGTTGTGAAGGCCTGGATACGATGAGACCAGTCTCGCTCATTGGGTTTATATCATAAAAATGAAATTCCTCTCCGTCCGAAAGTGGTTGTTCATTCTGCCAGCAGTGGTGTTCGCCATTGAGTCCATCGCTATTGCCGCCTATCTATCATGGGGCGGGTGGGACTACACTCTTCCGATAGTGGGCAGGATTTACCTCAACGACTGGCTGAAACCATTTCAGATGGTCATGACGGCGCTGATCATACTATCCGCCATGTACATAGTCCCCCCAGGCGTATGGGCGCCTATCCGCTCCGCCCTAGCCTGGTGGGCCCAGGCCCTCATGGATCGTCGGCATGGATTTATCATAGGGGCTATTGTCGCCTTGGCTCTCCTCCTGCGGACATGGTCCCTGGGTCACGGGATACCGGAATATGTTTTCTGGATCGACGCTCCGCAGTTTATCCAGGCGGCCCAGGAATATATCCGCGGCAACTACTTGTATGAGACCGGGTATCCCCATTTTTCCTCCCATTTCGTGGAGTGGGCCTTTCGCGGCGCCAATGCCGCAGCCGGGTTTCTGGGATTCGATAACATGGCCGCCGAATCGAACACCCTGAGCTTTATTGCCCGGATCCTGAACCTGGTGTATGTGCTGGGGATGATGGCGGTGATATACAGAATCGGGTATGTGACCGGCCTGCCGGTGGCGGGGAGTCTGGGGATGTTCCTGCTGGCTGTCTCCACCATCAACGTACAGATGTCTCATTTCTTTATAAACGACCTGGCGATGTCTTTTTTCTCGCTGCTCTCCATCGCCGCGATGGCGCAGAACCTTGGAGGGGAGCGTCTGCGCTGGTATCTGCTGGCCGGAGCGTTGGCGGGGGTTTCCTTCGCATGCAAGTACAACGGAGTGATGAGCTTTGTTTTCATGGGATTCATATACCTGCAGATCCACAGGGATCGTAAAAGCCTTATACAGTCCCTGGGCATGCCGGTGAAAGCAGCCGTGATGTTCCTTGTCGTATATGCGGTAATCTCCCCCACGTTGTGGAGCAATCCGTTGGAGAAATATCTGCTGACCGACAGAATCGCAGCGGGGATCGCAGAGCCGAAGGGCGTGCCATTTATAGAGGTCACCGGCCTTGCGACGATCGATGGAATCCTGATGTTCTTCTACAACTGGCGCTACCAGATGTGGGTGCTGGAGGGGCTTTTCCATCCATTGCCCCTATGGCTGGCTATTCCCTCTTTCGCCTACGCCGTATACATGCGCCGATGGCGGCTCTTATTCGTGTGGGCCGGGGCCATGGCCGCCTTTATGATCGGGAAGGTGGCCAAGCCGAACGCCGCCGGGTGGCACTTTCTCAATGTATCTCCATTCCTGCTTTTCATGTCCGCCGCCGGGATCGCGGATGCCATGGAAAAAATCCCCGTCCGTCAGGCCCGCCACGCGGCCATGGCGCTGCTCTGTATCTTCCTGGTCCATGGCGCGGCGCAGGATGCCTCTTTCTGGATTCTCCCTCCCAGCAAAAGCTCTGTGGAAAACTGGAAGAGGGAAAATATCGGGGATGGGGGGCAGGCGGCGCTTTTTACAGAGTTGAAACGGGAAACCGGTGATGCGCGTCGACACATCCTTCAGGAGTTTCATTCCGGATACCCCTTGGGTGAGGCGCCCTATGGGGGCTATTCAGTTCTGCGCGATCTCTGGTGGTATGTCAGCCTGAAGGATGGGGAGCCTGGCTTCTTCCCCAGCGCCCACATCGGCTCCAAAAAAAGGACCGCCCAGGTGTTTGCGCAAAACAGGGACCTTGTCACCACGGATCGGGCATTCGCCACAGGGCCAGACACCGGACTGGCCTCGGCCAGGCGTTTTGTGCTGGCGGAAGGGGCGCCGGAGCAAATCCTGGCGCTGGCGTCCAACGCTCATGTGCAACCAAATACCCTGAAACTGAATTTCGGCAGGGTGGAGAAAATCATTGCCCTGGAGCGGGGGGGCTCGGCGCTTATCGCGGTGAAGAGGGACGAAAACCGCTCCTTCCTGCTGAACGGAACCTACGTCGATTTTGTAGCGAAAAGCGAGAGGGACGCGGTGTGGCTGATCGGCGCCAACCACCAGGATATCGGCGACATTTATCTGAGCATGGGATTGATCACCCTGGCCCTGAAAAGCTACGCCCTGTCCAGGACTCCCTATTCGCTGCTGCGCATCATGGCCGTGGCGGACAGGATGGACACGCGCTTAAACGCTTTTGCCGCTCTGGAAAAGGAGCACCCGAAGTTTTTCAAAACCATCACCACCACTGCCACGGAAAAACTGAAGTGGAAAGATATCGCAGGCTACTCTGAAACCATCTTTGCCGCCGGGGGGGAGAGGACTTTCACCCTGGATAAATTCAACCGTGTGGGGATGCCGCTGGAGGGGCATGTAATCACCCCTGGGGCCAGCATGTATGGGCCATATGTGGCCCTGACGGGGGGCGACTATATCCTGAAAATGAAATGGATGACCCGGCGGGAGAAACCCGCGTCATTCACCGTCGATGTGCGGACCGGCAGAGGAAACGATATCACAATCTCCCGCGTATATCGGGGCGCGGAAGCGGAGGCGGGCCAGACAGCCATCCCCTTCACGGCGCTAAAGGAGGTGGACTACCCGTTGGAGATCAGGGTGGGAGATGTGACGGGCGGACCGGTAATCCTGGAGGAGGTGACGCTCTCCATCGACTACTTGGGCCACGCGCGCAAGATCATATCACTGGGGCTGGCGGGCCTGAAATCGAAAAAGCTTTAGGGCGGCTATGCGCCTCCAGCAGGTTGTTGAAAAAGTCACTTTGCCTGTCACTCTGAGGAGAGGAAGGCGGGGAAGAATCTCAAAGCGTCGATAATATAGATGGGATAGATTCTTGGCTTCACCCTAGATGACAGTCAAAATAGTTATTCGACAACCTGCTAGAATACAAACCGGGCCCCGGCCAGACGTTTGCCAATCTCTCCCATCACCCGCTTCTCTTCCTCCTCCCCCTTGGCTGAGAATGTGACGGAGAACCGGACAAAGGCGCCCGCATCATCCCATGGCACAGTGGAAATCAGCTTCTCCTTGATCAACCATTGGGAAAAATCCTCCCCGTTGGTGAACTGGGGACCTCCCTGCACCCCTTTGGGCGCCTTTACGTACAGGTAAAAAGTCCCCGCCGGAACCTTCGCCTGCATTCCGGCCGAGTTTAGAGCTTCCACCAGTAATGTCAGGCGGCGGCCGTATTTGGCGCTGATCTTTTTCGGTATCTCCAGATCATCGAGGGCGGTGATCCCCGCCTTCTGGATGGCGATGAACTGGCCGGAGTCTATGTTGTCCTTCACCGAGGCGAAGGCGTTCACCAGCAATTTGTTTCCCGCCACAAAGGCCAGCCGCCATCCGGTCATGTTGTGGCTTTTGGAGAGGGAATGGATTTCTATTCCCACATCTTTGGCCCCATCCACGGAAAGAAAACTCATCGGCTGGCCAGAGTATGTGAGCGCTGCATAGGCCGCGTCCTGGATCACCACAACCTGGTTGTCGTTGGCGAATCGGACCACCTTGTCGTAGAACTCCGGCGTTGCCTGGGCGCCGGTGGGATTGTTTGGGTAATTGATATAAAGCATTTTCAATCTGGCGCGCTTATCCTCTGGGATGGAGTCCAGGTCGGGCAGGAAATCACGCTCCTGGGTCAGTGGCAGATTCAGGACTTCTCCCCCGATGTAGCGGGTGTGGGTGGCGCAGACTGGATAGCCGGGGACGGTCTGGGCCAGGATATCCCCCGGATTGATAAACGCTAGGGGAAGCAGGGCCAAGGCCGGCTTGGCGCCGATGGCGTGGTTGACTTCAGTCACAGGATCGATCCCATTCACACCAAAAACGCGGTCAAGGTATCGGACGGCCGCTTCCTTGAACCCGGCGATGCCGTTATCGGCGTATCCACGGTTCTCCGGCTTTTCGGCTTCCCTGGCCAGGCTGGCGACGACCCCGGGGAAGGCCATTTCGTCCGGCTCTCCCACACCCATATCGATAAGCTCCACGTCGGGATTCGCCTCCATGGCGGTGCGCTTTGCCCGCTTTATTTTTTCGAACTTGTATATGGTGGTGTCCTTGCCGAAACCGGCCCCTCCGATCCTCTCAGCAAAGGCCGATTGCAGATAGCTCTCCTTGTTTTCACTGGTCATGGGACGACACATCCTCCTTTATATTCATCATTGGAACCTGTGGATTGTATGACGCCAGGGTTCTGTGGTCAACCAAAGGCTTTTAGGCAATGAAATGGAGGGCCGGGTGGTTACGAATGTTTTTGGCGAAATGACCATAAACGATGGAAACTATGGGACAGGGGTGGATTGCAGTGTGACTCCGGACTGTTTGATGGGAACTATGCGATGGATGGGATGCCATTATAAGTGAAGAGAGGCATAACTTGTGGATATATTTGAACTGACAGCAAACGCTGGGCGCATGACAAACCTTGTCGCTTTAAGTATGATATATATTCAGTGGTTTTTCTGCTGGAAGAGACGCGCTGCTTTTTCCGGGGAGTGTCCTCTGTCGTACATAATGCGGTACATGATCGCATTGCCGTCACGTAATGTAACACTTAATCCATGGTTGACAAGCATGATAGTGGAAAATGAGCTAAACCATATAGGAAAGCTAGGATCTAAAGTCTCATCCCCCCAGGATTTTTCCTGACCTTTGCCACTTTTTGTCATTTTATCGGAATTTATCATTAATAAATACCTTTTCCGGCAATCAAAAGCAATTATTGGGCCAATGTGAAAGCCGCTGTTGCAAAGCGCGTCCAAGATGGTAGAATCCTTGGGCAACGCTAAGGAGAGGTGTCCGAGTTGGTTGAAGGAGCTGGTCTCGAAAACCAGTGTACGGGTAACCGTACCGTGGGTTCGAATCCCACCCTCTCCGCCATATATTTACCACCCACTTAACCCATCACGTCAAAAAGCCTGAGATTGCATACCGTGGCAAGGAGTGCAATATTGGAAGCGTGGAGTTGTATAGCTTAAGGGGAGGCGATGAAGGTAAACAGAAAAAAGCTGATGCTCGCGACTTTGACGGGGGGCCTTGGAATGTGGATTGTCGCTGGTGTCTGGCACAATTTGATCATGGCCAGTCTTGACGAGCAGGTTAATGCCAAACATGAGGGCCTTGGTATCTTGTTGATTGCGTATTTTATACTGGCGCTTTTTATGGCTTACATATACCCGCGTGGATTCAAAGGGAAAAGTACCGTCGGGGATGGTTTGAAATTCGGCGCTATCATTGGCCTGCTATGGGTGTTCCCGCATGGCCTTGCCATGGCCGGGGCGCATGGTGAGCCAATCGCATATGTAATTAAAAACTCTCTATGGCATATGGTCGAACAGGGGATTGGTGGAATAATAGTTGCGGCCATCTATGGGAAATGACAGCGGCTGATTGATTTCAGCAAGCTTGTTTGTTCTCCATCGGTCTGTAAGTATCGGCCGATTCTTCAGCATCACGAAATTCCTCTCCCGTGGGAAGGGTCATCATGAATCCGCGAGTCTGATCCAGCCCGGTTTTCACTTCTCCGTTTTTAAGCGCAAGGACATGGCCGCCATATTTTCTATCCTCGCTGATAAAATGGAAATGGTATCCGGGCGAGTTTGCTCCTTTCGGGGATTCAGGAATCCTGAATCCGACGATGGCGCCCCCGACTTATTAAATGCTCGTACACTACCTGGTGTCCAATAACTTCTTTAAGCCTGGGATATGGCTTGCTCTGCGCCGGGACGCTATGGGGCTTCAGATAATAGAAGGAACCGCTGATTTCAACCGCATAAATCAGATTTGTTGAATCGATCATCGCATCAAGAACTTCTTCCGGCTTTTCGGTAGCCGTGGAGCAACCGTAATGGCAAGAGCGGCAAGCGCCAAATGCGTCAATGATCTGATAATGCTCACAAGCCCTCAAGTATTGGCGCACTCAATCAGGTGTCATCCCTTCCCCACCGTATGGCGGTATAGGGATGAGCCAGGAGGGCGCCATACAATAAAGCGCAGAGAAATAAAATGGCTGCCGATAATGGAGGGCCTCTGACAAAGGCCTGATGATTAAGTGTTTATTTCTCCAACAGTGGAAAGCCCATCTCCTCCCGCACGGCCAGATAGCCTTCCGCGCATTTGCGGGCGATGGAGCGCACCCGGCCGATATACCCGGTCCGCTCCGTGACGGAGATGGCTCCCCTGGCGTCCAGCATATTGAACGCGTGGCTGCATTTGAGGCAGAAGTCGTATGCAGGAAGCACCAGATTTTTCTCCAGCAGGCGGTTGGCCTCCCGCTCGTATTCGTCGAACCATTTAAAATGAAGCGCCGTGTCGGCATGGTTAAAGTTATAGTCGGAGAACTCCACCTCACTTCTGTGGTGTACCTGACCATAGGTCACCTTGTCGTTCCACTTCAGGTCGTACACGTTGTCGCAATTCTGCAGGTACATGGTGATCCGCTCCAGCCCATAGGTCAGCTCGCCGGTGACCGGCTTTAAGTCTATGCCGCCGCACTGCTGGAAGTATGTGAACTGCGTTATCTCCATGCCGTCGAGCCACACTTCCCATCCCAAACCCCATGCGCCAAGAGTGGGGGACTCCCAGTCGTCCTCCACAAACCTGATGTCGTGTCTTTCCGGGCGGATGCCCAGGCTTTTCAGCGAACGCAGGTATAGCTGCTGTATATCGTCCGGGCTCGGCTTTAGAGCCACCTGGAACTGGTAATAATGCTGCAGCCGGTTGGGATTTTCCCCATAGCGGCCGTCCGTGGGCCTGCGGGAGGGCTCCACGTACGCCGCGTTCCAGGGCTCGGGCCCCAGGCTGCGCAGGAAAGTGTGGGGGGAAAAAGTCCCCGCGCCCACCTCCAGATCATAAGGCTGCACAATAAGCGCCCCATATTTGGCCCAGAAACCTTGAAGATTCAGAATCACATCCTGGAAGAGCATTTTTTCATTCACCTGTGTTTGTTGCGGTCAGAAAGAAGCATACAGCCCCCGGACTGGAATTTCAACAAGATGCGCCATGGTGAATCGATCGGGAGCGGCCTGCATCATAAAACTGGTATTGATAATAGGCGCTGGCAAAGCTAAACTAATATATACAGAGAAACCGCCAATTCATTAAAGCAGGAGATCCTTAGCAATGGCCGGGAATGTGAACAAGATTACAGATGGTGATTTCGAGCAGAGTGTGCTCAAGGCAGATAAGCTTACGATCGTTGATTTCTGGGCGGAATGGTGCGCCCCATGCCGCATGATAGCCCCCACGCTGGAGGAGCTGGCCGGCGAATACCCTGACAATCTGAGCATCGGCAAGCTGAACGTGGATGAGAACGCCCAGACGGCGACAAAATACGGCATCCGCTCCATCCCCACCCTTCTTTTTTTCAAGGATGGCTCCGTGCTCAAGCAGGTGGTGGGAGTGCGCAGCAAGGCCGAACTAAAGCAGGTTATCGACCAGAACATCTAGTCGCTTTTCCCCACTTGGGCTAGCAGGCTTTGGCAAGTCTCCTGCGGAACCTTGGTGGCGCGCGCGCGGGTGTAATGCCGAGGTTCCGGGTGGATTTAGAGATTCATATAATTGGAGGGCTTTGCGCTTTTTCCACATCTCTGTTATTCCGCGATGGCGTGGTAACGACGCAGGTGGCGTGAGCGTGGGGCAAGCCCAGGATTAAAATGGCTGTCGATCAGAAGATGTATGCGGCCCGGGGCTGAATCCCCTTCATTCTCCGTGGCGCGAGGTCGGCTGATTCTCCGTTTTCCATTTCGCGCAATATTTGCCCACAACCTCCGTCGGATCCAGCCCCAACGCCTGGGCATAGCATCCTAAAAAACCCTTCATGAACACTTCCGCCGAAAAGCATTCCATAGCCTCGTTTTCCAGCGCCATCAGATAAACTTGCCTGATCTTGGTATCTTTTGCGATCTGCTCTAGCGACAGGTTTTTCGACTGGCGGATATGGCGAAGGTTAGCGCCGCTGATCCTGTCCGAAGTGAATACGCCAAATACAGAGTGGGCCTGGTCCGCTACATTGGACCCTTTCATTTTCATCTCCGGTTTCCGATCCTTCTTTTTTTCAACACCCAATCTGGCGTCATATTCGGCCCTCATCTCTTCGTCGGAGAGGGCGCCGTACGCCGTCTCGATCCTGGTCAACATCCCTTTCCTTTCCGCGGGGCCTATGGCGCCATAAGTAGCCCTGGAGCCTTCGGCGTATTGACTAATGGCCCGGATATACGCCGCATGGATCGTCTCCTGCCCGGCGTGGCGGGAAGTTCCCAGCAGCCGATAATAGTCCTTGCAGAAAGTCTCCTCCCAAGGCGGCGGATTGCGAAAAGTGGACGCTATTTTCTCCGAAAGGTTGAGCCCGACCATCCGAAGGCAGGCGGCCGTTTGGCTATCGCCATGCTCCAGCAGAAAGGGAACCGCCCTCCGTTCGGCCAGCGCCACCTGCTCATCATACGGCACATGCCCCAGATACTCGGCCCTGGGGCCGTAGTAGGTGGTCACGGTATCGCAGAACATCCGGCCAATCATCAAATCCTCCTCGGTCCTGGTCATGTTCAGGGTCACCCCCAGTGAAAAGGATCTCAATCCGCTGCTGATTCGGAGGGCATGGTCCGGGTCCTCCATGCCGATCCGCTTGATCGCCTGATTGGCGGCGCGGACCAGGTTGCCGGAATTGTCCTGGGCGAAGGCTTCATCCACATAGCGCATGAAGGCAGGTTTTTGCGCAAGCTTCCTGATACCATGGAAAACAACCTGGCGCACCAGCAGATAACTCCGCTCCAGGCAAGAGGGCTCCGGTGTGATGGCTATGGCGCCTTTTCCCCCGGAAAAAAGTAGCTCCGCCACTTCTTCTGGCAAACCCGCTTCCACATCCACTAATACAAAATCAAAAGCTCCCTCCTTGATATCATGGAGAGCCCTGAATCGGCCGGAGCTGTCTTGGTCCATCTCATGGAAGGGCCGGGGAATGAAGCTCAGGTTCTCAAATCCGGTAGATTGGGGATCGGTATCAATCTCGGCTCTCTTCATCGAAGGCGCCATCGGCCCAGGAACGGCTTTCTGCTTTAGCCCAAGGGCTGTGTGCAAATTGAGCCCTTTCGCATCGGCATCGTACAGGCCCACCTTGTGTCCCATGCGCGCCAGATACAAGGCCAAATTGGTGGCGAGGAATGTCTTGCCTGCGCCACCTTTCCCACCGCAGATGGCGCATAAAATATGGGCGCCGTCCATAAGCGCTCCTTCCCGTGCAAATCAGAGCCAAAAACCGCCCTATATCGCATATCCAGTTGGCGGCGTATTTTGAAAGTTTATATTACGCCCTTGTATTGAAAGATGCAACAACTCCATTATCTTTGCACAAACCATCTCTTGGCCAGGATCGGAAGCCCTTTATTCAGGCAAAGGATGTTTCCAGGGCAAACAGCTCTCCCTCTGCGAATTTGCTTAAAAGGATCAAAAACTCATTTCCCTCATCAATTAGATATAGTCTAACATAGGAGCAAGTGAGTTAATGAAGATAAAGCCTAGGTCCGCCAGTCTGGCGCCATACGTGCTGGATCTGGAGGAAGGGTCTCATATCTGGTGTGGCTGCGGACTTTCCAGGGACCAGCCCTTCTGTGACAACGCCCACAAAGGAACCGAGTACGAAGGTGAGGAGAGGGTAGCTATGTTATTTGAAACCGAGAGCGACAGGAAAGTCGCGCTTTGCGGCTGCAAGGAGACTAAAAGTCCTCCATACTGCGACGGTACGCATAAAAGCCTCTGATTCGCCTCCTCTTTTTCGACGGCCTGGAGCGGGAAACACAACCTTGATTCCCCGGCAGGGAGTGTTGACCGCCCCTTTTCGCCGAATATATGGCGAAAGCCCCATCTTCGTCCTGCATTTTTCCACGGTTGCGGACTTTGACCAAATTGTCTATAGTAAGAGGTGGAGGGCAAGTCTTTCTGATGATTTGCATGGCTGCAGACCTAATGGGCTGTACGCTCTCCGCCGGCTAAGGTGGGGCTGGCTGAAAATCAGGGATATTATTCCTCATGTTTTTTCAACAGCTTAGGGGAGATAATCAGCGTCATTGAATTCGCTGGTGGAGCCCCCTTGTGAATCGGCGTCTGTCCCTAGCTGGCGCCAAAATGTAACACTTTGATAATATGGGAGCTAACAAATGAAAACCAGGATAATGAAAGCGGTTCTGCCATGGCTTTCCTCTCCGGATGACAGCGCTCGCTCCAGATTCGCCCCGATAACCGATATCAGCAGCGTGGAGGGTATACCTGAAGAGGCTCTAAAGGGGCTGGTGGAAGTTACCGACAACTTCTCCTTCAAGGCCAACGAGTACTACCTGGATTTGGTAAACTGGGAGGACCCGGAAGATCCTATCCGCCGTCTGATAGTCCCAAATCCTGCCGAGTTGGACGGGTGGGGCGATTATGACGCCAGCGATGAGGCCTCCAACACTCGCATCCAAGGGCTCCAGCACAAATATCCAGAGACCGCCCTATTCCTGGTCACCGACAACTGCACAGGCTTCTGCCGATATTGCTTCAGAAAAAGGCTGTTCCTGGCACAGGCGGACGAGGTGACACGCAATTACAGCGCCGTCTATACCTATATCGCCGAGCATACAGAGATCGACGATGTTATCCTCTCCGGTGGTGACCCGCTATCCATGTCCACCAGGCGCTTGGGCGCCATACTTAAAAATCTGGCCGCTATTTCGCATGTAAAGACTGTCCGCATCGGATCCAAAACCCCCGCGTACAATCCAATGCGCCTGGGCGGAGACCTGGAGCTGCAAAAGATTTTGAGCGACTTTACCGCTCACTCAGGCAAGACTTTGTACCTTATCGCCCACTTCGACCATCCCAGGGAGCTTACCGATATCGCCCTGGAAGAGCTGGCGATGTACCGCGACTGTGGCCTGGTGATACTAAACCAGTGCCCCATCCTGCGCGGGATCAACGACGACGACGCCACCCTTCGCGAACTTTACAATAAGCTGCACGCCGCCGGGGTGGCGCCATACTACGCATTCCAGGGTCGCCCGGTGCGCGGCAACGAGCAATACATGGTCCCCATCACGGAGGCTTACAGGATATTCCACAACGCCGTGCGCGACCTATGCGGTCTGGCCAAGCGTGCCCGATATGTGATGAGCCACTCTTCCGGAAAGATCGAGATTCTGGGTGTGGACGAGAAGCGCATCTATATGCGCTACCACCGCGCCAAGGACCCAAAAAACCGCGAGCGTTTCATGATATTCAACAGGGACGATTCCGCTTGCTGGCTGGACAGCCTGATCCCGGCCCAGGAGGATCAGACCCGTTGTGAATACGGAAATATGGGCTCGGTGGGCCAGCGGGTCTCCCGCTCTATATAGGGGATGCTCCGGGACGCGTCGAACAAAGGCCATATCTATAATAATGGGTGACCACCTCCCGTTCGTGATATCTATTGTCCAAGTGAATGAGCCACCTCCACACGGTGGATTTGACATGACAAGAGTTGTCACTGAGGGCTTGATCCGGAATCTCCCCATATGTGCCGGACCTGGCCGGTTATCAACCTTTTTGACCGACCAGGATACATTTCCATCGCACCACCACACCCCGGTTCCCTTCCATATTTACCGCAATATGCGATAGAATGGCGTTTGACTTTACTGGCGCAGGCGGTCTTTGACATTCACGAAAAAAACGGGCGTGCGCCTCGGAGGCCTGACCAGGCGCTTTCGCGGACCAGGGCGGTTTACTTGAACAAAATTGGAATCACCACCACCATCCCGGCGGAGATCGTATTCGCCGCTGGCGCCACACCCGTGGACTTGAACAATGTCTTCATCACAGACATGAAGCGCTCCGAGTACGTGGAACAGGCGGAGGTGGAAGGCTTCCCCAGGACCATATGTGGATGGATAAAGGGGATGTATTCGGCCTGCCTGGATCATAAGATACCCAAAGTGATAGCTGTCACCGGCGGCGACTGTTCCAACACCCATGTGTTGATGGAGATATACCGTATGCGCGGGGTGGAGACTATCCCATTCAACTACCCTTATGGTCGGGGCCGGGATAGCATGGAGAGCGAACTGGCTCTGCTGCGCGATTCCCTGGGCGCCTCGGAGGAGGCTTCGGAGCGATGGCGGATCCACCTGAACCGCATCCGCCGCAAGCTGGATATTGTGGACCAGATGACCTGGCAAGATGGCAGGGTGACCGGATTCGAGAACCATCTTCTGCTCG
Organism: Nitrospinota bacterium; assembly: GCA_029881335.1. Taxonomy (GTDB): domain Bacteria; phylum Nitrospinota_A; class UBA7883; order UBA7883; family UBA7883; genus JAOUMU01. Next base: position 5,077 of record JAOUMU010000042.1, on the reverse strand, counting down.
TCAGTTCGTCCGATTTCGACGGGAATCCCTACAGCTTCGAGGCGAAGATCGACCGGTTCTTGGAGGAGGTGCAACAGCGGAGGGAAATCAACGCGCCTGTCAGGCTGGGTATGATCGGTATCCCGCCGATAATGGAGGGGTTGCATCAGTTTATGGAAGAGTCGGGAGCCCATTGCGTGTACAACGAAGTCGCGCGCCAGTTCACTATGCCTTTCGGCGGGGATACGCTGGCGGAGCAGTATCTGGCTTACACATACCCATACCAAATCGGACCCAGGATCGATGATATAAGCGCCCAGATCGAACGGAGAAACATCGACGGGATCGTCCATTATGTGCAATCCTTCTGCCACCGCCAGATGGAGGACCTTATCTTCCGGGAGCGGATGGATATCCCTATCCTCACCATCGAAGGGGACGCGCCCCGAGCCATCGACGCCAGAACAAAAATTCGGCTGGAAAGCTTCATCCGGATGATCGCCCAACGTAAGGGAGCCGTGGTATGAGCGGGCCCATGACCATGGGGGTGGACGCTGGCAGCAGGCAGGTGAAAATCGTTATCGGGGCAGGACGGCAAATCACTTTCAACGCCATGATTGATACAGTTCAATTCTACCTCACCTGCCGCGATGGCGGCGGCGACAGCCGCGACATAGTTTCCAGCAGGGTAATCGATATCACCCGCCTGGCGCAGCTGACAGGAGCGCCTCGGTGGACCCGCGTGGTGTCTACTGGATACGGGCGTAACAACGTGGCGGTGGCCGGTGGCCGGGCTATCCCGGAAATAATGGCCCATGCGGCAGGCGCTGTCAGCCAGACCGGATTGAACGAATTCACCCTGGTGGATCTGGGGGGGCAGGACACGAAGGTAATCAGCGTCCGCAATGGCATGGTGGACGATTTTGTGATGAACGATAAATGCGCCGCCGGTTCCGGGCGATACCTGGAAAATATCGCAATGGCTCTGGGCGCCTCGCTGGATATGCTGGGGCAATGCTGGCATGATCCCGTGAAACTTTCGAATACCTGCGCCATATTCGGTGAGTCGGAGGTGGTGGGGCTGGTGTCCGATGGGGCCTCGGTGGAAAGTATTCTGGCGGGGGCTAACTCCTCTGTGGTGGCCAGGCTGACACCGATGATCCGGCGATACCGGCCAAAAGTTATTGTGGCCACGGGGGGTGTGGCGAAAAACATGGCAGTGCGAAAACTGCTGGAAATGGAAACTGGCGTGGAGGTGATCACCCCCGCCGAACCGCAACTAAACGGCGCCATCGGATGCGTCATGGCTTGATATGTTGATGACTTCAATTTTGAGAAAACCTTATTTGAAAAAAAGGCTTTTCTCACACCCTGTGCAAAGAACTACAGTCGTCAATCAGCCCCAGGTCCAGGATTGGGGATATTGTTAACTGCTATTAGTCTTCAGATGGGGCCTGGGGGGAACCTTTCTTCAGAAAGGATTCCCCAATAAACCAATTTCATCAATTTATCATGTTATGGCTGGGGGAGGAGAGATGTCGGAGACGATTTTCATGATTCACGGAATGTGGGCAGGGTCATGGGCGTTCGAGAAGTACGTTCCTTTTTTTGAAGAGAGGGGTTACAACTGCGTTGCCGCAGACTTGTTGTATCACGATGTGGACCCGAAGGCTCCCCCGCCACCGGAGCTGGGGACCACTGGCCTGGAGGATTACGTGGACGATCTGGAAGCGAAGATCAGAAAATTGCCGCAACCGCCTATTATTATGGGCCATTCCATGGGAGGGCTGCTGGCCCAAAAGTTGGCGGCTCGCGGTCTGGGCAAGGCGATCGTTTTGCTGACTCCGGCTTCACCTGCAGGGATAATGGCCCTGCGTTGGTCGGTGATTGTCTCCTTTCAGGAGGCATTCAGACGGTGGGGTTTCTGGCGGACGCCGTTTCTGGCCTCGTTCGATATCATGGTCTATTCGGTGCTGCATCAGACACCAGTGGCGGATCAGAAGCTGTATTACGACAGGATGGTGCACGAGTCTGGCCGTGTGATATTCGAGATAGGATTCTGGCTGGTTGATACCACAAATGGCGCCGCGGTGGACGAGACGAAGGTGACCACGCCGATGCTGGTGGTGGGGGCTGGGCAGGACAGGATTACTCCGGCGGCAGTGGTGCGCAATGTGGCCACCAAATACGCCCATGTGTCCGAGTACCACGAATTCTCCGAAATGGCGCACAACGTGATCGGCGAGCCGGGGTGGGAGAAGGTGGCGGGATACACCCATGAGTGGCTTAAGGGGAAGGGGCTGTAAATGCACCTCATGGTTGAATAATACTGGAGCGCCAAGACACCGTAGCGCGATTCTGCAAAGAGGAAGGCGCTCTTTAGATTGCCCTTCCTGATATTCCGAACAAAAAGCAGGTTGCGGATTCGGCGATAACAGTTCTGGCCCAGGCATAAAAAGCGCTCTCAGTCAGGGAGGACTCTCCGCTCCCAGGTGTCTGGAAAGTCCAAAGCGCGGATGTGGGCTGGCCGGCGCCGGTTGTGCGCCGGACTACGGGCCAGCCTCCCATTGTATAGTTTCCCGAGTTTAAGACACTCCGCTAATTGCAGCTATCGGTGGTAGCTGGGATTTTACCGAACAGCAGCAGGAAATTCTTGAACGGTCCCATATTCTGCATCGCTTCCCACATGGAGCCCTTGAAGCTGAGTTTGCCTGTCATCATCCCGCCCATTGGGCCCACATCACCCTTGCCCATGGCGATCCAATGCTCGGTCTTGGCGTACATCAGAAAATCCCAATCCTTATCGAACATAGGGCCGGATTCCACGCAATAGGCCTTCTCCTCCTTGTCCACGAATTTGAGCTGCACATGGGGAGAGTCTGGGCAGTCGGAGCGGTAGATTTCGATGATCCGGAATCCACGATCATTCTTGTCCCCCTCTATCCAGCCCGACTCCTTCAGACCTTTGGTCAATACCGAATCGGCATTCCAGGCTGCGCAGGCGGCGGCGCCCCACTCGTTGGAGAGCATGACCACCGTTTTGTCATTTGAATCTGTTTGGTTTTCCGCGGTGGCGTTGGTCGTCGCAGTTTTGCCCTCGGTGGGCGCCGGATCCTGGGCGAATGCGTCCCCGGAGTTAAAAATGAGAAACAAGGCAAGAAAATAAAGGACACGCATTATGATACCCCCAGTTTTACAAGATGTTAGACAGATAACGGTAGCTTACAGCTTCCGAAAGCCACTTGCGTAATATCTCTACAGATTCGCTATCCGTGAGAAGGATTCACCACGCCTCCATGGACTACAATCCAGCCAGCGCCTCTTCCAGCCGGGCCGGGCTCTTGTAATCCTCTATCATCCTGATCACGAGGTCCTTGCCGATCACAACGGTGGTTCCCATGGTGGCGCCATAAGTGTTCAAAACCTTTTGCCGCTCGTCCACCAGGATGATAAAGGGGCTTTGGGCATAGCCCCCGGACATGGCGGCGCGTTTTCCCCCTTCCACAGTGCCGGAAACGTAATCCACGATCAGAAAGTCCACATCCGGATAGTTTTTCAGGGGGCCGCGCAAGATGCTTTGCATATGGCTGTCACAGATGGGACACCACATGGCAAAGTATAGGACCACGCCTCGCCTGGCGGCCAGTTGGCCTGTGAGGGAGTGGGGTTGGCCCCAAATGTCGGGCATGGTAAATTCCGGCGCCATATCACCCACCGCCAGCGCGGCGGAGGAGCCCCGATTATCCGCGCCAGAGGGGGCCAGGTCGTCTGTCATGCCACATCCGGCCAGTAGGGTCAGCGCCATCATTGCCGCCGCAATTTTAGAAAACATATGTCACTCCTGCGGTCACGATATCCGTTAAAGGAAAATTCTCCCCCCAGTCCTCCTGTTTCACAGCCTGGCTGTAGCCCAGCTTAGTCATGAAGGACTTGTCCATGTTGGAAAAAGCCAGCACACCGGAGACGGAACGCCTGCGCAACCCCGTGGCTGGGTCCGCTTCCCCTCCGGTCGTGGCGGTTCCTTCCCACAAGTCGGAATAGGAGATGGTTAATGTTATGTTGTCGTCCGTTTCCATGAAATACGTATAGCCTCCGGCGAGGGTGAAAGATCGGCGATCCCCCAGCCTCTTGTTATACGGCTCCACCCAGTGGCCATACTCGCGGTTCACGGGCCGCTCGATATGGATGCCGTAGGAATATGATAAAGCGAGGGTCCATGGCCATATGGTCTTCTCCACCGAGGCGGAGGCGTCCAGGCGGTAAAATCCTCTGCCGGTGACATCGAAGCTTCGCTCCGCGCCATCGAAAGGAGAGACGCCGGTGGGGATGGTGAGCGCCAGGCCCAGGTAGGCCGCGGGGACCAGATCCTCCAGGCTCTCCACACTCCATACGCAAGTCACCACATCGAAGGTTTCATACAGCAGGCTGATGGTTGTGTCTCCTGCGGCAAAGGTGGTTGTCCTGGAGTTCTCATAAAAGTTTTCGTTGCGGACCATCGGAATGACGGCGCTGACCTGCCACCGGTCGGCTATCCTTTTGGCGTAACCCGGGTTCAGCCGGAACTGCTTCAGGTCGGACCCAGGCGCGTCCGGCAGAATTTTCCCTTCGCGATTCCAGTAGCCATCGTACACCTCCATGTCGAAGGAGACATCCAGCATCCACTCTCCACTCTTCGGGAGCACCAGCGCCGCGCCGCCACCGCCGCCACAGCAGGATCCTGCCAAGGCGGGAGCCGGAGCGGAAATGATCAGCGCCAATGCGGCCATAACAAAACCGGCCAGGGCCGGGCGGACTGACAGTCCGCCTTCGCCCCGGCTGGAAAATTTACCAGAAGCCAGATTCACGGAGTCACCCGCATGGTCTGATGATCGTTGGAGTCGTTGGCGGCGGATCCATCGGTGGTGCACATGCTACCCCCCACTATCAGCCTGATGTAGAGCGATCCCTGCGTGCCGGCCTTCATCTGGGTAAGCCCGGAGACCTTGTAATGCCCTCCGCCCAGATCCGTCATGATGGCCCAGGTGGAAGTGTCGGTAATCTCCAAGGTCGCCCCGCCTGTATGCGGATATGTAAACATATCCTCCCGGGCCGCCCCGAC
>JAOUMU010000041.1 GCA_029881335.1 Nitrospinota bacterium | reverse complement strand
CGATTCTGAATTGAAAATATTCTTCCGGATAATCAGTGAGTAATCCCGGAAATGGGAACCACCACCCGAGAACCGATCCAACGGGAACTTTGGCGCCTCTCCCTGGTTCGCGGAAGAGGCGGCAGCGATGACCAGGCCATTGATAAGGCCGGCGGCCATCCAGCCAATGAGCAAAATTAGCGCCAGATGGAGCGCCACCCAGCCCATCCGAGGAATCCTTATATTTTCAAGCATGAGACGTCACTTTGAGTAATTTTAGTATTTAAGACGGACACATCGGCGGGATTTTGATAGATTTTTGCAAATACGGCTGTTTTTATAATTCACCTGACTCCAGGAAGAATCTTTGAAAAGTTAAAACTCATGGCGTCCTCCGCCTCGGCCAAGGTATGGATGGCCACTTTTCTGGCCTTGACCGAACCTGCTTGGAGAATCTCCATCACCTCAGCTGGCCTTCCCCCCCAATATGCCCTCTTTTCCAAAAGTTGCTCCAAGTGTTTGAATATATTATCCGCCAAAGACTTCTTACATGCCACGCATCCCCTGGCCGCTCCCTTGCACTCCGCCGTGGTCAGTTCGTTTTCCTCAGCCCCGGAGAAGACTTTGTGGAAACTGAAGGCCACGCATTTTTCCGGATCGCCCGGATCGGTCTTCCGCACCCTTGCCGGATCCGTGATTATATTTTTTATTTTACCGAACATCTCCTCTTTAGAGTCGGAGAGGTAGATGGCGTTGCCATAGGACTTGCTCATCTTCCTGCCATCGGTTCCCGGCAATTTCGGCACGGGGCTCATCTTTCCTTCCGGCTCCACGAAAACTTTCCGTTTGTATATATCGTGGAATCGCCGCACGATCTCCCGGGTCAGCTCCAGGTGGGGAAGCTGGTCAATCCCCACGGGGACGTAATGGGCGTTATACAACACGATATCCGCCGCCTGGAGCACCGGATATCCGAGGAAACCATATGTGTGCAGGTCCTTGTTGCTCACCTGCTCCATCTTCTCCTTGTAACTTGGCACCCTCTCCAGCCACGGCAAGGGAGTGATCATGGAAAAGATCAGATGCAGCACGGCGTGCTCCGGGATCAGCGATTGGACGAACAGAACAGCTTTTTCCGGATCCAGCCCGGCGGCCATCCAGTTAATCCCCAGGTCCAGCAGGTTGTCTTCCAGATCCTCGGTCTCCTCATAATTGCTGGAGAGCGAGTGCCAGTCCGCGGCGAAGTAGTAGCACTCATACTCCTCCTGCATTTTCACCCAGTTGTCCAGGGCGCCCAAAAGGTTGCCCAAATGCAGCTTGCCGGTGGTCTGCATACCGGACAGGACACGTTTTTTGTTCATGGAAGTCACCGAATCCAGAAAAGTTAATCCCCTAGGAGCAGATACAATATCACGTTAATCAAAGGACGGATCGTCCAATTTATAATATTTAGCGGGTTATAAAACAAGATGAAAATCAGGATGAGCAGGCCGTACTTCTCTATTGAGGCGAATTTTACAGCCTCCTCGTCCGGCAGAAGCCCGGTGACAATCCTGCCTCCATCCGCCGGGGGGACAGGAATCAGGTTGATCAAGGCCAGAACTATATTGATGTACACAGATGCAAGCAGGAAAAAAAGCAACGGTGACATCAGGGAGCCGGTCAGGTCCAGTGTGTTGCTGTTTATCTGAAACTTGAACAGAAGGTACTCATCCGGCGCGACAAATCCCAGCACCCTCATGGACATTGCGGATATAACAGCCAAAACTATATTTGTGGCGGGGCCGGCCGCCGCCACCCATATCATGTCCTTTTTAGGATCACGCAGGTTCCGAAAATCCACAGGCACAGGCTTGGCAAACGCAAAGACAAAGGGCTGGCCGAATGCCGCCATGGAGACTGAATAGAGGAGCGCTGGCATCACGATAGTGCCAAACCAGTGTACATGGGCGATCGGGTTTAGCGTGAGCCTTCCCATGAGTTTCGCCGTCCGGTCGCCTAAGCGAAGCGCCGTGTATCCGTGGGCCACCTCATGGAATACCACCGCTATGATGATCGAGATCAGCAAAGCACAACCTTGCACTAAAGCTTCCATTGTCGTTACATATAACCAGGTTGCTGAGGTTTACCAGCGGATTGATGCCCAGGAGGACTTGCGTGCTTCTCCCCCTTTTTCGTTGGGGATGAATCAGCGCTGCCACGCTCCCTGTCAATGGGAATAATTTTCATGCCAGACTTTTTGTGAGGCCTTCCTTTAGAAATACAGGTTACTGCAAGGGCGTCTTGTGTCAATTCAATATCCATTCTAAACCATCATCAGATCGATTCTCCAAATAAATGTAGAATACGGACGCTATTAGGCCATAATAATGGGCAATACGATACTTTTAGAGGCGCCATGAGCGGATATTACGATTCCAGTGACCTGCCGAAGTTCGGCGAAATCGGGGAGGAAGCTCCCGAATTGGCCAAAAAATTCTTCGACTATTATAAAGCTGTGTTCGTCGATGGGGAGCTGACCGAAAGGGAAAAGGCCCTGATAGGCCTGGCGGTGGCTCTAACGGTCCAATGCCCCTACTGCATAGACGCCATGACGCAAGGATGCCTGGAGAAAGGCTCCAACACCGCTGAAATGACCGAGGCGGCGCATGTGGTCACCGCCATCAGGGGAGGCGCATCACTGGTCCACGGGCTGCAAATGAAGAACGTCGCGAAAAAAATCTCTATATAAAAACAAGGCCATGACTTCCCTCCCATCGCCGAAACATACAGAACGCCCAGAACACGCTGAATCGTTGACGCCTGCTGAGTCCTTCGCCGACGCTCTGCGGCGTGAAGGACTGAAGCTTCACAGGGATCGGTTCTCTACTCTGCAGGTGAATGTGGGATATGTGTGCAACCAGACTTGCATGCATTGCCATGTGGAGGCAGGACCGGACCGGAAAGAGACCATGGACAGGAATACGGCGGAACGGGTGGTCCGATTCGCCGCCGCAGCCAGGCCAGACACGGCGGATATCACCGGAGGAGCCACGGAGATGTGCGACCAGTTACCGTATCTGGTGGAAAACCTTCGGCCTCACGTGGACCGGCTTATGGTACGGACCAACCTCACCGCCGCCGGCGGAAACGCCACCGGAGAACGCATGGCATGGTTTATCGATTTGCTTAAGGGCGCGAATGTGGTGGTGATCGCCTCCTTCCCCGCGCCGAGCAAGGGACTGACCGACTCCCAGCGGGGCGAAGGAGTGTTTGAAAAAGGCGTTGCGGCCTTGCGGGCGTTGAACAAAGCTGGCTATGGGATCGCCGGTAGCGACCTGGAGCTGAATCTGGTCTCCAACCCCGCCGGTGCGTTTTTGCCATCGGCCCAGGAGAAGGCGAAGTCCAAATTCCGGGCCGATATGAAGCGCAAATACTCCGTGGAATTTAGCAATCTTTTCACCTTCGCCAACACCCCGCTGGGCAGGTTCCGCCGGTGGCTTGCCGATTCCGGAAACAAGGAAGACTATTTCCGGAAACTGAGGAAAGGCTTCAATCCCTGCGCCGTCACCGGGCTTATGTGCCGCTCGCTTATCTCCGTGGGGTGGGACGGATACCTGTACGATTGCGATTTCAACCTGGCCGCCGACCTGCCGCTGGGAGGGAGGAAAACGCATATCTCAGAAATGAATCGCCCGCCGCAGCCCGGCTCTCCCATCGCCGTGGGGGATCACTGCTTCGCTTGCGCCGCCGGCAGCGGCTTCACATGAGGCGGCGCCATAGTGTCCTGAGTCTCAGGGCTACCCCGATAATTCCTGGTATTGGATTAGTATCTTCGCTAAGCCGGCTTTAACTTTCGCGCCACGGAATTCAGTTCCACGGCCACCATTGCCAGCTTGCGGAATGCTCCGTTGGAATCTTTGGCAATCAGCCTTTTCATATTTTCGCTTCATCCTCCTCTCCCGGTCGGCCGCCAAAGACACTTTCAATCCAGCCCAGCGCCATTGCCCATTAACGGATTGGTTCTCTCCATTTCGTCTCCACGTTTCCCAACGCTGTTATAAATAAGGGCGCCCACTTGGCCTATTATCACGGAGCTAATTTCATACCAGTAACAATGATCTATAACACTCGCTTAGGAATCATGCCCATGACCATAAAAAAAGCCAGCCCCAGGGGCTGGCTGAATAGGAATGGTTCGGACTATGCGCCGGTGGCTTCGGCCTCCACCTTTTTCACACGACGTTTAGGAGCGGCGGCCATATCGCGGTCCACCAGCTCTATAATAGCCATTGGCGCGCTGTCCCCGGCTCGATGAAAAGCCAGCTTGAACACGCGTGTATAGCCACCATTGCGTTCTTTGTATCGCTCCGCCAGGGCGGTGAACAACTTGTGGACCACTCCCTTGCTGCGGACAAAGCCCAAGGCGCGGCGCCTGTGGGCCAGCGTCCCCTTCTTGCCCAGGGTGATCATTTTATCCGCCACACTGCGCAGTTCGCGAGCTTTCGCCTCGGTGGTGGTTATCCTCTCAAATTCCAACAGGCTCGTTACCATATTCCGGAACATGGCAATCCTGTGGCTTGTCGTCCTATCGAATCTTGCGTTCTTTTTCCTGTGCCTCATGATTTCTCTTTTCTATAGCCTACTTGGTGATCCCGCCCTGCTCCAGAGCGTTCAACTCGTCACGATAGTTTTCCACGTTCATCCCAAGCAACAGCCCCATGTCCTCAAGGATTTCCTTGATTTCATTTAAGGACTTACGGCCAAAGTTGCGCGTTTTCAGCATTTCCTGGTCGGTTTTCTTGACCAGCTCAAATATTGACTTGATATTGGCGTTCTTCAGGCAATTGAAGGATCGGACCGAAAGCTCCAGCTCGTCCACGCTTTTGCGAAGATTCATGGCCACTTTCATCTTCTCCTCATTCACAGTAGAGAGGACCGGCTCGACCTCCTCCTCGGTGCTGATGAACAGACTCATGTGGTCCTTAAGATTCTTAGCGGCCTGCGCCAGCGCGTCGTTGGGCCGCACGGATCCATCGGTCTGGATCTCCATTATGAGTTTGTCATAATCGGAGGACTGGTCCACCCGGGTCTTCTCCACCCGGTAGTTGACCTTGCGCACGGGAGAGAACACCGCGTCTATGGGGATCATGGATATGTCCCACGCCGGATCGCCGTTTTCCTCCGCTGTGCTGTATCCGCGCCCGCTTCGCACCACCAACTCCGCCCTCAGGGAAGCCTTGCCATCGGTGATGGTCACCAAGGGGAGCTCCTTGTTGAGTATCTCCACATCAGTGGAGGTCTCAATGTCGGCGGCGGTGTATTCGCCCTTGCCACTCACGGACAAAACAATAGTCCTGTCTTCGGCGACGTTCTTTCGCAGGATTAGTTTCTTGATGTTCAAAATAATATCGGAGACATCCTCCACAACGCCATCTATGGTGGAAAACTCATGGTGGATTCCCTCGAATTTCACCGCCACTACGGCGCTGCCAACTATGCTAGACAGCATCAGCCTTCGCAGGGAGTTTCCTATCGTCTCGCCGAAACCCCGCTCAAACGGTTCCGCTACCATCACGCCGAAATTATCGGCAAGCTTTTTCTGGTCGAATTCCAGCTTCTTCGGTTTAACCAGCCCTTTCCACATGGTACTTATGAATCCTCCCTGAATATTTTCAACAGTCTGACCAAATCTCCAATGCTATTTGGAGTACAACTCGACGATCAACTGTTCCTCGATTTGTGTTTGTATGTTCTCGCGGCTGGGCAAGTTCGCCACCCGGCCACTCATGCCTTCCCTATCCAGGATCAGCCAATCAGGGATCTGGGTATCTCCTCGGCTCTTGAGCGATTCCACCATGTATTCTGCTTTCTTCTTCCCTTCCCTGGCTGATATTACATCGCCTTTTCGGACCCTGTAGGAAGGTATATTAACTTTTGCGCCGTTAACGTAGAAGTGGTTATGCCTCACTAATTGTCGGGACATCGCCCGGCTGGGGGCAAAACCCAGCATATACACCACATTGTCCAGCCTCGACTCCAACAGCTGAAGCAAATTCTCGCCAGTAACGCCGCGGGTTCTGTCCGCTATCTTAAAGTAACCTCGGAACTGGCGTTCCAGGATACCGTAAATCCGCCGCACTTTCTGTTTTTCCCGCAACTGCTGGCCGTATTCCTTCACCTTGGCCCGACGTTGCCCGGCCATGCCAGGCGCGTATGGTCTGCGCTCCATGGCGCATTTTTTGGAAAGGCATCTTTCACCTTTCAGAAACAGCTTCACACCTTCCCTGCGGCACAGCCTGCAGGACGGCCCATTGTATCTGGCCAATCTATATTCTCCTTCTATATCTTCGTGCCGCGCCCATTACACCCGCCGCCGCTTTGATGGCCGACAGCCATTGTGCGGGATCGGGGTAACATCGCGGATTAAATCAACTTCCAGCCCCGCCGTCTGAAGCGCGCGAACCGCAGCTTCCCTTCCGGCCCCGGGCCCCTTTACATACACTTCCACTTTTCTCATTCCCATGTCCACAGCCTTGCGCCCAGCCATTTCCGCCGCCATCTGAGCGGCGTAGGGAGTGCTTTTTCGCGATCCCTTAAATCCCTGCCCACCGGCCGAGGCCCATGAAACTGTGTTACCTGAAGGGTCCGTGATCGTGACGATGGTATTGTTGAAAGTGGATCTCACATGGGCCACTCCTATGGCGCCCACCTTCTTGTCTTTCTTCTTGGATGATTCCCTGGAATCTTTCTTGTCGGCCATTTTACTCGTCTATTATTGCAGGCCACCCCTCTCCACCTTGTCGGTGGCCAAGGACTGTTTGCGGCCAGTTGTTATTTCTTAAGTTCTTTTCTTCTTCCGGAACCCGCGGTTCTCACCGGGCCCTTGCGCGTCCTGGCATTGGTGCGTGTACGCTGGCCCCTCGCTGGAAGTCCCCTTCTGTGACGAAGCCCGCGGTAGCAGCCGATGTCCATCAGCCTTTTGATGGCGAATTGCGTTTCACGTCGCAGATCGCCCTCCACCTGGAATTCTTTCTCAATCACGTTTCTTAGACGGGCCACATCGCCATCGGACAGGTCCTTTACACGCACCTCCGGTTTTATCCCCGCCATCTCCAGCACTTTACCGGAAGTGGTGTGTCCAATACCATATATATAGGTAAGGGCCACGTCTACTCTCTTGCCTTTGGGTATATCAACACCCGCTATTCGAGCCATATTATTCTGTCCGCCTATCCCTGCCGTTGTTTGTGTTTCGGGTTTTCACAGATTACCCGCAACACCCCCTTGCGCTTTAAAACCCTGCATTTATCGCAAATCGGTTTGACCGATGCCCTGACTTTCATAGTTTCGCTTCTTGATTATGGATTCAATTACCTAAAAACGTTTTATTGTACCAGAACCCGAAAAAAAACCAAGCATTAATTAAACACCTTCGCTAAGGATTGTGTAACCCTCTTCCGTGACAGCCACCGAGTGCTCAAAATGGGCGGATAACCCGCCATCTACCGTACGTACTGTCCAGCGATCCTTCAGCACTTCTACTGCGGCGCCCCCCTCGTTCACCATTGGCTCGATGGCCAGCACCATGCCGACGCGCAGGGTGACCCCTTTGCCTGGAGGACCGAAATTAGGCACCTGGGGCTCCTCGTGGGGGCTTGTGCCTATTCCATGCCCCACGAAGGCTGTGACCACGGAAAAACCTTCCCGCTCCGCGCGCGTCTGTATGGCGTGGGACACGTCCCCCAGCCTGCCGCCGGGTGTCACTTTTTCGATCCCGGCGTAGAGAGCTTCTCTCGTAACGTCTATCAGCTTTTGGGCGGATTCGCTTACCCGGCCCACCGGATAGGTCCTGGCCGCGTCACCATAATATCCCTGGTATTCGGCGCCCAGGTCAAGACCGATTATATCGCTTTCCTTGAGCCGTGTTTTATCTGGAATGCCATGCACAACCTGATCGTTTATGGCGACGCACAATGTGGCGGGAAAACCCCTATATCCCTTGAACGAAGGCCGGCCACCCATATCCCGAATCACGGTCTCCGCTTCACGATCCATCTCTATGGTGGTAAGGCCGGGACATAGCATCTCCTTCAACCTTTTATGAGCAGCCACCACTATCTGGTTGGCTTCCCGAAGCTTTTCTATCTCTTCGGCGGTGCGGTAGCAGATCGGCATTAGCCGTCCAGTATCTCAAATAGCGTCTGGGTTATATCGTCCACAGACTGGCTGCCATTGACCATCCGTAACGCGCCCATGGTCGAGTAATAAAATCGCAGCGCGTTGGCCTGCTTCTCGTAAACCTCAAGACGTTTGATTATGGTCTCTTCACGGTCGTCATCCCGATGGTAGAGCCCGCCTCCGCATTTGTCACAGACTCCCTCCATCTTGGATGTATTATGCTCTATGTGGAACATTGCGCCACATGATCGGCATGTCCTTCTTCCAGTGGCCCGGCCCACCAGAAGTTCCGTGTCCACCGAAAGGTCCAGCACCAGGTCAATATCTTTTCCGAACAGGTTTATGATTGTATCGGAGAGGGCTTCCGCCTGTTCCAGGGTGCGGGGATAGCCGTCCAGAATAAACCCTTTCCGGCAATCCGGCTCGGATATTCTTTCGTTTACCATCCCGACAACTAGATCGTCCGGGACCAACGCGCCATCGTCCATATACGCCTGGGCGTGTTTCCCCAGCTCCGTCTGTTCCCGAACGTTTTTGCGAAGGATGTCGCCAGTGGATATATGGGGTATACCATACTTCTCCACTATTCGCTTGGCCTGCGTGCCCTTACCGGCGCCCGGTGGGCCCAACATGATGACCTTCATCAGATTCTCCTTTTATTGCCTACCTGCGGCCCCTCAGCGAACCCCTTTTGACAAACCGGTCATAGCTTCGCATAACCAGGTGAGACTCTATCTGCGAAAGCGTATCCATTCCCACTCCCACCACGATCAAAAGTCCTGTGCCGCCGAAATAGAAAGGAACGTTCATCCAGGCGACCAGTACATCCGGAATAACACAAACTACGGCAAGGTAGCAAGCCCCTGTGAAAGTGATCCGGGAGAGAACCCTGTCGATATATTCCATGGTCGGCTTTCCGGGACGTATTCCGGGAATAAAACCGCCGGATTTCTTCAGGTTCTCCGCCACGTCGGAAGGCTTGAAGATAATCGCCGTATAAAAGAAACAGAAAAAGAATATCATACTCACGTATAAGATTTCATAGCCAAATTGCCCAGGCTGCAGAAAATTCAACACGGAAGCCAACCACGGAGCGTTCTCCGGAGGAATGAATGAAGCGAAGGTGGCTGGGAACATGATCAGCGACGAGGCGAATATGGGCGGTATGACTCCGGCGGTGTTCAGCTTCAAGGGAAGATGGGTCTGGGGCCCGGCGAACTGGCGCCGACCAACTTGGCGCTTGGCGTGATGAATGGGTATACGCCTCTGGCTCGACTCAAAAAACACAATTCCCGCGATAACCACAAGCATCATCGCCAGAATAACAACCATTATCACGGCGCTGAGTTCGCCGATTCCGATTTTCTGGAGCGTCTGGATTATCGCCACTGGAAGATCCGCCACGATTCCGGCGAAGATAATCAGCGATATCCCGTTACCGATCCCGCGCTCGGTGATCTGTTCGCCCAGCCACATCAAAAACGACGTGCCCGCCGCCAGAGTTATTACTGTCATTATCCTGAAAGACCAGCCCGGATCAGTCACCACCATCATCCCCGCCGAGGGCTGAAGCGATTCCAACCAGAAGCTGATGCCAAGCCCCTGGATAGAGGCCAGGATCACCGTGCCGAAGCGGGTGTAGCGGGTGATCACCCGCTGGCCAGCCTCCCCCTCTTTCTTCAGTTTCTCCAGGGTCGGCACCACCACGGACAGCAGTTGGATGATGATTGAAGAACTGATATAGGGCATTATGCCCAGGGCGAATATGGTTGCCTGGGAAAGGTTCGATCCTGTGAACATGTCGAACATGGAGAGCATGGTTCCCTGCATGCTACGGAAAAACTCAGCCAGAACGACGGAGTTAACCCCAGGTGTGGGGATGTGGGAACCAATCCTGAATACAAAGAGCATCCCTATCGTAAAAAGGATGCGGTTTTTTAATTCCGGAATCTTGAAGATCCCGGTTACGCCTTCTCCCGCCACTTTCTTATCAGACCGTCACGGCCTTGCCGCCGGATTTTTCAATCTTTTCCAGCGCGGATTTAGAAAACTTGGCGGCCTTGATCACCAGAGGCTGCGAAAGCTCACCCCTCCCCAGCACTTTCAGTGGCTTGTTGGCTCGGGCCATCCCCTGCTCGGATAGCGACTGGGCCGACACCTCGCCCGTAAAAGTCAGTTTGGAGAGCGTATCCAGGTTCACGATCGTATATTCCTTTCTGAATATATTGGTAAAGCCTCTCTTCGGCAGGCGCCTTATTATCGGCATTTGGCCACCCTCAAAACGAGGATGCCTTGGTCCGCCGGATCGGGCGTTCTGCCCTTTTGTTCCTTTACCGGCGGTTGTCCCGGATCCGGATCCGGTTCCACGGCCCACTCTCTTGCGGTTCTTGCGGGAACCTGCAGCGGGTTTTAAATCTTTTATTCGCATATAATATTCCTTTGTGCCGGGCTCATTCGTCGGCTTGCCGGATTTCGGAAAGTTCTTCAGGATCCATTAGCTGCTCCAGCCCGTCCATGGTGGCCAGCGCCATGTTCATCTGGTTGCTGGTCCCCAGAGATTTGGTCAGGATATCCCTCACACCGGCCACTTCCATTATGGCCCGCACAGCGCCGCCGGCTATCACACCGGTGCCGCGGGAAGCTGGCTTCAAAAGCACTTTGCCCGCTCCAAAATGTCCCATCACCTGAAAAGGTATGGTGCCGTCCTTTATAAACATCTTTCGCATGTTCTTTTTCGCCTTGACCGTAGCCTTCCGAAAAGCCTCAGGAACCTCGTTGGCCTTTCCCATCCCCAGGCCCACGCTGCCCGACTTGTCGCCAACGGCCACCAGGGCGGAGAACGAAAATCGTCGACCGCCTTTGACCACCTTGGCCACACGGTTTAAGAACACCTGTTTTTCAACCAGTTCGCGCTCGGACCCATGGGCCCCTTCGTTCGGCGAATCTTTCCCCTTTTGCCTGCCTTGCCTCACAGTATCAATCCTTTCTCCCTCATGGCGTCGGCGAATACCTTCACTTTGCCATGGTAGAGCTTGCCGTTTCTGTCAAACACCACTGACGATATCCCGGCCGCTTTCGCCTTGTCTGCCAGCGCGCCGCCGATTTGACGGGCCGCCTCCACATTCTTGCCTTTGGCCGGGCTGGTCTTTTCCAGCGAGTTTAGCGAGACCAGGGTCTTGCCAGCCGTATCGTCGATTACCTGGGCGGTTATGTTTTTGTTGGAAAAATGCACACTCACCCGGGGCCGCATCGCCGTGCCACGGATTTTCTTGCGTATTCTGGCTTTACGGGCCAGCATTCGCCGCCGCACCTCCTGAACTCTTTTCATATGGTCATTTATCCTTATTTAGCCGATGTCTTGCCGGCTTTGCGCCTGATTCTCTCGTCGCTGTAACGTACACCCTTGCCTTTATATGGTTCCGGCTTGCGAAGCTTCCTTATATCAGCCGCCACCTGGCCAACCATTTGCTTATCATAACCTGTCACCACCACCTCGGTTTTCTTCGGGGTGGAGAGCGTGATCCCCTCGGGCGGGTCCACATTTATAGAATGGGTGTGGCCAAGCGACATCTCCAGCGACTTCCCCTTCTGCGTCGCCTGGTAACCGACTCCTTCTATAAGAAGGGTTTTGGAAAACCCGACGCTCACTCCCACAGCCATGTTGTTGATCAACGCCCTGGTCAGCCCGTGAAGAGCCCGGTTTTGGCCAGAATCGTCCGGCCGAGTGACCAGCACAGAGCCATCCTTGATCTCGATCTTCATTTGCGGGCTGAAGGTTCGCTCCAGCCGGCCAAGTTTTCCTTTGACAGAAACCTTGGAGCCCTCCACCTTCACATCCACACCGGCGGGAATCTCCACCGGTTTTCTACCTACTCTGGACATGCAAACCTACCATATATGACACAGCACCTCGCCGCCCACTTTGGCCTCCCTGGCCTCCATGTCCGTCAAGATACCCTTGTTGGTCGATAAAATTGCCGAACCGGTGCCAGAGAGCACCGGCATGATCTCCCCTGCGCCGACATACACTCGCCGGCCGGGCCTGGATACCCTCTTCAATCCACGGATGGCTGGCTTCCCATCCCTGTACTTTAGCTTTATCGCTATGGAGCCCTGCACACCTTCCTTCATGATCTTGAACGCGCTAATATAACCTTGCTGAGCCAGAAGCGCGGCTATCTCCGCCTTGATCTTGGATGCGGGGAATACCAGCGTGTTGTGCTGCGCGGTGTTAGCGTTGCGGATACGGGTCAGCATATCAGCTATTGGATCAGTCATGCACATTTCTTCATCACTCCTTCAGTCGGCGCCATCACCAACTACTCTTTGTAACGCCGGGCACCTGACCTTCCAGGGAGAGCTTCCGGAAGCAGACGCGGCACATGGCGAACTTCCTCAAATACCCCCTGGGGCGGCCACATCGGCGACATCTGTTGTAAGCCCTGCTCGCAAACTTCGGCTTTCTTTTCTGCTTAGCTATCATCGACTTCTTGGGCATCGATCCTCCTTATCAGTTTCTAAAAGGCATGCCGAGGTACGCCAAAAGGCTTTTAGCCTCGGCGTCTGTCCCGGCAGTGGTGACCACGCTGATGTTAAGTCCCATCACCTTGCTCACCTTGTCAAAATCCACCTCGGGAAATATCAGCTGCTCCCGGACTCCCAGCGTATAGTTCCCATGACCATCGAATCCTTTGCCAGAGACCCCTCGAAAGTCCCTGATCCTGGGGATGGCAGCTGTTATCAGCCTTTCCAGAAACTCGTACATCCTCTTGCCGCGGATCGTCACCATGACACCCACCTGGGCGCCTTCCCGCAACTTGAAGTTACTTATCGCCTTGCGCGCGCGGGTCACCACCGGCTTCTGGCCGGAAATCCGAGTCAACGTATACACGCCGTCCTCGATGACCTTCGCGTTCTGCAACGCCTCTCCCAAGCCCATGTTCAGCACCACCTTTTCCAACCGGGGGGCCTGCATCACACTTTTGTACCCGAACTCTTTCACCAGAGCTGGAACTATCTCTTTATTGTATTTTTCTTTAAGGCCGGACATTTACTATCACCTCAACCCACGTCCATCATTTCACCGCATTTGCGGCATACCCTGACCTTTTTGCCATCCTCCAGCCGCTGGTGGCCAAATCTCACCGGCTTGTCACACTTGGAACAGAACAACTGCACGTTACTGGCGTCTATCTTCGCTTCCCGCTCGATTATCCCCCCCTGCCTTTGTTGCTGGGTTGGGCGCTGGTGGCGCTTTACGATATTAACCTTTTCCACGATCACCCTTCCTTCGGAGGGGATCACTTCCAAAACCTTGCCCTTCTTGCCCTTGTCGGCGCCGGCGATCACCACCACCACGTCATTCTTCTTCACGCTTATAGGGCGCTTCTTTAGGCTTCTTTCCATCAGAGCACCTCCGGAGCAAGCGATACTATTTTCATAAATTCCTTCGCCCGCAGTTCACGGCCCACCGGGCCGAATATGCGGGTGCCTATCACCTCGCGATCGTCGTTCAAAAGCACCGCGGCATTCTCGTCAAACTTTATATACGTCCCGTTGTTGCGCCGTATCCCCTTGGAGACACGGACCACAACGGCGTTTCGCACAGTACCCTTTTTCTCTTTCGAGTTGGGAATCGCCTCTATTATGGACACCTTTATGAGGTCGCCAATGGTGGCATACCTTCTGTGATGCCCACCCATAACTTTTATGCAGCGCACCCGGCGAGCCCCGGAATTGTCCGCCACATTGAGAACTGTCCTAAGTTGTATCATAATCTACGCTCCACTCAGCCAGTACTCTTGACGATTACTTCGCCCACGCGCCATCTTTTCAACTTGGAAATAGGCTTGGTCTCCACGATCCTCACGGTATCGCCCACTTTCAGGCCTTCTTTTTCGTTGTGCGCGTAATATCGCTTGCTTCGCATGATAATTTTCTTGAACAAAGGATGCGTCATGCGGCGGCTAACCTTCACCACCACGGTCTTGTCCATTTTGTCGCTAACCACAACGCCCACCCGGGTCTTCGAAACGCCCCGCTTTTTCTCCGTTGTCATTCGGCCACCCCGCTGTCCGGGGCCGCAGACGCTTTGGCGCGCTGACTCAGCGCCGTCAGCGCCCTGGCGATATCCCTGCGGATATTGCGTAGCTTGACTGGGCTGTCCAGCTGGCCTGTGGCGTGCTGAAACCTCATCTTCATATGGCTCTCTTTCATCTCGCCTAGGCGAACCTTCAGCTCATCACTTGGAGCCTGGGCCAGCTCTGAAAATTTCATATAATAAAACTCCTATTCTCACTATTGAGAAACCTGGTCCTCAAGGGCAGTTTGTAAGCGGCCAATCTCATGGCCGCCTGGGCATCGGCGGCGTCCACGCCATCCAACTCGAAAAGAATCCTGCCGCGCTTCACTCGCGCCACCCAATACTCCGGGGCGCCTTTTCCCTTGCCCATCCTGGTTTCCGCAGGCTTGGAGCTGACCGGCTTGTCAGGGAATATCCGGATCCACAGCTTCCCGCCGCGCTTTACATGACGGGTGATGGCGATACGGGCGGACTCGATCTGCCGATCCGTTATCCATCCCGGATCCAGAGTCTGCAGAGCGTACTTGCCAAAACTTATGCTCGAACCTCTCCAGGCGGTACCTTTGTTCCGCCCCTTCATCCTTTTTCGGTACTTGACCTTCTTCGGCATTAACATGGGCTTACTCCTCCCCTTCCGTCAAAGGCTCATCCTTGGCCATATCAGCCTTGGCGGCCTCCACGGCTTCTTCTATCTTCAACTGGCTGCGAAGCTTGCGCTGCTCTTCCAGCCTGCGCGCCTCGCGCCCGAAGTGCTTGTCGCCAGTGTATACCCACACTTTCACGCCGATTATTCCGGTGGCGGTCTTTCCCGCGGCAAAGCCGTAATCTATGTCCGCCCGGATCGTCTGCAGGGGAACGCGTCCCTCACGGTACCACTCTGTGCGGGCTATGTCCGCCCCCACAAGCCTGCCTGCCAAATTCACCCGGATCCCCTTGGCGCCGAACTTCATCGCTGTATGAACCGCTTTTTTCATCGCCTTGCGAAACATCACGCGGCGCTCCAGCTGCAAGGCGATGCTCTCCGCCACCAGCTGAGCGGACAACTCCGGCTTCCGCACTTCCTTGATATCCAGCAGGATATCCTTGCCTGGAGTCATCTTCTGGAGCTGAAGCTTGAGCCGGTCCACTTCCTGGCCTCTTTTTCCGATGATGATACCTGGGCGGGCGGCGAATATCCGGACCTTTACCTGGCTTCCTTTTCTCTCGATTTGTATGTTGGCAATCCCCGCATGAAAAAGATCTTTCTTGATAAACGCCCGTAGTTCAAGATCGCTGTGGAGATCATCCTTGTATGTGGATGTGCTATACCAATTGGAATCCCAGCTCCTGATGGCGCCCAGCCGGAATCCTATGGGATGTACTTTTTGACCCATCGACTAATCCTCTTTCTTCTTTTTCGCGGGCGCTTTGGCCTTTGCTACGGCTTTATCCTTCGTCGCCGCCGCCTTTTTGGCCCCTTTTTTAGGCTCCGCAACAGTCTCCGCGCCTTCCTTGGACGCTTCCTTCTTGGCAGCGCGTTTTTTAGCTTTCTTGGCTTCCTCTTCCGCCCGGCGTTTGGCTTCCTCTTCCTTGGCGGCCAGATCTTCCTTCACAACTATTGTAATGTGGCTGGTGGGGTGGCGGATGATATCCGACCGGCCCCTTGCTCTGGGCATATTACGCCGGTAACAAGGCCCGCCGTTCACCCAAACCTGACTGACCGCCAGGATGCCAGTGTCCTCCACCTTCTTTTCTTCTGCGTTGGCCACGGCGGATTTCAACAGCTTGAGCAACACCTGGGCGCCCCTTTTATTGGTAAACGTGAGGATCTTCTCCGCGTCCTCCACTTTTCGTCCGCGGATCATGTCCGCCACAAGCCTGGTCTTGTAGGGCGATACCCTGTAAAATCGCAGCGTGGCGCTGGCTTCTATTGCTTCCATTCGAGGCCTTATTATTTGATAAAACACAACCGGCGCCGAACCGTAAATCCGACGCCGCAAATCAAGTCGTCTAACCGACCGTCTCTGAGAATAAGCGTGTAAGTATAATTTCGGGCAAACCCCCTGTCAACATAATTGTTTATGATTTTTTATTGGCTATCCATAACAACAGGGGGATCCGCAGAAGACAGGGGATTGACCAGCGTCGATCATACACAATTCTGGCTCCGGGGAATGATAAAATCGTCGGGACAGGCGAATGAACCAGCGGCCACAACAACCAAGGAGAGGACCAAATGAGAATTGTCATCGCGGGCGCGGGGGGCGTGGGAGGATACTACGGCGCAATGCTGGCCAAGGCCGGGCATGAGATCTTTTTCATCGCCAGGGGCGCCCATCTGGAGGAAATAAAGCACCAGGGCCTGATGGTGAGAAGCTACCTGGGCGATTTTTCCGCACGAGCCCAGTGTGGGAGGGATTCCTCCGATTTCGGTTTGGCGGACCTTGTATTGGTCTGCTTCAAGGCTTACCACACCAGATCCACAACCGGGCTATACGCCCCCAGCGTGGGGCCCAAGACCGTGGTCCTCTCCCTCCAGAACGGGGTGGGCGCAGATTCGATCCTTGCCGAGCGCTTTGGCCAGGAGAAAGTGATGGGAGCGGTGGCGTTCATTGGCTCACGGGTGGAGGCTCCGGGAATGGTGCTGCACACAGGATTCGGATCGCTGGCCCTGGGGGAGATGGGTGGCAGGTATAGCGACAGAGCCAGGGAACTGGGCGACATGTTCGTCCAGGCGAATATAAAGTGTCGCGTAAGCGGCGACATTAGAAAGGATAAATTTTCAAAAATGGTGTGGAACGCCGGATTCAATGGCATATGCGCCATCGTGGACTGTTCCGCTGGCGAGGCCTTGAAATCCACCTCCACGCGCGCGTTGATTCGGACTGCGATGCTGGAATGGATAGCTGTGGCCCGGGGGGCGTGGGTGGATCTGGATTACGAACTGGCGGACAAGAGCATAGAGACCACCGAAAAGGGAGGGGAAGTGATACCGTCGATGGTGATGGACAAGCGAAATGGCCGTCTGCTGGAAACCGAGGCGATCAACGGCAAAGTTATCGAGTTGGGAGTGTTGCACAAGATCCCCACACCGCTAAATCAATTCATCGTGGACATTCTGGATTTCCACAATGAAAAGGTGATGAGCGCGGGGGGCGGCAAATAGGGTCCATATGGGTCCGTCCTGGGAGCAATCAAAAAAAAGGCCGCCCCGCTCCCTGTTGCGCGAGAGCGACGCGGCGCTGTTATTCACTGGCATTTCGGCGGACTGACATAGGAAATCGCGATTACCAGTCCGACCTTCAATCGTTATCTCAGACCACCGCCTCCACCTCTCCATACAAGCAGCGTTCGCATTTATGGTTATCCAACCGTCCGCAGTTCACACAGGATACCTCCTCAGGCAGAACCCTGAGCATC
This sequence comes from Nitrospinota bacterium, assembly GCA_029881335.1. Lineage (GTDB taxonomy): Bacteria > Nitrospinota_A > UBA7883 > UBA7883 > UBA7883 > JAOUMU01. Next base: position 4,285 of record JAOUMU010000041.1, on the reverse strand, counting down.
CCACCACAATGGTAACAGTGCGTTTTCCCGTAAGTTACCTCTTTCTCGCGCTTAACATGCTTCTCGCGCAAGACGGCTTTTTTGCTGGTTCTCGTTACAGCTTTTTTCGCGCGTCTCATCTTCTTGACTACTCCTTCTCACCTAATAGAAAGATGGTTCATTTCATATAAAGATGCAAATTGTTTTAATAATTCAATTGCGAGGTAACATGCTATAATTCGCTGTTAAAATCAAGACAATTCAACCCGAGACTATCAGATGTCTGAAATAATTTTGTACTCTACGGCCTGGTGCTCCGATTGTCATGCGGCAAAAAGGGTGCTCGACGAGAAGGGAATCTCATACAAAGAGATTGATATCGATGAAAATCAGGACGTTATCCCGATCATCGTTGCAGCTCGAGGGAAAAAAGTGGTTCCCACCCTGGAATATAAAGGTGCGTTTATGGACGGTAACCATTTTGACCTGATCAGGTTTGAGACCGAGTTGAAGGATCTTTTGAACCGTTAAGGCCTGATCGCCCCCGCCGAGGATTGGCAGCCTTCCTGTTCACCGGAATGGCGAGGGACCGGATACCTTTGGGACCTGGCCCTTTTGGGTGTGTCCCTCGGCTGCCTTCTCCAGGTCTCCTACCGCTCCTTCTTCTCCCGCAGCTTCTCGTTCTGCCGTGCCAACAGGGCTTTTAGCTCCTCGTTTTCCGAGGTCAGCCTGGCCACCTCCGCCTCCGCTTCCATCAGCCGCCTGGCCAGTTCGGCCGGGTCCTTTTTCTCTTCCATGGGTATAAGTTTGATCTCCACCCCGTTATCCCGGGACATCACCGCATGCCTGGCGTCACTTTTCAGTTTGATCTCCAGCCGGACGGCGTCCGCTTTCCTGAATTCATACACCGAGATCTTGTCCACCAGGTCGTCATCCATGATGATGGGAGATGATGGAATCCGACTTTTCGCCGGGCGCATCTCCACCACCAGCCGGGTGGGCTTCTCCAGCCGGAACGTAGTGTACTTGACGGCCACATCAGTGACCAGGATTATGGTTTTCTCAGCCATATTTATGGAGATCCTGATATCAAGCAGTTCCGCCATCGCCGGGGTATTCGCAATTTCCGTTAGCTGCGGTCGCGGCTGGGTCATGCTCACCGTCCGTGTGGTTTTGCACCCGGAGGTGGCGATGGCAACAACGAACAGGAGGCATACAGAGCGCCACGAAATCGTCTTCACGTGTTGTTTCGATCTGTTCGTCAAAGGCATAGGTGGAATATAGCGTTAAGCCGGGCTCCGGTCAAGGGGGGAGTGCCTGTTTGGGTGGGGAATATTGAATTTTATCGGGAAGGGTGGCTGTAGTCTCTCACTTGGCCCATGAAAGCATGCGCACACAGCGAGGAGCCCCCATTCCTCTCTCTGGCCAACCCTCCTGGTTCGGGCAATATAAAACCCCCGCCCCTGACGGGACGGAGGCTCGTGCAATCGATCTAGTTCCTGGCCGGACATGAAATCCAGCCGCAAAAGCTTCGGCTCAGGCTCCGCTCGCCTTCATGTATGCGATGATATCCTTAGCGTCCTGCTCAGACATTTTTGGAGCTTTCATTTTCGGCTTCTTCTGCTTCTCAATGCCATGATCCGCTTTCATCTTCATGGTGTCGGCGCTGCCATCATCCCAGGTGCCCTTGGTGTCGGTCAACCATTTCACCAGCCACTCTTCGCTGCGCTTGCTGGTGACACCAGCCAGGCCCGGGCCCACTTTTTTCTTATCAGACAGGTTGTGGCAGTTCTTGCATTTCTTTGATCCCCAAAGCCCTTCACCATCACCGGCGGAAGCCTTGCTGGTGAAACCTACGACGAACGCTAAAGCCATCATGATGACAAGTGCTCTCTTCATAATTTCCTCCCTAAGAATTATCTTTCGATTTAAAACGAATCAACGGCTTTTACCCGTGGTTTGAAAAGCCCCCATTTGCGCCCTATCATCTTATCTCCATGCCTTTTATGTCAAGGACATTTTTACGGACACTGCCCGGAAAAGCGAAAAAAAAAGCCCGGCCATGGACGCCGGGCGAATTGGGAAGCACCTTGCGATGCTTAAATGTCGTAATACATGGTGAACTCATAGGGGTGAGGCCTTTTGCGCAGTTCCCCCACTTCGTTTTCCCGTTTATAATCGATCCAGGTGTCGACCACGTCCTGGGTGAACACGTCTCCTTTCAGAAGGTATTCGTGATCCGCCTCCAGGGCGTCCAGAGCGTCTTCCAGGCTTCCCGGCAGAGACGGAATCTCGGCCAATTCCTCCGGAGAGAGACCGTAGATGTTCTTGTCCATCGGGGCGCCGGGATCTATCTTGTTCTGGATGCCATCCAGCCCCGCCATCAGCATGGCGGAAAACGCCAGGTAGGCGTTGCAGCTGGGATCGGGGAACCGGACCTCGATCCGCTTTGCCTTTGGACTGGGAGAGTACATCGGGATCCTGATGGACGCCGATCGGTTGCGGGATGAATAGGCCAGGTTCACCGGGGCCTCGAAGCCGGGCACCAGGCGCTTGTATGAGTTGGTGGTGGGGGCGCATATGGCCGCCAGGGACTGGGCGTGTTTCAGTATCCCGCCGATGTAATGCAGCCCCATCTCGGAAAGTCCGCCATATTTGTCCCCGGCAAAAAGAGGCTTGCCATCCTTCCACAGGGACTGGTGGACGTGCATTCCGGAGCCGTTGTCACCCCAGATGGGCTTGGGCATGAATGTGGCCGACTTGCCGTTTTTATATGCCACGTTCTTGATTATGTACTTGAAAAGCATCAGCTTATCCGCCATATTCAGCATGGGGCTAAAGCGCATGTCGATCTCCCCCTGGCCGGCGGAGGCCACTTCGTGATGCTGAGCCTCGATCTCGATGCCGCACTGCTGCATCACCATCACCATTTCCGTGCGAAGATCCATCATGGAGTCCACCGGGGGCGCGGGAAAGTAGCCCTCCTTGAACCTTGGCTTGTGGCCCAGATTGGGCCCCTCCTCCTTGCCGGTGTTCCAGGCCGCCTCCGACGAGTCTATCGAGTAGAATGCGCCCGAATGGCTGGAATTGTACCGGATGTCATCGAACACAAAAAACTCCGCCTCAGGGCCGAAATACGCGATGTCCGCCAGTCCAGTCGATTTCAAAAAAGACTCCGCCCGCTGGGCGATGCTTCGTGGGTCACGATTGTACGGCTCCTTGGTGATCGGATCAAAGATGTTGGCGATCAGAGACAACGTGGGATACTTGGTGAACGGGTCCATGATGGCTGTAACTGGATCCGGGATGACAAGCATGTCGGAGGCGTGGATGGCCCTCCATCCCCTGATGGACGATCCGTCAAATCCTAATCCGTTCTCGAAAGTTCCTTCCGTAAGCTCGTTCATGGGGAAGGAGAAATGCTGCCACATCCCCGGCAAGTCCATGAACTTGATATCAAACATCTGGCAGTTGTTCTTCTTGGCGAATTCAATAACTTCCCTTGGCGTCATTTATGGTCTCCTCCTGCAAAATAATTTGGTTGTTGCGGCGCCTGCTGCATCCCGGCGGTTCGGCCATGGCCCAGACGCGATGAAGAAGAAGCCTCACAAAAACTTCGATCATGCTCATCGCGGCGCCAGGCCGGCGGCTCATTCCCGTCGGGAAATCCAGAGAACTCTAGCACATTTTTGACTTTGTAATAAGCAATGTCGGCGCCATCGAGTGAATAAACATATCCCACTGTAATTATGTCTGTTACAAAAACTCCGATAATTAGGCTGAAATTATGCGGCCTAATCAACAGGCAGATTGGCGCCTGATTGCCCGGCGCCGAGGCACCTCTGGAGTTACCGTTGGGTCCCTGGAGCGCTACCGGTTTTCCATTTACAGGTCAAGCCCCACTAATATTTTATCTTTCGGGTATTCCAGCGAGAATTCAATACGGATCGTTTTTTTCTCTTTCGGTTCAATCAGTATTTTCCATTTCACGATATTGCGGTCATCGCGCTCATCGGGTTTCGTCTCGAAATATTCCTGCTTCAAGAGAATCTCGCTATCTTTAGGCAATGGTAGATGATCGGTCAGCTCGACGGTTTGGGGGGACTTCTTGTAGCTCTCAAGCTCAATGGCATATGCCATCCAGACCGTCGGGCGCTTTAATATAATTCCCTCCTTCCCTGTTTCGGTACGAACCAGCTTATGCTCGATTCTGAACCCCTCGTCGATTCCCAAATCCAGATCCACCTTCTGGCCTGGGGCAATGGTTTTGATGGAGCCCTCGCCCAGGAAGTCATCGTCCAAAAAC
>JAOUMU010000147.1 GCA_029881335.1 Nitrospinota bacterium | reverse complement strand
CCACTTTCCCCACGCCACGTCCGGCGCTCACCACCACTTTTGCCTTGCCCAGGTCCACACCGCTCTCCTCCGGTTCCTCGAACTTCACGAATTCATATGGCTTGTCTACGGGGGGAGCCTCCATCTTCTCCACGGTGGGGACGCCGGAAGGGGGGGCAGCGGGAGTATAGGCTCCGGATTGCACAGTAACCACAACTCTGGTGGTGGCGGGTTTGTAAAAGAGCCGCATCTTGCCGTTTAGCGCGGGAGTGATAAAAACTCCTTCCTGATATTCCACAACCTCGGACACCTGCCCCGCACCCAGCGCCCGGGCAATCAAGGGCGCCAGATCCCATCCGTAGGGGGAGTGAGAAAGGACCACGATTTCCGCACTCTCTTTTTCGGCGGCAACCACAGCCGCGGCCGCATGGACCGGTGGATTCAGCTCACCGCAATCCGTCGCGCTGGCCAGATACAGCTTTCCCTCATATTTCGGCTGGTCATCCTCCGCGTCCACCATGAACATGGCGCTGTCGGCGCCTATTCTTTTCGCAAACTCCACCAGTTCGTATGTGGAGCTTAGCGTATTTCCATTCCTGCTCTCGCCTATCAGTAACGCTTTCATGTCATACTCCCATTACACCAGCCCGGTCTTTTCCCGGATCATGCTTATCAGTTTATCCGCCACCTCTGCCACATCACCTTCCAGAATCACTCCGGCGCCCTTCCGTTCCGGCGGCGCGGCCTTTACGATAATTGTTGACGCGTCACCCGCGCCCAACTCCCCCGCGGGAATTGTCAAAAGCTCTTTCTTCTTTGCTTTCATGATATTCGGTAGCGTAGGATAGCGCGGCTTGTTCAGCCCAAGCTGGCAGGTGATTACCACCGGCGCCTTGGTTCTTACCAAAGCCTTCAGCCCCCCCTCCATCTCCCGCCGGACTGTCACCTGGCCGGCGTCATACTCAAAACCAACCACCGTGGTCAAAAGGTTGAATCCCAAATCGATCGCAACCAGAGCTCCCACCTGCGCCGAACCCCGGTCCTGGGACTGCAATCCCATGAAGATCATATCGAATCCTCCATCCTGGGCGAACGAGGCGATCATGGCCGCCACCTGGGCCGGATCCCTGCGATGAGCCTCCTCATCCTGAATATGGACACCGCGATCGGCCCCCATGGCCAGCGCCTTTTTGATGGTCTCCTTTACCCTGTCCGGTCCGATGGAAAGAACGGTCAGGTCGGACCCGGCGCCCTGCGCCTCTTTCAGGGCCACAGCCTCTTCCACGGCGAATTCGTCGTATTCATTCATGCGAAAGGCCACATCGGCCTCGTCGAACCAGTTGCCAGCGTCATTGATCTTGAACCTGGTTTCCAGGTCCGGAACCTGCTTTACGCAAACAAGAATCTTCATTGAGTCAATTACCCTCCCGTATAGATTATAACAGCCTGAGAGGATAGATGCCGGATCAAACCCACTAGTGGATTTGGCATGAATGCAATGACGGCAACAATAGATGTCATCCCGGCCCCACCAGTGGGGTGTTTGATCAGGTATCCCGGCCTTTCCATCCCAGATCGCGCCGGCGGGTATTCCCTGTCATTCCCCACGACGTCAGCGAAGCTCGATACGCGTCCCATGCCCGCTGGCCGGAAGACCGAAGAGGGATTATTGGAAATATGCGTATGCGCTTATAAGCGCATGGCAGGGAGAAAAAAAAGGCCGGCGGACCGCCGGCCATATTGACTATCAGGTGTGACGTTCCGAGTGACCGGATCCATGGCCGTGCCCATGGCCGTGGTCGTGCCCATGGCCGTGACTGTGGTGAGTATGGGTCTCCTCCGGCGAAGGCATCTTTGGGGCCTCGGCGGCCCTCTCGATCACCTTATTCGCCAGTTCTTCAAACACCTTGGCAAGCTCCGGGTTCTTTTCCCGATCAAATATGGGAGAGCCCTTGTCCGCCTCTTCGCATATCACTTTCATCAGGGGGATTGATCCAAGAAGCGGCACTCCCAGGCGCTCCGATTCCTTTTCCCCGCCACCCTGGCCGAAGATATGGGCCGTGTCGCCGCAATTAGCGCAGACGTAATGGCTCATGTTTTCCACAATGCCCAGGATATGAGTCTGAGTCTGCGCATACATGTTGAATGCGCGGCGCACATCGATCAACGCCACGTCCTGAGGCGTGGTGACCACCACCGCGCCGGTGATATCCAGCTTCTGAACCAGGCTCAGGGGCACGTCGCCTGTGCCTGGAGGCATGTCCACGATCAGGTAATCCAGCTTGTCCCAGTCCACCTGGCTTATCAACTGATCCAGCACCTTCATCACCATGGGACCGCGCATGATCATCGCCTCGTCGTCGTCCACCGCCATGCCGAGGGAGATTACTTTGAGCCCCTTGGCCTCCCCAGGGATTATCTGGTCACCCCTGGTACCTAACCTATCCTTGGTTCCCAGCATCTTCGGGATGGATGGACCGAATAAATCGAGATCCAGGACCCCCACTTTGTTACCCAACTGGGAAAGGGTGTACGCCAGGTTCACCGCGACGGTGGACTTGCCCACCCCCCCCTTGCCGGAGGTGACCGGAATGATGTATTTCACACCGGGGATCCTGTTCCGGACAAATAGAGACTGACCCTGGGCCTGACCATGGCCATGCCCATGATGCCCCTTGGAATGGGCGGGACCTGCGGGTTGGCCGCCGATGTAGACATCCACTCCCTTCCCGTCCACAATGGAGGAGAGCGCCTGCCGGATATCCTGGACCAGTTGGGCCTTCGCCTCATCCTTGCCATCTATCCGCTTCAGCGATACCCTGGGCTTGCCGCCTTCGGAGGTCTCCACGCCATCCACTGCGCCCAGTGTCACGATGTCCTTGTCGAACCCGGGGTATTTCACCTGCTTCAGGGCGTCGGTGATTCTTTCTTTTAGATCCATTAGCAAAACCTCATATAACTACATTATAGCTTCCACAGCGGTGATTCCCGGAACTCTCTCGCGCAACGTGCGCTCAATACCCATGCGCAGGGTCATAGTGGCCGATGGGCATCCGGCGCAGGCGCCCTGCAGTCTCAACAAAACTACGCCTTCATCGTTGGCGTCGATAAGCTCCACATTGCCACCATCGGCGATAAGCGCTGGGCGGATTTCATTGAGAGCGTCTTCAATCAGGTTTTTATCGAGCATCTTTATTTTCTCCTCCTTGCCGGATCATTGTTCCGAGTTGTTTTTATGTAGATGACAGTTCACTCTGAAAGTCTCATACATCCAGCCTACAATATAACAGGATAAATGTCATACTAAAACAGTCAACTATAAGGATGCTGGGTATGTGCATTATATTCAGCAAGATAAACGACGCACGCCGCAGTCTCGATTATTATTTACCCTTTAACTGTTTCAGAAAAAACCAGGAAAATTAAGCAGGAAAGGTAAAATACGAATATATAGCGAAATATTTGAGGAGTGCTTTCGTGGGTAAGCCCGGATACTGCTTGGAATTCAGTGGTGTAAGGGTGGTTTGGGGTGTTGAAAAGCTGTGTGGGACCGGTGATTAAACCGTGTAAAAAAAAGGGTTGACGCACAATATATAGCGGTGTATCCTTGCCTTGGATACCACATAATGTGTATGAGACAGGCAAATGGCCTGCACGTCGGATTGATGAACGCTTATATGGCAATACAATTTTCCAGCAATATCAATATTCTAGAGGCAATAAGTTAATTTGTTTTGCAGTATTTTTAGTTTCACAGGAGGAATGCAAATGGCCGTCGTGATACTCGGGAAAATGGCGGCCTGTGAGAAGAGGTTATTGCGGGCCAGGGGTAATTTAAACAAGTAGAGGGGCAATCGTGGCTGGTGAAATGAACATGAAGCGTGGCAAGGAATCGATGGGGGACAACGGCGACAATAAAAACCATAAGGACGGCGCCGACCTGAAGTTGTGGCCCGACCCAGGGCATGACGCAGGGGAGGGAACCCAGGGCGCCATTTCAGCCTTTTCCGAGAACGCCGTCCGCGTGCTGGAGCGGCGCTACCTGAAAAAGGATGAAGACGGCAAAGTGGCCGAGCGGCCGGAGGATATGTTCCGGCGGGTGGCGAACAATATAGCCCAGGCCGAGAGGAAATATGGGGGCGAGGCGGACGCGGCTCTGGCCGAGGAGGAGTTCTACTCCCTGATGATGACGCTCGATTTTCTGCCCAACTCTCCCACCCTGATGAACGCAGGGAGAGAGCTGCAACAGCTCTCCGCATGTTTTGTGCTGCCGGTGGAGGACTCGATGGAGTCGATATTCACCGCCGTGTTCGACACCGCCATGATCCACAAGTCTGGCGGCGGAACGGGATTCTCCTTTTCCAGGCTGCGCCCGGCCAACTCCAGGGTTCGCTCCACCAACGGTGTCTCCTCCGGTCCCATCTCCTTTATGAGTGTGTTCGACGCCGCCACCGAGGCTATCAAGCAGGGCGGAGCCCGGCGCGGGGCGAATATGGGCATTTTGCGGGTAGACCATCCCGACATCGAGGCTTTCATAGACTGTAAGCGGGATAGCAAGGGATTCAACAATTTCAATATTTCGGTGGCCTTTACAGACAAATTCATGGACGCCGTGGCCAAGGGTGATGATTACGACCTGATTAATCCTTACAACAACAAGGTCTCCGGCAGTCTCTCCTCCAGAAAAGTATTCGAAAAAATAGTCTCCTCCGCCTGGAAGAATGGCGATCCTGGCATCGTGTTCATAGACAGGATCAACAGGGACAATCCCACGCCCCATATCGGCGCCATCGAGTCTACCAATCCTTGTGGTGAGCAGCCCCTGCTCCCCCACGAGTCGTGCAATCTGGGCTCCATCAACCTGTCCAACATGATGAAAGATGGCGCCATAGACTGGGACCGCCTAAGGAAAACCACCCATGGGGCTGTCCGGTTCCTCGACAACGTCATAGACGTGAACAAGTACCCGATCGAGAAGATAAGGCAGATGACCCTGGGCAACCGGAAGATCGGCCTGGGTGTGATGGGATGGGCCGATTTTCTGATCAAGCTCAATCTGCCGTACAACTCCCAGCCGGCCATCAACCTGGCCTCCGAGGTGATGCAGTTTATCGACACCGAATCGAAGGCCGCGTCCAGGGCTTTGGCCCGGGTCCGCGGGGCCTTCCCCAACTTCAAAGGGAGCGTCTACGATACCCAGGGCGCCGAGCCGATCCGCAACGCCACCACCACGACCATCGCTCCCACCGGCACCATCAGCATCATCGCCGGGTGCTCCTCAGGGGTAGAGCCTTTGTTCGCGCTATCCTATGTGCGCACCGTGATGGATCGCGACAAGCTGGTGGAGGTCCATCCACTGTTCGAGAAAATGGCGAAGGAGGGGGGCTTCTACTCTGAAGGTCTGATGGAAAAGGTGGCCTTCCACGGCCATGTGGAGGATCAAAAAGAGGTGCCGGCGAAGACAAGGGAAATCTTTATCACCGCCCACGGCATATCGCCTGAGTGGCACATCAGGACCCAGGCGGCGTTCCAGAAGCATACCGACAACGCCGTCTCCAAGACAGTCAATTTTTCCAAGGAAGCCACGACTAAGGATGTTCATGATGTCTATCTGATGGCCTACAAATATGGACTGAAGGGAGTGACCATATACCGCGACGGCTCCAGGGACGAGCAGGTGCTCTCCACAGGATCCACTTACAGCGATAAGAACAAGGAAGCGCAGTCCGCGGCCCCGGCGGAGACGGGTTTGTCCACCGCCAAGCCTGGCGCCAAGATCGCTCCCAGACCGGACGTGGTGTTCGGCTCCACCCAAAGGATCAACACAGGTTGCGGCTCCATCTACGTTACGGTAAATCACGACGAAACCGGCAGACCCTTCG
>JAOUMU010000145.1 GCA_029881335.1 Nitrospinota bacterium | reverse complement strand
TGGATCATAAAAAACCGTCGCCCTTTGCTGATGACTCACGATACCGTCACCGAATGCGCGAAACTGGGAATCCGGCACGGTGGCCGACCCGCCAAAAGCTGGCTGGGGGCGCCGATGATATTCCAGGGGAAAGTGGTAGGCGTGGTTTCTGTGCAAAGCTATGGTAAAAAGGGGCTTTATGACAATGATTCTGTGGCGCTGTTCAATGCCGTAGCCAATATGTGCGCCGTAGCCGTGGTCAATGCCAGGATGTTCGAGGAAATAACGGAGCGGGAAGCGGAAAAAGGCCGACTTTATTTCTCCTTGACCCACGACCTGCTGTCCCTGATCAATCCCATAGCCGGCTTCGCCAGGATAATGAATTCCGCCCCCGCCGAAACTCGCGAGGAAACATCAAGGATCGCCTCGGAAAGCATATTAATGGCCACGGACAAGATCACACGCTTTGCCGAGGATATACTTGTGTACGCCAAGCTGAAGTCCGGGAAGCTGGCGCTGGATATTTCCCGCCGAAACCTTGTCGAGCCTTTGGAGCAGGCCATCAGGATATACACTCCGGAGCTCCAGGCCAGGTCTATCAGGCTGGAGCTGAATGGGGTGGAATTGAATCTGAACGGGAAACTTTCTCTGGACAACGCCCTGGACGCAGACCTGGACCCGGCCCAGATGGAGAGGGTCTTCCTCAACCTGATCAGCAACGCGATCAAGCACACCCGCTCGGTAATCCGGGTGTCGATAAAGGCAACAGACTCGGCTGTGGAAGTAATGGTACGCGATGATGGCGATGGAGCGCCCAGAGAGGAGTGCGATAGCCTGTTTCTCGATTATTACCAGGCCCACAAGGGAAAAAGAGGGGTGGGACTGGGGCTTCCTTCGGTGAAGAAGATAATCGAGATGCATGATGGTAAAATATGGATCGACTCGGACACTGGGAGAGGATTTACAATAGCCTTCAGCTGGCCCAGGACCCTGGCGGACCGGCCGAAGGCAAGGCACGGATTGGGGACCGGTCATGGCAGTGGCCTACATAGAGACGGCGACCATCTGGATGGCGGCCAACAGGGCATGGAGGCCACCTTATGAAGGGGTGGGCCTGTATAGACCGCTTGGGGAGAGGATAAATGCCGGAAAAAGAACGGATTCTGGTGGTAGATGACGACCTGAACACCTTGAAAATGGTGGAGAGCTTCCTGGCGCTCAAAAAGTACCAGGTGGTCACCTGCCTCACATTTCGCGATGCGATGAAAGAAATCGGCGCAGGAGAGCTGGACGCAGCCGTGATCGACTATTTCATGCCCAACACCACAGGGCTGGAGATGATGAAGGCGTTTCACGCCACAGATCCGGACTTGCCGGTGATTGTGCTCACAGCTTCCAGGGACATAAAGGTGGCCGTGAACATGATTAAAGAAGGGGCGTTTAACTACCTGATCAAGCCTGTGGACCCGGACGAGCTTTATGTGAACCTGGATAATGCTTTCGTAAACCGTCGACTGAGGCGGGAGAACAAAAAGCTGAAGCTGGACTTGAAAGACCGGTACAAGTTCGACCATATCGTGGGTGTTTCGGGCCGGATGCGCGAGGTTTTCGACCTGACCGCCAGAGCGTCCAGAGTCCGCTCCAATGCGCTGATTATCGGCGAGACCGGCGTGGGGAAGGAGCTGGTGGCCAAGGCGATCCACTTCAATAGCGACAGAAGCGGTGGGCCATTTATTGGCGTCAACTGCTCCGCTCTGGCGGAGTCTCTTTTGGAGACGGAGCTTTTCGGGATAGAGAAGAATGTCGCCACAGGAGTGGACGCGCGAATGGGCAAGTTCGAGGCGGCGGATGGCGGCTCCCTCTTTCTGGATGAGGTGGGGGACATGTCACCATCGATCCAGGCCAAAGTGCTGCGGGCGATCCAGGAGAGGGAGGTGGAACGGGTGGGAAGCCATACTCCACACAAGGTCAATATAAGAATCATAGCCGCCACAAACCGGGACCTGGAGGCGGCAGTGGCCCAGGAAACTTTCCGCAAGGATCTTTTCTACAGGCTCAATGTTTTGGTGATCCCCATCCCTCCCCTTCGCCTGCGCAGGCAGGATATCCCTCCTCTGTGCGATCATTTTCTCGCCAAGTTCTGCGCAGAGAATAAAATGGAAATGAAGAAAATCAGTGTGGAGGCCGCCAGAATCCTGATGTCCCACTCCTGGCCGGGCAACGTCCGGGAACTGGAAAATACGATGGAGCGGGCTGTTATCCTCTGCGACGCGGAGACAATAACCCCAGCGCACTTTCCCGGTAGCCTGGCTGCGTCATCCGTCTATCTTGAGAGGGGGGCTGAAGGGGAAGATTCCAACGACCTAGAACAGATGGTGAGCAAATTTGAAAAAGGTGTTATCCTGGACGCCCTGGAAAAGTGCGCCGGAAGACAGAATAAAGCAGCCCAGATGCTGGGGATCAGCGAGAGGAGCATGTGGTACAAGATAAAAAAGCTGGGAATCCAGGTAAGCAAGGATATTTTATAGATATTACATGAATCGCCAATTCTCCCTGATGAAAATGTTGTATAATCAATCCTTCATATATGTCGCTTTCAATAACTATTTCGATATTTAGGAGATTTTGGAATGAAGAGGGGATATGTGGCAGTGGCCGCTTTGCTGATGATGTTATCGACGGCGGCATGCAATAACGCTGAATTAGAAAAGGCCCGCTCCGAAAACGCCACGCTGGCCCAGGAAAACGCGTCTCTTAAATCAGAGTTGACCAAGCAGTGGGCTTCTAGCCAGCAATTGCAGCAGACGTGCGACGAAGCGTCGGGAGCCATGGTCGCCGCCGCCAACACCGCAGCCATAGCCGCGGCTGAAGCCGCCGCCGCCGCAGAAGCTTCCGCCAAGGCCGCCAGCGACGCCGCCGCCGCTTTCAAAGCCGCAGCAAGCATGCCTGGTGGAGAAACCACAACCGAAGAGGAAGCCCCCACCGAGGAACCGGCAGAAATGGAAGAAGCCCCGGTTGATGAAGCGCCAGCGGCAGAGATAACCCCCGCCAATGATGCTCCAGCAGCGGAGATGGCTCCCGCCGATGAGCCTGCAACCCCAGAGGGCAATGCGGCCGGGGCAATGGAAATGGACCATAGCAAGCATATGGATCACAGCCAGCACCAATAATTAGCTGGTTATCAGAAAATATCAGGGCCGGAGGAGCGATCCTCCGCCCTTTTTTTATGCCATCCCGGGAGTTTGACAAGGATGGTGACGCTGGAGTCACTTGAGCCATAATCGCTTCAGTATACGATATGAAACCCCGAATATTCCCCCGTGGCCGCCCCCCATGTCACGTCCAATCCATCCACGGAAGCGCCCGGCGGACCGTGGCGCAGCCACCCCACGAAAATGTCCAGATCCTCACGTTCCCCCTCGGCCACAGCTTCCACGCCGCCATCTGGCAAATTGCGCACCCAGCCTGTGATCCCGCCGATTTTTTGCGCCGTCTCCACGGTGGTGGCGCGGAAAAACACCCCCTGCACGATCCCGTAAACCAATACGCGCGCTCTTTCAATTCCCATAGCATGATTGTAACAGCGGCGCCATGGGCGCGGCAACCGGTAGCTGCCGCTCATATGAAAGAAGGTTGAGAAGGCGCTCTCCTGTTCCCCCGCTCCACAATCCGCGCACGGAAATCTCGTTTTTAAAATGGCTGGATCGCCAAAGGGAGCGGAAGGGCTGGAGACGATATGGATCAGCAGATTGCTCAATCCCGTTCCAGAAAAGGTACCGGATTATTCTTTGACCCGTTACGCAGTGGATTGGGCTATGGATGAAAAAGTCTATGGATTCAGCTTTTTTTCACAGAATTCGATTAATTCCTTGTCCACACTGGCAATGTGGATGTCCTCCAGGTATCTGAAATAGTCCGCGAGTATGGGTGAAAGAGCCTTTTCGCCGCGCTTGATCTGTTGGTATAGAGAATTGATCTCCTCAAAAATCCGCTTATGCTCCCGCATGTGAACGGTCATGTTCGGGAAATCACTCTGAGCCATCAGGGCGTTTTCTGTGGCGAAATGATTGTGCAACAGGTTCACCAACTCCTTTAGCTGGTCCCGGAGGTCTTCGATGTTTGCGCCTTCGGCCGAATCCCTGAGCAGAGAATTTATAATAGAAGATATTTTCTCGTGTTGCTCCTCGATCCTCGAAAGTTCGCTCTTAATCCTACTCAAAGATGACACCTGAATTGTTCCCGATATTAGTGCGCACAATATATTCGCGGATGCGAAAAGGATATTCCCAGAAACCACATTCTATTAGATTACAAGATGTATAGCAACAAGAATATAGACAATTTTAGGCCAGCAACATACACTATACCTCTTACCTTCTTTAGACGTATTCTACATTTATCGCTTCAGGACTTGCCCCATTTGAAACTATCAAGAAAATAAATTGGTTTTGGCGCTGATGTTAGGCTCTGTATATTATTGGTTTATCAACATTCAGAAGCCACCTGGTTTTCCTGGAAGAGAAAATATAAGCCACTGGGGTGTTTACATTTCCATTATATTTACCTAGCATATTGATATTGATTTTCTTTATCTACACTCTATTGGAGGTTAAAATGATTAATCTGACTGATAAGGCGGCAGGCGAAATCAAAAAATTGCAGGAGCGAATGCAGGCTCATGGGAAGGGATTTCGCATAGAAATTGTCCGTGGTGGATGCCAGGGATACTCATATGAATTCGGATTTGACGACGAACAGGAGGATGACCATAAATCGGTCAGTAACGACGTCACTCTCCTCACCAGAGCCGATGTAGCCGAAATGGTGGATGGGATAACCATAGATTTTGAGAGCCAGATGGCCGGAGATATGTTCGTCTTCAAAAATCCCAAAGCGGCCACTACTTGCGGATGTGGGAATTCATTTGCCATGTAGCAGGTTCATAACAGAGGACATGTAACCATATGGCCGACCATATGCGATAACCCCAAGCTGTCTCCTGGAGCCTACGGCTGTCTCCACGGCGGTGATCGCGCAGGCCAGTGGCTTGCCAAAAACAGCGGCTACTTTCGCTAATGGTCAATTGCGGCAGCGCCCACCTGAAGCCATTTTCATTACAAAATAAAGATCAACCAAAAGCGCGCCATGTTTCTCCGATTCAATATTAGTTGACAAGTCAACTATACTGTTGATATATCATCCATAACAAGCAGTCACAAGGATATGGTCTTGACACATCTTTTTGCCCTCGCGAAGAAACGCGCCCCATGGGCGCCCGTCGCAGCTCTCTGCGCCCTCATGCTCTCCTCATGCCTCACCATCCCGCTGCCATCACCACGATCAGCGCTGGTCGACCTCCCCTCCGTGGAGAAATCGCTGGAGCAAGCCATGGGTAGAGGCGCGGTAAAGACCGGAGATTGGCCTCATGAGAAATGGTGGGAGTCCTTTGGCGATGATACCCTAAACTCCCTGGTGGAGCGGGCCATCACCGATTCGCCCGACATGAGGATAGCCGCCGCCAGAGAGCGGCTGGCCGAGCAGGTGGCCAGAGCCGCCGGCGCCGCAACGTCATTCTCCCTCTCAGTCGGCGGCAATGCGGCAGTGCATCGAATGAGCGAAAACTCCTGGATCCCCGCCGAGTTCCTGGAAATTCCATACACCTCCGCCGAACTCTCCGCGAACCTGGGGTATGACCTGGACCTGTGGGGCGTTTCCCGGCTGGCCGCCGAGGGGAAGATCGACGCTCAAAAGGCGGCTCAGGCGCAAATCCACTCCGCCCGGCTGACCCTGTCGCTTGCGGTCACCCGCGCCTACCTGCAGTGGCAAAACATCCGGCGGCTGGCGGATATCGCCGGGGCGGCTGTGGTGGCCCGTCAACTGAGCAGGGAGATGATTCGCCAGAAGGAGAGGCGGGGGATGGAGACGGAACTGAACGTGGAACGGGCCAAATATAGCGTGACATTGATTACTGGCGCCTTGTTCGCCCTCAGGGGCGCGGAGGCGATGGAGCGAAACCGGTTGGCCGCCTTGATAGGCGCCGGACCGGACCGAGGGATGGTGATGGCGGAACCCCCTGGCCACATTCGCCTGCCTGCC
>JAOUMU010000144.1 GCA_029881335.1 Nitrospinota bacterium | reverse complement strand
TTTCGCTTCGACGATAGCGGGTCTGTTTTCGGAGCGGTGGGCGATCCCAGCGATCTTGGTCTCAGGGTTGTCCTTGAGGATTTCCATAAGAAAGCTGGCGCCTTCACCGGCGCCGATGATGCCCACTCTCACCTTACCCTTCATTCCGACTCCACTAATGAACCGTTAGGGAACGTTGTCACCTGGACGATATCGTTCCAGATGTTCCTCTTTATGGAATGGCATGTCTTGCAATCGGAGGCCTCTGAGAAGGGCGGCTTCTTATACAAAGGCGGCTTTTGGATCAGATGGGCGGACGGATTGAACTTTCGATGGACATGGCAACTCTGGCAATATCCCACAATCACCGCTGTTTCCTTGAAAGAATCCATATCGCCTCTGAAAGCCTTATCTACTTCCGTAGACGCGCAGCCAGTCAAAACCCCAAAAACAACTAAAATGTATATGCTTCCGCGTATATTCACTATACTATTCACACCCCGGGAAAGAAATAATAAGTTACAGTCATTCTACCATATAAAGCAACACTGGAAATAATGCTAATGAACAAGATAAATCTTAAGCGGCTGTCATACAAGGAGTTGTCGGATTTCGTGGCTCAAATGGATGGAAGACCCTACCGAGCTAAGCAGATGGCCGCATGGATATTCCTGAGGGGCGTATGCCAGTTTGGCCAGATGACGGACATTCCCCTGCAATTCAGGGAGAAACTCGACACAATGGCGTACATAGGCTGCGTGAGCGAAAAATCGAGGCAGGTCTCCACCGATGGTACCGTCAAATTCCTGTTCGCCCTTCAGGATGGGCTGACGGTGGAGTCAGTCCTCATATCCGAAGGCGCCCGCCGGACTCTCTGCGTCTCCACCCAGGTCGGCTGCAAGCTGGCTTGCGCATTCTGCCTCACAGGAGCCTCCGGCTTTACACGGGACTTGGACGCGGCGGAGATCGTGGACCAGGTGATCCGCGCCCGTGAGCTGTCGGACGAAAAGAAGATTACGAATCTGGTGCTGATGGGGATGGGGGAGCCGCTGGACAACTTTGACAAAGTCATACATGCGCTGAAGCTTGTCACCGATCCTGAATACCAGTTGGTGGGAGTCAGAAAGATAACCGTCTCCACCGTCGGCCTGGCGCCGGGGATAGAACGGCTGGGGCGCGAACTACCCAAGGTGAAGCTGGCCGTCTCCCTGAACGCGGGGGATGACGCCACCAGGGAGAGGATCATGCCGATAACTAAAAAATACCCCATGGACGCCCTGGCCAAGGCGCTGGCGGTTTATCCGTTGCCCCAGGGGCGAAGGATCACCCTGGAATATGTGCTGCTAAAGGGAGTCAACGACGAAAAAAAAGACGCCGAGGGATTGAGCCGGTTCGCGAAAAAATTTCCATCCAAGATCAACCTGATCCCGTTCAACCAGACCGCCGGGATACCCTTCGCCCGCCCCGACATCGAGGATGTGAGACGCTTCAAGGGGTGGCTGGTGGAAAAGAACCACACCGTGATGATCCGGGACAGCAAGGGCGCAGACATCCTTGCCGCCTGCGGGCAACTGGCGGGGGACAAGTGGAGTGGAGGGAAGACATAAGGTTTCCTTCGAGCAAGGTATTCCTGCATATTTCTTTTATCTTTTTATTGTATGGTATACTTATTCAAATTCATTTTACATTTTTTCACTGATTGAAAACGATGCGTGAAAATACGGCCGCGCGGTTTGTCTTATTGGCGGCTCTTTTGTGGTTTTCTCCTGGCTGCGCCACAGACAATCACCAATTTGGGATTTACGATGTCTATAAAAGTTTTCGGTTTTTAAATCATTTCACCTCGATTAAGCATGTGGATATTTTACCGGAGCCTGTTGGAGCGAAGGTGGATCAAGGCATGCGCAAATGCAAGGACAGCTCCAGGCAAGGCGCCGCCCAGGGAAATACTGGAAACTTTACTGCTTATTTCCCTCTCGAAGAGCGGAGGGAAGAGGAAATATCCAGGCATATTGAAATGCTGAGTGATATTGACGCTTCCATCGGCCAGAGGTTATCGGATTGCCCCAAGCTTATTCGTGTAGAATTATTCGTTGATGAATTCAAGTATCTATACTTATTTTGTGATCAGAAGAAAGATTACATCCTGATGAGTGTTTATAGCCGCATCGATTTCGGCTGGGAAAAGGTCTATCCCAATTGAGCGAATATTTATCGGTGGCAGGAGCATAATGGCATTTAGATATATCACCCTTGGAGTTGTCCTGGGTTTGATTTTTATATCCGCCGCCGCCTGTTCTTGCAGGAATACTCCCGGTCCAGGCGGGGAAACCACAACGGCCAGCGGCGACAACTCAAGCGACAAGGCTCCCAGTGAATTTGAGCGTATATTTCGCAACCCTTCAATCGTCATCAATAGCCTCATGTCCATGAAGCATGAAGACATTCTGCCCAGCCCAGCCGGGGCGCAAATGGATGAGGAGCTCTCCCTTGGAATGGATAATTTAAGTTCCAGCGAAGCAGTCGATATCCAGGTATTCAGTATCACAGGCAGCCAGGTAACCAGCATGCATTTCACTCATATCAAGGGATTCGCCTTTGCGGACTCGGCCACAATGGCTGGAATAGCAGAGTGCGTTAATCCCGCCTATGCGGATATCATTATAGATAAGTATAAATACCGGTATATCTGCTGTATTGAGGATAAAAAGTCCCGGTTGATCTCCGTCTATGATAAGTCTGACTCATCCTGGAACAAGATATATCCGCGCTAGCATCATGTTGCGGCTGTGGATATAATGCGGGGAAACCGGCTCCCGGGCCGGCCTTCCGCGCATATTTGATCCATCCTGTCACTTCAGCCCCAGCTCCTCCAGGTCCTGGTCCGCCACCGCTTTTGATATCGGATAGTAACCATCCTTGATCACAGACCTTTGCCCCTGCTGTGAGAAAACGTATTTCACAAACTCCGCCCGCAACGGGTCCAGTGGGGTTCCCGGCTTTTTGTTCAGGTATACGTAGAGGAATCGGGCCATGGGATACTCGCCGTTGTATGCGTTTTCCGCACTGGCGTCCACGCATTCCCCCTCTTCCCCTTCCAGCGGGACAATCCTGGAATCGGCGGTTTTGTATCCCACGCCGGAGTATCCGATGCCCCCCTTGTCCGCCGCCACCGCCTGCACCACCGCCGAAGAGCCGGGCTGCTCCTTCACGTTATCCTTGAAATCACCCTTGAACAGGGCCACTTCCTTGAAATAACCGTAGGTGCCGGAGGCGGAGTTGCGCCCATACACCGATATGCGCCTGCTGGCCCAATCCCCCTTCAAGCCCAGCTGACCCCAGGTGGTTATCTCCATAGACTCGCCCCCTTTGCGGGTGCGGGAATAGATGGCGTCCACCTGCTCCAGCGAAAGGCAGCCGATGGGATTGTCCTTGTTCACAAACACCGCCAGCGCGTCCACCGCCACACGGATCCGGGCCGGCTTGTATCCGAATTTTCGTTCGAATCCGGCCACCTCGTCGCTTTTCATCGCCCGGGACATGGGGCCGAAAGCGGCCGCGCCTTGGATCAGCGCGGGAGGCGCCGTGGAGGATCCCTTGCCCTCGATCTCCACTTTCACGCTTGGATAGACGGATCGGAATCCCTCGGCCCACAGCGTCATAAGGTTGTTCAAGGTATCGCTGCCTATGGCCTTCACGCTGCCGGACACGCCGCCTTGGCTCTTGTATTCCGGCAACGCCTTATCCACCTCCACCGCCAGGGCGGAACCGGCGGCAAGCATGGCCGCTATCGTTATCGCAACCAGAGAATTATTCATCATCATGTCTCCTTGTAATCAGATCCCGTTATTTTACCGTCAGCCCACATGCGCTAGAACTTCACCACGAAATTCAATTGCATCCGGGTTCTCTTGTTTCCCTTGCCCAGTTGGGCGTCCCCGGCGAATGGGGGATCTATGGCGTTGTTTTTCACTTCCTGATGGAAATATTTCGCCTGTACGGAAAGAGCCTTGTAAATATTTCCCTTCACTGACACTATCCAGCCTGTAAAATTGCTGGTCTTGGCGAATTCATCCGCGTTGAATTCCCCCAGAGCGGTGGCGCCGGCGTACCCCACATCCCACAATGAAACCTTCACGTCCACAGGCCCAGGCTTGACTTTGATATATACCACAGTCGCGTTCCTGTCGGAATCCTCTCCACCCGCGCCGATATACTTGTCCACATCCACATTGGAGGAGACAAGCTGGGCGCCCACGCTGGGGGACAATGGCCAGTCCTTGGCGGCCAGCTCCACCAGGGCGTGCATGTAATCGGCGGTTCCTCCAGCCACGGGAAAACCATCCTCTCCCTCTGAGGTGGTCCGGTCGTTTACGGAAAATCCACCCACCGCGGCCTTGACTGAGTACTCCTTGCCATATTCCACCAGTGCCTGCCAAGCCAGCATGGTGTCGTCCTTATCGTCATAAAGCGTTTCGTTGACGATATAATACCCGGCGGACAGCGAAGCCTTGTACCCCTCGCCGAAAGCCCCGCCGACCGCGATTCCCTCCGGGTTCAGGTCCGGATCCCACAGTAGCCCCGTGGCGTCCCACACGCCCATGCTGTTTTTCCCAGCCCACAGCCACACAGGCTCCAGGCCCACCTTAATAAACCCTTTGTCCAGGCCAAACCCGGCCTCCGATCCTCCTCCTTTCACCAGACCAAAGTTATGGTTGGTGGAATGGTCGTCATTCGCCTCCGTGGCCAGCCGCGCGCCCAGTGAAACCACCTCATTAGCCTTGTAATCGAGTCCCAGCCGCAGCCGCAGCCGATCACGATCCCGGTTTCTGTCCGGTTTGCCTTCGCGAACCTCGTTGTCTGTCTCGTGCCGGAACCTAATATCACCATACAGGGCCAGGCTGGATTCATCGTCGGCCCAGATAGTCTTTGCGGCATGCGCGTATCCCGCGCCAGAAGTCAACAGGGCCATAATCGCCACCGCGCACCACTTTCTCCATCGCATTATTTTCGTTCCTCAAATAGGTTAGTTGTCATCGCGGCGGTTGTCTGCGTTTTTGTCACCGTCACATAGATCAAATGATACATGGCGCCTGTTACGGTGGTGTTACGCCTGGCTTGCGGATACATGAAGGTTTGCAACATATTGATTAGTAACGAATCATCCCTGACAAAAAAAGCCCGGCAGAGACCATCTCCCCGCCGGGCCGAAACCGCTTTAACAACCTTTAAAAAGCGTACTCTATACCGGCTTCGATATCCCGCGGATGGCTCTCAGGCAGCAAATGGTGGTTATAGTACTCGGCGTCGGTGAGGTTGTTCACCGTCAGCGTTATGCCCACTTCCTTGTCGCCCAGACGCAGCTCATACAAAGCCTTCAGGCCCAGGATCCACACCTTGTCTTTCGGTTCGTTATCGGGGAACTCGTTCCAGTCCCTCCACAAGCCAGATACCTGCGCATACAGGTGGCCCAATTTATAGCCCGCCCCAAAGGAATGGGCCGCCTTCGGCTTGCCATGAATGGTTTCGCCTGAATCCTTGTCCTTCACTGTCTGGGACAAAGTGTTGGCAAAGAGATTCCATCCATGTATCTGATACCGGATTTCCGCCTCCACGCCGCTGCGTTCCACTTTCTGGAAGTTGCGGTAATGATACAGCCCATCCTCCCGCACATCCGCTCCGAGGGCGTCTTCCAGGTTGGCGAAGAAGCCGTTAATATCCAGAGTCAGCCCCTCGGCTGGCCGGATCACCACTCCCACCTGGTAGGTCATCACCTTCTCCACCACCAAGTCCGGATTGGCGGCCCATATGTTGGGTATCTCCAGAAACCGGAAGGTGAGTGGCGGATTGGTGTATCCCCTGGCGGCGGAGAGCTTTATATCCACCGGCGCCGCATCCAGGGCGTATCGGACTCCCAGGTTGAACGCGGTAAATGAGCCGAAGTAATCCTCGTTGCTCCAACGGCCCCCACCCTGGATTACCAGAGGGCCCACATCCCTGCTCAGGCTGGCGAAGGCCCCGTACTGGCTGATCGTGTAGTTGTCCTCGATCAAGCTGGAGTTCTCTAGCTTCCCATTCTTGCTGTCCGCCCCCACCCCCAG
>JAOUMU010000143.1 GCA_029881335.1 Nitrospinota bacterium | reverse complement strand
CGGACATATCGCGACCGCTGAAGGATATCATGTACAAGCATTCCACCGTATTGAAGTTCAGATGTCCCGATTGTCATCAAGAAGTCCAATCCCACGGGTTTACCGCTTCCGGAGGAGCGCTGGACCCTGTCAAGTGCACCGGATGCCACGAAAAAAGATATGTCAGTGTCTCCTGCGTCTATTGTCACCAGTTCCACAACATATCCCTGGTAGAGGCCATGGTGGGATCGCTACCGCCGTTTTGAACTGCTCGCTCTGTTTACGTACGTTATCTCCACGCCGATAGTTCCAATTTCATCATCGTGACCGGGATCAACAGCCCTGCAGCTGAGACCTGCGCGGTGACCATCGGCGGCGTGGCGGACAGCGGCACGCCATGGAGCGTGAAAACTATAGCTTCTCCTCGGTTACCTCCTGGAATGTTTTGTTAGTTAAATAGGGAATGCGTGAGCATTTCTTGTGCTTACAATATCTACAATTCACACCAATTTAAATGTAGCGTGCCTTTTTGCCGAGGGAGGTACGACTTTGATTCTGGCGGAGAGGGGAGATCCAGTGGGCTGAACACTCATCCCCGCAACAGGCGATTGGGGAAAACGCTTGAAACAAGCGGTAACTGCCCAGTGACGCGCAACTCCAGGACCCAGGCTAGCCACGCCTCGTTGAAGGTTTGGCAGCCAAGCGGGGCCCTTGGGGAAACCGGGGAAATATTATCGAAACACCTTGTTTCTGTCCGTCTGCTATTTCCCGATTGACGAGATAACGAAAATGATAATACTATAAAGAACGGTCAAGGCACGGGCCTGGAGAATAGCGTGGCGCTTGCTCCAAAGTCCGGACTGAAGCGTTGTATCGGAAAACAATAGGTTTTCAGCCAGAGATTTTGAAAAAGGCGAGCGTAAGGGCATGTTCTTTCTGGGCGGGGATGTTTCTCGTCCGGCGCCTGGCCCTTTTGTGACACCCACAATGCCGCGGATCGGTGTGGTGTCATGAAGCGGAGTCTGGACATAGACATGTCCATCCAGCCTAACGATTACACATGTGGCCCCACTTGTCTCCACTCCATATACAGCTACTATGGTGAAGAAATCACCGTGGACGAGGTCATCAGGGGGGTAAAAACCTTGGATGACGGCGGCGCCATCGCCTCCCACCTGGCCATCCACGCCCTTAATAAAGGGTACAAGGCGGTGATTTACTCATACAACATGCAAGTCTTCGATCCCACATGGAAGGATCTGCCGCCCGAGAAAATGATCCAGAAGCTTATCGCCCAGAGGGCAGCCAAAGACGATCCCAAGCTCTCCTTTGCAACCGATGCGTATCTGGAGTTTCTGGCACTTGGAGGTGTTATTAGGTTCCGTGATCTTACCCCGTCGCTGATCCGTAAATACGTCAAACGGCAAATACCGATACTCACCGGTCTATCCTCCACTTATCTGTATCAGGTCGCCCGGGAGCGTAGGGAGGATAATGCGGATGACGACATAAAGGGATACCCATCAGGGCATTTTGTGATCATCCATGGGTACAACACAGCCCGGACCACGGTGATGGTGGCGGATCCGTTCCGCAATAATCCTGCATATATGGGGCAGCATTACGAGGTGAGTCTGTATCGGCTGGTGTGCGCCATAATGCTGGGGATTGTCACATACGATTCAAACTTGTTGATCATAGAACCAGAATGAATGGATTTGATCCAGATAGGCGCTCCTGCATAATGGGGATAGAAGCCAGATGAGGACTATTATAGTAGTCAACAAGCCTTCCAGGTGGCCCCTGCATATCCCGGGAGTTGATGTCATCGCCGCCAAGGATTACCTGATGATGGCCGATTTTGGCGAGTACCGGGGGATGTGGGTTTTCAACATGTGCCGCTCATATCGCTATCAGAGTTTCGGGTACTACGTCTCCTTGTTGGCCGAGGCTCGCGGCCACAGGCCCTCCCCAACCGTGGCTACTATCCTGGACATGCGTTCCCAGGCCACGGCCAGAGCCATCTCCTGGGAGCTGGAGAGCCTGATAGAAAAGACTCTGGCCCCTATAAAATCGAATAAATTCACTCTAAGCGTCTATTTTGGAAGGAATATGGCCGTCCGATACGATCGCCTGAGCGCCCAATTGTTCAACGCCTTTCACGCGCCATTTTTGCAGGCCCAGTTCATCAAGGGAAAGAAGTGGGCTCTGCAAAACGTGGGCCCCATCGCCGGCGAGGAGATACCGCAAGGCCACCTGGATTTCGTTCTGGAGGCGGCAAACGGGTATTTCTCCAAGAGGCGAATCCGTGTCGCCCGGCCAAAGAGATATCGCTACGATCTGGCGATCCTGGTCAACACCCAGGAGCCCTCCCCCCCGTCAAATGAAAAGGCGCTGCGGCGGTTCGTGAAGGCGGCTGAGAGAGCGGAATATAGCGTTGAGTTTATCGGAAAGGAGGATTATGGCCGCCTGATAGAGTTCGACGCCCTTTTTATCCGGGAAACAACCGCAGTGAACCATCATACTTTTCGTTTCGCCAAAAGAGCCGAGGCGGAAGGACTGGCGGTAATAGACGATTCCGAGTCTATACTCAAATGCACCAACAAGGTCTTTTTGGCGGAGCTGCTGGAAAAACGGAAAGTCCCGGCCCCCAGGACGGTTATCGTCAGCAAGGATAGCGACCTCGCCACAGTCCTGCATCTTGGTTTTCCCATGATCCTGAAACGGCCGGACAGCTCCTTTTCCCAAGGAGTGGTGAAGGTGGACAACGAGGCGCAACTGGAGGAGCAATTCGCGACCCTCTTCAAGTTTTCCGATCTGTTGCTGGTCCAGGAGTTCATGCCTACCGACTTCGATTGGCGGGTAGGCATTCTGGACGATCAAGTGCTGTACACCTGCCGCTACCACATGGCCGATGGGCACTGGCAGATCATAAACAATACCGCCCAAGGGAATGACCGCTACGGCGCCGTGGAGAGCATCCCAGTGCAAAAGGCGCCGAAAAGCGTTGTAAGTGTAGCCACCCGCGCCGCCAGGCTGATCGGCCATGGCTTCTACGGCGTGGATGTGAAACAAGTGGGGAAAGCTGCGTATGTGGTGGAAGTTAACGATAATCCGAGCATAGATTCGAACGTGGAGGATGAGATATTGGGAGACAGGCTATACGACGCCGTAATTATGGCAATTACGGATCGAATCAAGAAAATAAGGGGAGCCGAGCAACCTTGAACAAGCGATACGACATTATGGACGGAGTGGGAGTCGAAATTGAGTACATGATTGTGGACAAGGAGACGCTGGATGTACGGCCAATAGCCGACAAGCTGATCCAGGCCGCCTCCGGGAGCGACTCCGGCGACTATGAGAAGGATGGAGTGGGCTGGTCCAACGAGTTTGTTCTTCACCTGGTGGAATTTAAAACATTGCTTCCGGAAAAGTCGCTCCATAACACCGCCCAAATGCTTCATAACGAAGTGAGCGTGGCCAACGAAATACTTTCCGGTATGGGCGCGACCCTGATGTCAGGCGCCGCTCACCCGTGGATGGATCCGCTTACTCAATTGACACGCTGGCCCCATGATTGCCACGAGATCTACGACACTTATCACAGGATATTCAACAGCCATCAGCACGGCTATGCCAACGTGCAAAGCGTGCATATGAACATCCCCTTCGATGGTGACGAGCAGTTCGGCCGACTTTGCGCGGCCACCAGGATGGTCATGCCCCTCATCCCTGGGCTGGCCGCCGCAAGCCCCTTTGTGGATGGCAAGAGCGCGGGAGCCATGGATTTTCGCATGATGGCCTACATAAAAAACTCCATACAGGTCCCCCAAATGGCGGGGGATATTATCCCGGAGCCGGTCTTCACCATTGGCGAGTACCACGAAAAGGTGCTGGCGCCGTTATACGCCGCCATAGCCCCCCACGATCCGGATGGAGTGATGGCTCACGAATGGCTCAACGCGAGAGGCGCCATACCCAGGTTCGACCGCTCCGCCCTGGAAATCAGGGTGATCGACGTCCAGGAAAACCCATATATGGACGCTGCAGTAATGGCTGCGGTCTATGCTGTGATAATGTCCATGGTGGAAGAGCGGTGGATAGACTACGACCAACAGAGGAAATGGGCTTCCGGCCCTTTACGGAAGATCCTGCAGGATACTATCAAGAAAGGGGATGAGGCCCTTGTTACCCATTCTGAATATATGGAATGCTTCGGAGTGGACCCAGAAGAGCCTTTGAGCGCTGGTGAATTATGGCTCGCGATAATTGAGGATGAGGCTGTCTCGACGCGGATTGAGCATGACGAGGCGGACGCTCTGGAATTCATCCTGACTGAGGGAACATTGGCATCCCGCCTTATGTTGGCCGCCGGGCCCAATCCGGGCCGGAAGGCGCTGGCCAGGGTCTATGGTCATCTTTGCGAAAAACTGGTCGACGGGACACCATTTCTTCCCGGCAGATGAAGAAGCCGCCTTCCTTCCTTGTCACTTGCGAGCACGCTGTGAACCGGATCCCGGCTGCGTTCATACCTTTTGCAGACGCCAGGGACAAGGCCGCGCTGAACACCCATGCCGGATACGATATAGGCGCGGCGCCAATCGCCAGCGCCCTGGCCCGCCGATTAAATGCGCCATTCTTTAAGGGGGGAATCTCCCGTCTGGTGGTGGACCTGAACCGCTCCGAGACCAACCGCAAGGGGATTTTCGGCCCCATAGGGAGAAGAATGGACGCCGCTGCAAGAGAAAAGGCGCTGGAAAGATGGCATAGACCATATCATCATGCCTTGCGCAGTTTCGTGGAGCTGGAAATGGTCCGTCGACGACAAGTTATCCTCCTATCGGTACACTCCTTTACCCCAAGGATGTCAAGAGAAACCCGCAAAGTCGATTTTGGGCTGCTCTACGATCCCTCCAGTGAAGCCGAGAGATTCCTGTGCAGATCGATGGGCGCCATTCTGACCGAGTCTTTCCCAAGAGCGCGAATACGCATGAATTACCCATATCGTGGAGTGAGTGATGGCATCGCATCGGCCATGAGAAAACTATTTCCAAAGATTGTGGCGGTGGAACTCGAATTCAACCAAGGGACAGTTGGCCGGTTTCATCTTCCGTTAATAATAGATGCTGTTTTCACCTCGGTACATAATGATCAAGATGTCACATCTCCTTACAAATCATACTGATGCAAGCTTAGTCTAAGTGCTGGACTGGTTGTAAGTGGGTTGGATTACACTTGCGTATAAGCCAAAAAAGGAACATATTCACGTTAGTTGGTTATGAGTTTTGATTAGCGAGACTTTGCGCGAATGAGGAATTGCGTTTAATCCTTCACCAGAGAGTAGAGTTATATGACTGAAGAGTCAGTTACCAACCCGGAGGGCAGGGTGATGACCCATCGTCATCTGGCTGGGAAATATCTTACTTTCGCCTTGGGGGGGGAGGAATTCGGGATAAACATCAGCATCGTAAAGGAGATCATTAAGCTGATGGATATCACCCACATACCACAGACCCCCGGCTACGTAAAGGGAGTTATCAATCTGAGGGAAAGGGTTATTCCGGTGACCGACCTGCGGATGAAATTCGGAATGCCGAAAGAAGAGTACACCCACGAAACTTGCATAATTGTCCTGGAGATGCCCGGCGCACCTGCCGGAATCATCGTAGATACGGTTTCCGAGGTGGTGGATATCAAGCCAGAGGAAATAGAGCCCCCACCATCATTTGATGGCAACGCCGAAGTGGCGAATATACAGGGGATGG
The DNA here is from genome assembly GCA_029881335.1 of Nitrospinota bacterium. Lineage (GTDB taxonomy): Bacteria > Nitrospinota_A > UBA7883 > UBA7883 > UBA7883 > JAOUMU01. The sequence goes on along the minus strand of JAOUMU010000143.1, from coordinate 338 downwards.
CCAAGGTAAAGGGGAGAGTCATTATCCTGCTGGAAATATTAGCGGCGCTAAACAGCGGAGGAATTTCCAAATTAACACAGGAAGACTGAGTCAACCGAGGGGGATAGTATGTTTTTCCTCCTGTAGAAAAACATAACGGATGGATAGGGGAGAGGTCATGTTCGCAAGCAGATCGTTAAAGTTCAAAATTCTGGCAGGTTTCACTCTGCTCATTCTCTTTGTGGCGACCATAGGCTGGATCGGCTACAACGGTGTGGACACCGTAGGCGGCGCCATGGTTCAGATCACCGATAAGGACGCCCCCATGGCGGACCTCGCCATGGAAATGAAGATCACAC
>JAOUMU010000142.1 GCA_029881335.1 Nitrospinota bacterium | reverse complement strand
CCGCCAGATATTCATATACGCTGAGTGCTTTTTGCGGGCGCTCCAGTCCCTCATAGACCATGGCCAGGCTCATCCTGGCGTCGTAATCATGTTTGGAGCTATTATGCTTTATCAGAAAGGCCAAGTATTGAGCCATGGCCTCTTCCAACTGGCCGTCGACGAAATAGCAGGTGGCGATGTTATACATCACTTCCTCCCTGCGCTTGCTCTCCGGGAATATATCCAGCAGGTTTTGATACTCAATTATCGCCTGTTTATAATCCCGCTTGCCGTAATAGGCCTGGGCGACCAGGTAATGGAATTTATCGGCCTCCACCATCCCCTTGAAATCCCGGATTATTCTCTGGTACTGCAGGATTGCCAGCTCGTGGTTTCGCATATGGTTAAGGTATATCTCGGCTATATGCTTTTGCGCCTCCAGCCCGGTTTTCCCTTTTTTGTCGGCCCGAGCAGCGTGGACGAAGTTGTCCAGGGCCGCTTCCGGCTTTTTGAAAAAGAAATACTCCAGCTCCCCCAGTTTGAAATACGCCTTGGCGGCAAAGCCGGATTCCGGGTACTGATTCACCAAGAACGTCAGTTTCTTTTCCGCCTCTTCATATTTGCGAAGTTTGAGCAGCTCCTCCGCCGAATCATACAGTTGCTCATCCATTTTCTGACAACCCGGCCCCTGTAGCATTATTATGGCTACCGCTGCCGCGACGGCCAATAGGGCGAATCTGGAATTCACTGGGGTGTCTCCTCCCCCTGCTCCGGCGGGTTCTGCTCTTCCATGGAGCTTATGGACACAACCCGGTCACCCTTCTCCATTTCCATGATCCGCACTCCTTTTGTGTTCCTGCCGATGATAGACACATCCGAAGCGCTAAACCTGATAACGACACCGTTCTGGCTGATGGTCATCACTTCGTCGCTGGGCGCCACCTTGAGCGTCCCCACCACTTTGCCGGAGGATTCGTCGCACTTGATATCCATCACACCCCGTCCCCCGCGCCGTTGCAACGGGTATTTCTCCAGATCACTTCTCTTGCCGTTGCCATCCTCCTTTATTGTGAAAAGGCATGCCTCGGCGTCGTGCTCCGGGTCGAACTCGGTCATCCCCACCACTGTGTCATCCTTGCCCAGGGCGATGGCGCGCACTCCCCTGGCTGTCCTGCCCATGGGGCGGATATCCTCTTCCTTGAATCGAATGGCCATCCCGCCGCCGGTGTTTATCACCACATGGCGGCGGCCATCGGAAACAGAGACGGCGATCACGTCGTCCCCCTCTTCCAGCTCGGCGGCGATGATCCCTCCCTGGTTGATGCGGGAAAACAAATCAAGACCAGTTTTCTTTATATATCCCAGGCGTGTGGCGATCACCAGGAACTGGTCTTTGGAAAACTCCTTCAGGGGAAAGATGGTGGCAACGCGCTCATCGGGCTGCAGCTGCAACAGGTTCACCACCGCTTTCCCCATGGCCACACGGCCGGACGAGGGGATCTCGTATACCTTTTTGGAAAACACACGCCCGGCGCTGGTGAAGAAAAGAAGGGTGTCGTGGGTGGAGGCCACAAAAAGATTTTGCACCTGATCCTCCGATTGCATGCGCATTCCCATCACTCCTTTACCGCCCCGTCTCTGGGCGCGATACTCGTCCACCGGGTTTCGCTTTATATAGCCGGACATGGAGACGGTGACCGCCACATCCTCCTCGGGGATCAGGTCCTCTATGTCCACCTCGCTCTCTATCGGAGTGATGACTGTGCGTCGGTCGTCGCCATACTGCTCCGCCAGTCCGGTGATTTCTTCCTTGATGATCCTGAATTTCTCATCTTCGTTATCCCGGATGAACTCCAGCTTCCCAATAGCGTTTAAAAGCTCCTCCCTCTCGGCGGCTATCTTCTGCCTCTCCATGGCGGTCAGCCGCTGCAGCCGCAGCTCCAGAATCGCCTTGGCCTGAATTTCAGAAAGGCCGAACTTTTCCATCAGCCCGATTTTGGCCGTTTCCGGGTTCTCCGCCGCGCGGATGAAGGCGATCACCTCGTCCAGCCGATCCAGCGCAATTATGTAGCCCGCCAGGACATGCTCCTTCTCCCTGGTTTTTCTCAGGTCGAACATGGTGCGGGCTGTCACCACGGAGCGCCGGTGTTCCACGAAATGGCGGATCATCTCTTTTAAGTTCAGTTGGCGGGGCCTGCCTTCCACCAGGGCGATCATTATCACCCCGAAGGTGTCCTGCATCTGCGTGTGCTTGTAGAGTTGATTCAGAATCACCCGGGCCGGCGCGTCTTTTTTCAGCTCGATCACGATCCGCATCCCTTTCCTGCTGGACTCGTCGCGGATCTCCCCCAGGCCGAGGATCTTTTTCTCCTTGGCCAGGATGTCGATAGATTTTATCAGCCGGCCCTTGTTCACTTGGTAGGGTATCTCCGTTATCAGTATCCTTTCCCGGTCCCCTTTGCCCATCGGCTCTATCACGGCGTTGGCCCGCATCACCACGTGGCCCCTGCCGGTGGCATAGGCAGAGCGGATGCCAGCTTCGCCATGGATCTCAGCGCCTGTGGGAAAATCGGGCCCCTTTATGTGCTCCATCAGCTCCATCACGGCGCAGTCTGGGTTGTCTATGTAATAGATGACGCCGTTCACCACCTCTCGCAGGTTGTGCGGCGGGATGTTGGTGGCCATACCCACGGCTATGCCGCCAGAGCCGTTCACCAGCAGGTTCGGCAGTTTGGCCGGCAGCACAGTGGGCTCCCGCAGCGATTCGTCATAGTTGGGGATGAACCGTACAGTCTCCTTGTCCATGTCGGCCAGCAACTCGCCGCTCATGCGGGAGAGACGGGCCTCGGTGTACCTCATGGCCGCTGGCGGGTCGCCATCCACGGAGCCGAAGTTTCCCTGGCCGTCCACCAGTTGGTATCTCATGGAGAAGTCCTGGGCCATACGCACCATGGTGTCGTAGATGGCCGCGTCGCCGTGCGGGTGGTATTTACCCATCACTTCACCCACGGCCTGGGCGCTCTTTTTATGTGGTTTGTTGTGTACGTTTCCCAGCTCGCTCATGGCATAGAGGATGCGCCGGTGAACCGGCTTCAGCCCGTCGCGGGCGTCCGGCAGGGCGCGGGAGACTATGACGCTCATGGCGTAATCGAGGAACGAGGATTTCATCTCGTCTTCGATATCGATGGGCACTATTCCTGGATGGATTTCTTCCATTGTTATCGCTGTCTTTAAGTACGTTATCGGCGAAGAATTAACCATGCATTCTACCACTTCGCGGGCGGTTTTGCAGGTTTTTTCCTGTTTGCATGGCGTTGAATAACAATGTGTTGCCCGCTGGTCGCCATGGCATGAATATCGGCCGGGCTGACATGGGGCATGCCCCGGGAATATGGTATCTGGCAAGAGGGATTATCAGGCGCAAAAAAGCCTCTGCCGTTCCGCTGAAAGGGGCTGGGCTGGTGGCTACGGACGCAACGAATACGCTGGCGCGGTAAAAATAATCCTCTCCTTTGGTTCGTACCCGGACTCCAAGTGGCCAGCCGACCCGCCTGTGTGTATCTGCCGACCGGATGGCGGGCTCAACTCCTGCTCTACCCCATCCAACATCGCCGTTATTGTGGCAGGGGGGCTGTTTGGCCTATAGTGTTGCCATACTGGCGGGCCCGTACGCGGGCCGCGGCAAAGGCCCGTACGCGGACCGCGGCAAGGCCCCTACGCGGACCGCGGCAAGGCCCCTACGCGGACCGCGGCAAGGCCCCTACGCGGAGTGGAGAACAGTAAAGATGACGGCACTGGAAGGGATCGGCGGCAAGATACGCAGGCGGCGCGAGGAGCTGGGGCTAAAACAGGCCGACATCGCCTCCGCCCTGCAGCTCACTGCCCAGGCGGTATCCAAATGGGAACGGGGCGAAAACGCTCCGGACATCACCCTGCTGGGCCAGCTTTGCCGTATTCTGGGTGTCTCCGTGGATTGGCTTTTGGGTCTCTACGAGGAGAACAAAGATGTGTTCGAGGCCACGGTGCTGGTCTCCGGTGTGCGCGGATTCGCCCGGAAGGCGGCCTTCATGCCCCCGGCGGATGTGGCGGCGTGGGCCAACGGATTCTTCTACCACCTCACGGAGGCGGCGCTGAAACATGGCGGTGTGCCGGTGAAGCAGATTGGCGACGGTATGCTCTGCTTCTTCTCCGGCGCGCGGCACGGGGACAGGGCCGTGGCAGCCGCCCGGCGGGCTGTGGACACCGGAAGGGATTCGCTCACTGTGGCGCTGGTCCGTGGAGAGATATATCTCGGCTCGTTGGGGCATCCGGATTACACCCAGCCGGACATCATGGGGAGCACTGTGAACGTGGCGTTTCTGCTGCTGGGCGCCGATGACTTGGGCGCCGACGGCTCTGGAGCCGATGGTTCCAGAACCGACGACGCGAGCGCGGACGGCAGCGTCATCATCGCCACGACCGGTGTGGTGGAAAATCTGGAGAAGAAGACGCCATTTACCGGGCCTTATAAAAGGAAGATCAGCCTTCTGGGCCGTGATGTGGCGGTGTATGAGATCAGGGTTTGATAACTTTGGAACAATAATCAGTAAAGGAGAATAAGAGAATGGACGCTGTAGCTGAAACGACTAAGAATTACATAATCAAGGATATCGCGCTGGCGGACCTGGGCCGCAAGGAGATAGAGATCGCCGAGCACGAGATGCCGGGGCTGATGGCCACCCGGGAAAAATATGGGCCGGAAAAGCCCCTCAAGGGTGTGCGGATCTCCGGCAGCCTGCATATGACCATCCAGACTGCCGTGTTGATCGAGACTCTGGTGGATCTGGGCGCCGATGTGCGCTGGGCATCGTGCAACATATTCTCTACCCAGGACCATGCCGCCGCCGCCATCGCCGCGGCTGGTGTGCCGGTCTTCGCCTGGAAGGGGGAGACTCTGGAGGAGTATTGGGAGATGACTCTCAACGCGCTTACTTTCCCCGGAGGAAAGGGGCCGCAGCTTATCGTTGACGACGGCGGCGACGCCACTTTGGTTATCCACCGCGGATACGCCGCGGAGAGGGACGCTTCGATCCTGGATGAGCCGACTGACAACAAGGAATTGCAGATTGTCAACAACCTGCTGAAAAGGACCTTGGCCGAGCGGCCAGGTTTCTGGGCCGGTGTGGTGAAGGAATGGAAGGGTGTCTCCGAGGAGACCACCACAGGCGTCCACCGGCTCTATCAGATGATGGAGCGGGGTGAGCTGCTGGTGCCTGCCATCAACGTGAACGATTCGGTGACCAAATCCAAGTTCGACAACCTGTATGGTTGCCGCGAGTCTCTGATCGACGGCATCAAGCGGGCCACCGATGTTATGGTGGCGGGCAAGGTGGCGGTGGTATGCGGCTATGGCGATGTGGGCAAGGGATGCGCCCAGGCGTTGCGCGGCATGGGCGCGCGAGTGATCGTGACGGAGATCGACCCGATCTGCGCCTTGCAGGCGGCCATGGAAGGCTACCGCGTGACCACTGTGGAGGATGCCCTGCCGGAGGCAGACATATATGTCACCACCACGGGGAATAAGGACATCATCACTCTTGAGCATATGAAGGGGATGAAGAACCAGGCGATCGTCAGCAACATCGGGCATTTCGACAACGAGATCCAGGTGGAAAAGCTGAACGAATTCGCCGGTGCGAAAAAGACCAACATCAAACCGCAGGTGGACAAGTATACCTTCGATGATGGACACGAGATATATATGCTGGCCGAGGGACGGCTGGTAAACCTGGGTTGCGCCACGGGCCACCCCAGCTTTGTGATGAGCAACAGCTTCACCAACCAGACGCTGGCCCAGATCGACCTGTGGAAGAACAACTACGATGTGGGAGTGTACACCCTCTCCAAGGAGCTGGACGAGGAAGTGGCTCGCCTGCACCTGGGGAAGATCGGCGTGAAGCTGACCACTCTTAGCCGGGACCAGGCGGACTACCTGGGCGTGCCGGTGGAGGGGCCTTACAAGCCGTCGCACTACAGGTATTGATCCTGACTGGTTACAGGCTGTTTCGGTTTTGCCGGACTGGTCTGTGGCTGGTTATCGAATTATGGCGGCGTCATCCATTACGGGTGGCGCCGTTTTCTTTATGGCGATGAGCCCCTGTTACAAGTTTTTATTGACGGTGGCGGATATGAA
>JAOUMU010000040.1 GCA_029881335.1 Nitrospinota bacterium | reverse complement strand
GTGGAGGAGCTGGACGAGGCGGAGGAGTTTTACAAAAAAGATGGAAGGCGCTTCACCGGCGCTGAAACTCTGGATTGGCAAAAAGCCAAAGAAGTCCGGGGCAAGTACATCGCCCTGGACAACCTGCAAAAGGAACTGGAGGATGCCAGGGAGAAGGGCAACCTGTTCGGCGTGAACGAGGATAGGCTAAAAGACGCGCTGGGGGAAAAGGCCTATAAGGAATTTGTCCAGGCGCGCGAGGACCTGATGAAAAAGCTGGCGGAACACCTGGAGGAGATGGGCCAGGCTGAATTGGAAGAGGAGAGCGGCTTGTTCAAGCTCACTCCCGCCGCCGCAAGAAAAGTGGGGGAGACAACCCTGTCCGAGATTTATTCCAACCTGAAAAACGACGGCGCCGGTGGCCACTACACCAGTGAACCGGGCGAGGGAAGCCTGGAGCAGGCGCGGACCAGGCCTTTTGAATATGGCGACTCCATCGCCCACATGGACGTGCCAGCCTCCTTGATAAACGCCCTCGTACGCGGTGGATCTTCGTTCCCCATCAGGCTGCGTCCGGAGGATATGGAAATCCACCACACTCGAGGTGTGGCGCGCAATGTGACCTGTGTCCTGGTAGACATGAGCGGGTCCATGGGTAGATTCGGCAGGTTCTATAACGCAAAGAAGATGGCGTTGGCCCTCGACAGCCTGATAAGAAGCCAATACCCCGAGGACTCGATCAGCTTCGTCGGATTTGCCACATACGCCCGCAGGATACCCGTCTCCTCCATCCTGGAGCTATCCCCGGAGCCGATCACTTTCTGGGGAGGGGGCGTAAGCATGAAGGTGGACGGGCCCACCGCCCAGGCCGCTGCCCAAGCGGAGGCTTCCGGCGCGGCGGGGAAAGGGGCGCATATCCCCAGGTACTTCACCAACATCCAAAAAGGGATGGAGCTTGCCAGGATGTCGCTGACAGCAAGGCAGGGGGTGAACAAACAGATAATATTGATTACCGACGGTGCACCCACCGCCTGGTACGAGGGACAAAACCTGCTTTTATCATACCCGCCGGTGGAAAGGGGGTACGCCGCCACGCTGCGGGAAGCTCGCGCATGCTCCCAGGCGGGCATATCGGTCAGCGTTTTTATGCTGGGTAATGAATATGATACAGGATATTACGGCGAGGAGAGGTTTTTGGACCGGTTCATGGAATCCACTATGGGTAGAATATTTTTTCCAAACCCGGATAGCCTGACCGAGTATGTACTTGTGGACTACATGACCCAGCGCCGCAGGATCGTGGAGTTCTGATCGCCCCAGGCCTCCGAAAGCCTGGACCCAATCGGGATCGGGCAGGGCGGTTGGGCGCCAATTTCATCGCGCCCCCACCTCGATCCCCCTAGCGAGCCCTGATCGAGGGTGACGGCCCAAGCCAGAGAGGGGGGGATTGTAGTTTAGTATCACAGCGCCAAAGATAAAATTGACGCGCCGATTGGATTCTGTTAGATTCAGGTAACCTGGATCGTGGCAATCGAACCTGCTGTTGATCGTCAGCTAAATATCTCAGCGTTTTACATATCAACCAAACAGGATTAAACGAGGATTTTTGGGCATGTCAGAAGAATCCCCCGGGGTGAGGAGCGAAAATCCCGCTGAAGATGGGCATGAAGCTTTGCCGGAAGAATCGCTAATATCGGAGTTCTGGGATTTTTTGAAAGTCCGCAAAAAATTCTGGCTGGGGCCGATCATCATGGTTCTGCTTCTGTTGGGCGCCCTTATCGTGTTCACTGAAGGTTCGGCTATGTCGACCTTTATATATGCCCTATTCTAGGCCGGTTGTGGATTTAAGTTTCCAGGCTGGCAGGTTCAGCAAGCTGTTTTCCGTGGGGCTACTTCTGTTGGCCATGCTACTGGCTTCTTGCGGCTCGGATAGCAAGCCAAATCCCACCGGAAATCAGGTAACCACCCACTCCGTGCCCACGTGGCTGATCGGAAGTTGGAAACCGCTAAGGTTGTTCTGGGGGGAACCTGTGGAGGAGTTCGACATGGTTCTGACCATAACTCCATCGCGGATGGAGTACAGGTATCCTGGCTGTTTCGTATCAGGCCGCTTGGTGATGAATCCCGCCACGGTTCACTATTCCGCAAATTATTACAAAATGTTTATGGATACGGTGAATTGCCCCCGGCAGTGGGAAATCCCCGCCTTCGAAGGACAGGAGGATTTCGGCAAGATATGGGCCGAGGTGGACAAATCTTACTTGTATCGGGTATCGGATAAATTCTGGGAGCCGGTATGGATTTACATACCTCATAACTAGCCGGTTGATTCCACCCGCCGCGCCAAGATTTTTTCATTCCCCGATGATTTTTATCAGCGCCCGCTTTTTTCTTCGCCCATCAAACTCTCCATAAAAAATACTCTCCCATGGGCCTAAGTCCAACTCTCCGCCGGTGACGGCCACCACTACTTCCCGCCCCATCACCTGTCTTTTCAGGTGGGCGTCGGCGTTGTCCTCTCCTGTCCGGTTGTGCCGGTATTGATCCACCGGCTCATGAGGGGCGATACGCTCCAGCCACTTTTCATAATCGTGATGCAGCCCGCTTTCGTTGTCGTTTATGAACACCGAGGCGGTTATATGCATGGCGTTTACCAGGACCAGACCTTCCATCACCCCGCTCTCCTTCAGCGCATTTTCCACCTCTCCGGTAATGTTCACAAAACCCCTCCTCGATGGAACGTTGAACCATAGCTCTCTTCTGTAACTTTTCATCTTCAGTCCTTTCTGGTTATTCCGGCATTGCCCAGACTACCATGAATGGGATGCCCCGGTGGCATGGGCGACGATCTGGTTGAAGATTCCACCCCTATGCAAAATGATCGGATCTGGCCCGCCTGATATTCTCACCGGTACTATAAGAGACGTATTCTGTCACCACCGATAATAAAGAATAACTTTCAACAGGGGGGGCCCGACCATGCATCAAGCCGCTCTCCTCAAAATACATGGCAGGAGCTGTCGCCTGACCAGAATCTGTAAAGCCATGGTGGAATGCGGTAAAGCCACGAACCCAAATCAGTCAAATCATCAGATGTAAGCGGTTGATAAACAAAGACATAATGGATATGCCATTGAGCCGTAATCTCCTGGGGATGGAGGAGCGCGACCAGCGAAAACATGTCTTGTAGTCCAGCGCGCGCACTTCAATGCAATTATGGCTAGAGAACATAGGCGGTTATCCCTAATTTTTAGGAGCCCAACTAAAAGCGCATGTTTCCAATCAATCAAAATGCTAGATATGGTATTTACTTTTATAAAGAGCAAATCCAGAGGCGTTCTAGCTGGTTGCAAGAGTATAAATAAATGACAATAGTCTGGAAAATAATTGTTATTCCTGGTTGATAAAGTGGGGCGGCGGGATGTAAAATTGCCTTAGCTGAGCGTATGGACAACGGTAGGGAGGGGGGCCGTGTCGTTGATAAAGGACGTTACAGCGTGACAGGCTATGCATGGGGAGCGGAATGTAATGAGACGCCAGGCTCGGTCACTCGTGTTGAGGCAAGGCCGTCAGTATCCATACCACCTGCCCGGTGGCGTGAAAGGAGAATAAGGAAAAGATATCAGGTTCGTATTTGGCCGGACTCCGGGGTATGAATATATCTATTACTCACATGGCATATTTGGATTGGGGGCTGGAAAGATGAAGGGAAGGGTACTGCTGATCAGCGGCAAGGATGGTGACGGAAACGCTCTGGCCGACTTATTATCCGATGGAGGTTTTTCCGCAATTACCGCCAAGTCCGCCAACCTGGGTGGGCAGATGTTAGAGCGCGATATCGACATAGATGTGGCGATGGTGGATATCGGCCTTCAAAATGATGAAATTCGCATTCTGCTGGATAAGATTGGTCGATGCAGTTCCACGGTCCAGGTGGTCATGATATCGGACGTCGACTCGCCGGGGACGCCTGAAGAAGCAATAAAACTTGGCGCTTTCGAATATTTGCAATGGCCCCAGGATAGGGAGAGGACGTTGCTGGTGGCTGGCGTGGCAGTAAAAATGGCTCGTCTTGCCAGGGAAAATAACCAGCTCAAGGACCGCCTCACGGAAAGAATCACTTTCACCTCCATGGTGGCCGAGGGGCGGGAAATGATGGAAACGAGGGAGAAGGCCAGAACCCTGGCCCTGCTGGACACTTCGGTGGTGATAATCGGAGAGTCAGGATCCGGCAGGCGTACTTTGGCCGAAGCGATTCACAACGAAAGCCCCAGGGCGGCTCGCTCCTTTGTCTTTGCCAGCATCCTCTCCGGGGAGGATGAGCAAAGGGTGGAACTCCGCCTTTTCGGGGATGAAAACGATCCTTCGGCGCCGGGCGCTATGGAAAAGGCTCAGGGGGGAACCTTGTACATTTGCGATATCAGTCTTTTGAGTCCCAGGCTGCAGTCCGCTTTGCAGGGAGTGATCCAGCGAAAGGAGTTTTTTCGAGTAGGGGGAGATCAGCCTGAAAAAGTAGATTTTCGGCTGGTGGCCGGTTCCGGGGCCGATCTGGCAAAAGAAGTGAATGCCGGCAGGTTCCGGGAGGATTTATACTATCACCTAAACCTGGCCGAACTCCATGTTCCTCCACTACGAAGGCGCAAGGAGGATATCCGGGCTCTGGTGCGGGTATTCCTGAAAAAATCCTGCGACAGGCACGGCAGGAAGGGCTGTGATATCACCCCGGACGCCATAGCCGCACTGGCGAAATATCGCTGGCCGGGAAATATCCGCGAACTGGAGGACACCATGGATTGCATGTTGTCGGGACAAATCTCCGGCAAGATAGGTTTCGACGACCTGCCGGACAGAATCTACAAGGATGTCCGCAGGCCCAGCAAGATGAGCAGACAAGAGTCAAATATCCGCCCCTTCGCCGCGGAAAAGAGCGTGTTCGAGCGGCAATACCTGGTCCGGGCCCTGGAGGAATGCGAGGGCAACATCACTGTGATGGCCAGGATTACCGACCTCTCCCGGCCGGCCCTGTATGAAAAGCTTAGAAAGTACGGATTGAAATAAATATCTGGACGCTGCCTCATGGGCGTCCGGCCCCCGCCTTCGGTACACCGCAATCCGGGGGTTGCTCCATATTTTCACCTCCGCCGCGAATGTGGTATATTCTGTCTCCGGCCGAGGGGCTGGATCGGGAAGCGCGCGTTAGATGGGGAAAGCCGGGTTGGCATTGGCGCTTGTCATGATTCCATAACCTCATCCGGAAACCTTGAACTTAAGAATAATCGGATAAGGAGGCAACAGGCGGTCGGCTCCGGTCGCCCCGCCTGCTATCAGCCCATCAAGGAGAAATATGGTTTCTATACCCGGTAACGGGAGTTGGTCTGCGGATTCGGCCCAAACGGCCGCTACGGCGCGCAGATCCGCTCTGGCCATAGGTTTTTTTATGATGGCCACCGCTCTGCTGTTGAACGACCACGTGGCCTCCGCGTTCAAGAAGGAGTTCTTTACCGGAAAGGTTCCCGCATGGATCCACTATCTCCGCGCGGTTCTGTTTCTATCCGGGGCGGCTGTAGTGTACTGGCGAAGATCGGCAATTCTCCGCAGGACGGTGGGGCGGGCCTGGGCCGCCATCACGCCGGTGGGGGAGATCCTCGGATTCTTGCTCATCGCCTGGCTGCTGATGGAGAGCGCCTCCCATGCCATATTGTTCAACATGTACCCCGCAAAGAAGCTGCATGCGGCTTTTATAAACACAGGCTATGTGGAGGAAGGGGTGCGCCCGTATCTTCCGCACCTTTGGCGCAATTATGTCCCCAATCCCACTTCAGGGATCGTGAACCAGTACGGCTTCCGGTGGGGAGGTGGAGAAAAGAAAAGCAAAAACAGGATACTCTGCATAGGCGGATCCACCACCTGGGGCCAGGGAGTGGACGATATCCAGAGCACATATCCCGCACACATGGAGAACTACCTCAGGGCCAGGGGGTATGACGTGGACACGATAAACGCCGGGCTCCAGTATTACAGCTCTGCCGAGGACCTGACCACGCTGCTTTTCGCGGGGCTGTACCAACACCCGGATATCGTGATCATATACACCGGAGTGAACGATGTCGAAGCGATTATGAGCCCGAATGGTTTTGCTGTGGACTACTCTCATTGGCGTCAGGTGGACCCGGCCCTTTTCGGTCACAGCGCCAATATCGCCCACAGCATCGCCTGGATGGCCCCCTCCTGGACGGTGCGCCTGGCGGCCACCCTGGCATTCGAGCCGGACGGATCGCTCAGCCACACGGTCAGCATGCCCATGTACAGGCTGGGGGAAGCATTGCATTCCACCAACCCGATAGCCCCCAACGCCACAGATCCGATAACCATGAATGTCACAAACATGGTGGGCGCCGCCAGGGAAAACGGAGCGGTTCCAGTCCTGGTGAATTTCAGTATCAAGGTGGATCATCCCACCCATGAAGACAGCTATTTCAATGGCATGGACCAACAACGCAGAGAGGAGATAAGGGCGCGGTGGAGAAAGGCGGAAGCGCTGATCAACGGCGCTGTGTCGAAAGTGGCCGCCGCACGCTCGGTCCCCCTGATACCCTTCCACACTTTCCAGCCAGAGCCCCCCGGCGAATTCTTCGACCAATGTCACCTCAATGAAGCTGGGCTGAGACAACAGGCTGAGTTCTTCGGGGACTTTCTAATCGAGAAAGGCCTGCTCAAAAAGTAGAGGCTCCAGGAGTCCGCCACCAGGATTCCATAGCCATGGCTCCCACGGAGAGAGGAATCTGTTTGATATTATGGATGTTTTGAAGTAACATGTTACAACTGGTCGTCTGGCTCGGCGAAGAGGGTGTTGCATTCATGACCATGAAGTGTTGGAAAACGAGCGGGGGAGTTATGATTGATGAATCATGAATCCGGCTCTGTGTGGCAGAGAAGTGGCGGGTTCTGCGTGACGGTTGAAAAGAGCCTTGAAAAAGTTTTGGGCCATCCTGGGGGTAGTTGTCGATTTGTAATGAAAAAGAGAGATATTTTCCCCGAATATCTTGAAAATGCTTTTATAATTGCGTGTCTCGGATTTTGTGTCACTCTCTTTTACGTATAGAAAATGCCATCGAAAATTACGCTGAAAGTAGTCAAAGGGGCGTTGGCGGGGAAGGAATACGAGTACAGTGAACGCTCCACCTGCATTATCGGCCGTGGGCTTGACTGCAATCCACGCCTTCCGGATGACGACTTCCACGGAACCATCTCCAGAAATCACTGCCTGCTGGATATAAATCCTCCAGACGCCCGTATCCGCGATTTCGGCAGCATGAACGGCACTTTTGTAAACGGAAGGAAAATCGGCCAGCGGGAGCAAGGTGTCTCGGCGGACGCCGTGGCCCTTTCCGAGTTTCCGGAATACGACTTGAATGACGGGGACGAGATAACGCTGGGAGGCACCGCGTTTCAGGTGATGGTGTACACCCCCCCCGCATGTGTCAAATGCGGAGCGGAGATCCCGGAAGGCCAGTACGCCACCGCCATGGTGGGGGAGAACATCTTTCTCTGCGAAGAGCACCAGGTGGGCGCGGGTGAGGAGGCCGTCACCAGAATGATGGGCGCCGAGAATCTCATCGCCGAGTCGAAAAAATGCGGCAATTGCGGTAAGGATATCTCCGGCGAAGCGAACAAGGCTCGCCGGGGGGAGTACGTCTGTGAAGAATGCCGTCAAAATCCGATGAAGATAGCGCAGGCGCTGGTGGATGAAGCCAGGAAGGGCGAAAAGGGGGGTGTGGAAAACATCCAGGGATACACCATCATCAAGGAATTGGGAAAAGGTGGCATGGGCGCCGTGTACCTGGCGCGGCACGAGAAAACGGGCGAACGAGTGGCGCTAAAGGTGATGCTCCCCCAGGTGGCCACGGACAAGGCCTCCAGGGACATGTTCCAGCGTGAGGTGGAAGTTACAAAGGCGCTAAGCCACCCAAACGTGGTGCAGCTTCTCGATTCGGGATACTCGGGGGGAGTATTCTTTTTCACTCTGGAATATTGCGATGGCGGCAGCGTGGACATACTGATGAAGGAAAAGGGGGGCAAGCTGCCGGTGGACGAAGCTCTGGAAATCGCCCTCCAGGCGTTGGACGGCCTGGAGTATGCCCACAACGTGGAGGTGAATGTCCAGCTTGCCAATGGCGACTTCGTGACCAGCCGGGGCATCGTCCACAGGGACTTGAAACCAGCCAACATCTTCCTCTCCGGCAAGGGAGAGAACAGGATCGCAAAGATAGCGGACGTGGGCCTTGGAAAGGCTTTTGACATGGCGGGGCTGAGCGGACAGACCAGGACCGGCGCCGTGGTGGGCACGCCTTATTTTATCTCCCGGCCGCAAGTGATAAACTACAAATACGCAAAGCCGGATATAGACGTGTGGAGCATGGCCGGTACTCTGTACAACATGCTCACCGGTAAATTTCCCCGCATGTTTCTAAAGGGCAAGGATCCATGGCAAATAGTCCTGCAAAGCAAGCCGACGCCCATCAGGGAACGGGAGCCTTCCATCCCAGGGAAACTGGCGGAAGTGATAGACGCCGCGCTGGTGGATCAGCCGGAGATAAAAGTAAAGTCGGCAAGGGAGCTGAAGAAAATGTTGCTGGACGCGGTTTCTTGACTCGATGAAAGGACGGACTTGAAATGCTGGATATAAGCGGGCTTACAGACAAGGGAAAAGTAAGAACGCATAACGAGGACTCCTGGTTCGCAGACGGGGAACTGGGCCTTCTGGTGGTGTCCGACGGAATGGGCAACGAAGAGGGAGGGGCCCTGGCTTCGGAGATCGTGGTGAAAACCTTACCGGAAATCGTAAAACAGGAAGGCGCCAATCTGAGCAACCTCAGCGATCCTTTCGCCGTGGACATTATCAGCAAGCAACTGGTGGAGCTGAACCGGAACGTTTTCGAATCCATCAGGGGAAAGGTGGGGCTGGCGGGGGCGGGAGCCACCATGGTTATGGCCCTTGTCCGGGGCGACCGCGCCATGATAGCCCACATGGGAGACTCCAGGGCGTACCTTTTCAGGGACGATTTCCTGCTGTCACTCACCAAGGATCACTCGGTGCTAAGGTTGCTGCGCGACGCGGGAGAGGTGACCGAAGAGGAGGTGGCCACACACCCGGCCCGGGGGAAAATCACTCGGTTTATCGGCATGGAGGACGACGTGCCGCCAGATATCTCCCTGATACACCTGGAAAACGGCGACAGGCTGCTCCTCTGCTCAGATGGGTTGACCAACATGCTGGCTGAAAAAGTGATCGTCGATCAACTGCGAAAAACCGTTTCGCCAAAGGCCGTGTGCCGGTACCTGGTGGACGCGGCCAACGCTGCGGGTGGAAAGGATAATTTAACAGCGGTCCTGGCCGACTGGCGGCTCGAGACCTCATGATATTCGGGGGTGGCGAAAAAGGAGCCGGGGACGCGAAGATGGCTGGAAAAAGAAGGTGGGAATGAACGTCACATGCCCTGGATGTAAAACAGTCTACGGCAACATGCCGGACGCCCATGCTGGGCGCAAGGCCAGATGCAAAAAATGCGGCGTCCGGTTCATTATCGCGGCCTCGGGAGGAGCCTCCCGGGTTATCACCCCCCTTGTGGATTCTAAGCCTAAGCCACGGCAGCCCGTTAAGTCCCCCATAGTCCCAGCTTCGCCCTCTCGACATACTCCACCTCCGGCAAAAGCCCCAGGTGGGCCACCACCGCCGGAGAAGGAATATTTGGCCACCGGTGGAATTGTCCCGCTAGATGAACTGGACCCCTCAAGACCGATACTTGGCGCCGCCAATCCGGCTGATTTCCATCAGAGCGCCATTCCCGGCATTGCGCCTCGAGATGAGGAAATGGACGACAGCGTTCCCTTAGCGGAAATGGTGGATTCAGGGCCAATGGAGCCTATCATCTCCCAGGATGATACATTGTCAGCCTTGGCCAATATCCAGGAAATGCCCCCGGAAGAAGAAAAAATACAAATGAAACCTCTCATCGGCCGCCATTACGTTACCCCATCATGGGATACCAATCCGCCGTCGGCCGGGAAGGATTCTACTTCAAAAACTACCCAAGGGCAAAAGGCAAAAGGACCCGCTCCAGGCAGGCCTGCTCCCGGCAAGCCCGTGTCGGGCAAGCCTTCTATAGGCAAGCCTGTAATCCCACGGCCAGGCGCTGTTCCACCTGGACGCATTCCGGCGCCAGCTACGGCAAAAGGAGCAAAGGCTCCTCTTATTCCATCAATTCAGAAACCAAAGACTACGGCCCCAAAGGCGCCAGCCGCCAAACAACCCGTGGCTCCGCCACCAGGGGCCCCGCCACTTCTGCCCAAGATTCCCGCCAAGCAGGAGCCCAGCGGTCCTGAGCCAATCCTGGCCGCCGACAACGATATTGCTAACCGAATGCTAAGCGATTCGCAAATACTCACTGACAGTCAGATAGAGCTGGCGGCATCCGTTGCAGATAAGGATTTCGCCGATCTGGGATACGGATCCCACGAGCCTATCATTTCTGCTGATGCTGATGTAGCGGACCATATCTTCTCTACCAAAGAACCGGAAGAGGAGGTTGCCACCGCAGGGAAGACCGAGGCGCTCGAACCCGCCAAGGCCGTGGAACCCGCCAAGGCCGTGGAACCCGCCGAGGCCGTGGAACCCGCCGAGGCCGTGGAACCCGCCGAGGCCGTGGAACCCGCCAGTGTGGAAGCCGTAGCTGAGGAAGTATCCATAGTGGAAGAGGAAGGTGAAGAGGAGGTTGCCGCCGCAGGGAAGACCGAGGCGCTCGAACCCGCCAAGGCTGTGGAACCCGCCAGTGTGGAAGCCGTATCTGAGGAAGTATCCATAGTGGAAGAGGAAGGTGAAGAGGAGGTTGCCGCCGCAGGGAAGACCGAGGCGCTCGAACCCGCCAAGGCTGTGGAACCCGCCGAGGCCGTGGAACCTGTTGAGGCAGTGGAACCCGCCAGTGTGGAAGCCGTAGCTGAGGAAGTATCCGCAGTGGAAGAGGAGAGAGAACCGGAAGAGGATGTGGCTTATGCCGCGGAGAAGCCAGGACCAGCCTATCCAGCGGAGACCAAGCCGATTGAGCCTCCAAGCGATGAGGAGTTGGCGGCGGCGGGGATCAAGATTCCGGAAGACGCCGGTGAAATCGAGGAGGAAGAGGCTGTGCGCGGAGTTACCTCCACGATGGGAGAAGAGGAGGAGGCGGAAACAGCCATTGCAGATGTCGGCATCGAAGGTATAGGGCCCCTTCCCGACATGGGCGATGTGAAAAGACCGTTCACAGATGAGCCAGTGCCCGCCGGGGTGGACACGGATATGGTGGAAACGGACCCGGAAGCCATCGTGGAAGAAAAGCCGGAAAGTGTGTCGCCTGGGGCCCCGCAAGAGACCGTGGCGGCGGAAGCCCCGCAGGAGACCGTGGCGGCGGAAGCCCCGCAAGAGACCGTGGCCGCAGGTCAGGCGGCCGGAATCGGGGTGGCGAGGTCTTCTACTCAAATGCTTACGGACGCATACAGGATCGAGGACGAGATCGCCGGGGAATGGGAGACGGGCGACGTTATCCTGGACCTTTACGAGGTGACAGGTCTTCTGGGCGAGGGTGGAATGGGCAAGGTTTACAAGGTGCGCCATCGCAACTGGAACATAGACCTGGCCGTAAAAAGCCCCAAGCCTTCCGAGCTGGAAAAGGCCGGGGGGGCGGAGACTTTTGAAGAGGAGGCGGAGACCTGGGTGAACCTGGGGCTGCACCCGAACACTGTAAGCTGCTATTACGTGAGACGGCTGGGGGGTATACCCAGGGTATTCGCCGAGTATGTGGACGGTGGCAGCATGCAGGACTGGATCAGGGATGGCAGGCTTTCGGACATAGGGGGGATGCTTGATGTGGCGATCCAGTTCGCATGGGGTCTGGACTATTCCCACGAGCGCGGCCTGGTGCATCAGGATATAAAACCGGCCAACGTGATGATGACCCAGAACGGGGTGGCCAAGGTCACCGACTTCGGTCTGGCCAAGTCCAAATCGGCTTCCAGCGTCAAAAGCGGTGATCTTGCGTCGGATGGGGATCTGGTGGCCTTTGGCGGGATGACTCCTGCGTATTGCTCGCCCGAGCAGGCGGACCGGGCCAGGCTCTCCAGCAAGACGGACATGTGGTCCTGGGCGCTTTCGATTCTGGAGATGTTCACAGGAGAGACCACATGGATGTTCGGAGTGGCCGCCAATGAGGCGCTCAATGCGTATCTTGCCGATGGCCCGGTGAACAAGACACTGCCCCGGATGCCGGACAGGCTGGTGAAACTTCTGGAAAAATGTTTCGACTACGACCCGGCCAAGAGACCGGAGAGCATGATGGACGTGGCCGAATCGCTGATGGAAATCTACTTCGATGCCACAGGCTCCAGTTACCCGCGCAAGATCCCCAAGGCTGGCCGGGCTACGGCGGACAGCCTGAACAACCGTGCGATCTCATATCTGGACCTTGGTCAGTACGAAGAAGCCACCGCCTTGTGGCGGGAAGCGCTGATAAACGAGCCGCATCATCCGCAATCCACATATAACAACGGACTGGTAACCTGGCGGGCGGGGAATATTGTGGATATGGACGTGGTCCACGAAGTGGAGGAATCGGTCAAATCCCACGGTGCGGACAGCGATTGCGAATATTATCTGGGTCTGGCGCACCTGGAAAGAGACGATTGCCAGGCGGCTATAGAGGCGTTTAGAAACATCCTGAATACCAGCCATATTTCCCCGCACGCAGAGGAAGCCGGAAAAAAGGCCATGGCCCGGCTAAGTTCCTCCATGCGGCAGGTGGATATCTTAAAAGAACACACGGCGTCGGTGAACTCCATAGCCGTGGTAGGGGACGGGCGGCGGCTCTATTCCGCTGGAGACGACCAGATGGTGATGCAGTGGGATCTTCTCTCCGCCACCAGGGAGAGCGCCTTCCGGCCGGACAAATACCCCGTCACCAGGATAGCGACAACATTCGAGGGGGGGCTGGTGGCCACCTGCGGCTATAAGCGCATCCAGTTTTGGGCCCTGCCCGACTGGACCCTTTCCAAGGAGATAGACGCCCACGAAGGATGGATCGACTCTGTGGCTATCAGCGACGACTCGTCGCGGGTCATGTCCGCCGGCTGGGATGGCAAGGTGCGGGTGTGGGATCTGCAGACCAGCAAGATGGAGATGGAAGTTGATGGGCACCTGGGCTATGCCTGCATGAGCGGCGATGGCAGGTTTCTGCTTCTCGGCGGGGAGGACAATTCAGTGAAAATGGTTGAAGCTGACTCCGGGACGTTGCTGCGCTCCTTTGATGTGGCTCCAGGGGCGATGGCCATAAGCCAGGAGGGGCAGCTGGTGGCCCTGGGCGCCCTGGACAACTCGATCATGGTTTTCGACGCCAGATCCGGGAAGCTCCACAAGAAGATGGCAGGACACAGGGCGATGGTCTCCTGCCTGGCGATAAGCAAGGATGGTACCCTGGCTCTCTCGGGGGGATACGACAGGATGGTGAGGCTTTGGGATATGTATTCCGGCCGATGCCTGCGCACCTTCGAGGGGCACGAGGACACGGTCAACGACGTGGTTTTCACTCCCGACTCATGTCATGGCGTCTCCTGCGGCTGGGACGGCTCCATCCGCAGCTGGTCGCTGGAATCCCCGTCATACCGGGCGCCCTTGATGGTGAGCCGTGTGCAGTCCAGCGAGATAGTCCTCTCCGCCGGCGCAGCCTATGAGGAGAAGATAGAGAGAGTGAAACAGGCCCTGGAGATGTCTGATCCTGTGGCCGCCGCGCGATGGGTAAGGGAGGCCAGGGAGCAACATGGCTTCAGCCGGGGGGCGGAGGCGCTGGAGGCCCAGGGTCTGCTGTACAGCTTCCTGCCAAGAAAGACCCTCTCCGGCGGATGGGAGAGCAAGGTGATGGGTGGCCACACCGGCCCGGTGAATTGCGTGGCAGTGAGCTTCGATTGCCAAATGGCTGTCTCCTGCGGCAACGACAGGGTGGTGCGGGTGTGGGACATGACCAGCTTCCGCGAGCGCAAAATTCTGGAGGGTCACAGCGCAAGGGTGAACCACGTTGTTATTAGCCATGACAGTTCATTTATCGTCTCCGCCGGTGGTGAGGGGTCCGTCATGGTTTGGGACTTGATGTCTGGTGACATGATGGACCTCAAAGGGCACAAAGGGCCGGTGACCAAGGTGGAGTTAACCTGGGACAAGAAGTTCGTTATCTCTGGCGGTACGGACCGAACGGTGAAGATCTGGGATGTCAATGGAGGCAGGATCATCCGGAGTCTGCGGGCTCACCAGGGGGCTATCACTGCTCTTGCCATCTCCAGCCACGGTTTGATCCTCTCCGGGTCGGAAGACAGATCCGCCAGGCTGTGGGAGATGTCCTCCGGGCGAACGGTGCGAGTGTTCGAAGGGCACCAGGGGGCGGTATGCGGCGCCTTGATCGGGCTGGATCAGTCCACGGGCTACACCGCCGGCAAGGACGGCAAGATCATCAAATGGGACCTGAAAAATCCTGATCCTCTGCAAGTCATGGAGGGCCACAAGGCGGCCATAACCAGCCTTGCGCTCACCTACGACGGCAGGTTCCTGGCAAGCTCCGACGAGGAGAGGACCGTTCGTTTTTGGGATGTCAATACGGGCGAGAATATCAGGACGTTCACAGGCCACTCTTCGGCGATCAACTTCGTGGCGCTGACACTGGACGGCAAATACGCCATCACCTGTGGAGATGACAAATGGATAAAGGTGTGGACTCTGGACTGGGAGCTGGATGATAGACAAGTAGTCCACTGGGACGAAGGGGCCCGGCCATGGGCCGTGGAATTCATGGCGCAAAGGACACCCAGGATGGGAGAGCTTCCCGAGGGGAGGGAACCTTTTGAAAAAGAGATTTCCAGTGCGCTCACCAGCAGGGGAAAAGTCTCCATCAAGAGCGGATTGGAGGACTATTACACGATGCTTGGTTACGCGGGCTTTGGCTGGCTGGACAGAAATGGCGCCGAGAGCAGGCTGTGGGAAGTATCGAAAACATGGGAGGGAGTCACGCTGGACAAGACGCTGGTTCCAAAGGAGCATTCCGCCGCCGAGGATATCGCCGTGGGTGAGCGCATAGTGATGAAGGAAGTGAGCGACAAAACCCCCGCCAGGGCCGGGGGGCTGACCCGCTGGCTGGCAGGGCTGCTGGGAAAGGAGCGGAAGTGAGATGGCTCTTTTACATGAAAACCAGATGAAGCTGGCGGACCGCATTGCTGCGGGAAGGATAACTCATGCCTAAGCGTGTATACGCCGCCATTCTGGCCGCTATTCTGGCGGTGGTTGTCGTCGACGCTCTCTGGGAAGTGACTCCTCTGCAGATGTACGAGGCGAAATTATACGACACGTTCATGAGATATTCCGCACCGTACCAGCCGGACCCGAGGGTGGTTATCGTGGGAATAGACCAGAAATCCCTGGACACATATGGCCGGTGGCCATGGTCCAGGGACGTAATCGGCAAGCTGGTGGTAAAGCTGTCGGATCTTGGCGTAAGGGTGACCTCGCTTGACATGGTATTCGATACAGAGACGGACAAAAGCTTCTCCGAAGCCCTGGGAAAATTGGACGAATCTATTCGGCAATCGAAGATTGAAAAGAAGAATCCCGAATTTTACGAAGAATTCAACCTGCTCAGGATGGGAGTGGCCAAGGATGACGATCTGGCCAGTTCGATCGAGAAAGCCGGTAATGTGGTGGGGGCGTTTCTGTTTCACATGGCGGGGTCGGAGACCTCCATGGACGAGGCGACTAGGAAGAACAAGCTCGAGTCCGTAAGCCCCTTCAGAATAAAAGTTATCAACCGGGACGCCGCCAGCGCGGGTGCGAGCATAGGATATGAACTGGCCGGCGAGGTGGAGCCGAACATCCCGGTGATCCAGCAAGCCACAGCGGCTTCCGGTTTTCTGAACGTGGTGGAGGACCGGGATGCTGTTTTTCGAAGGTACCAGCTGGTGATAGAGGCGGAGCGGCAAGTGTACATGTCGCTGTCGTTGGCCAGCGCGGCCATGTTCATGGCGAAGGGCGATGATATGGGCGCCTATTATCGCGCTGGCGTGTTCGTGGGAGTCAGGGTGGGGGATGAACTGATAGAAACCGATAAATACGGAATGGTGTGGCCAAAATACTACGGTTACGGCGGCCAGTATCCTGTCATCTCCGCCGCCGATGTGCTGAATGCGGATATAGGGGATGAAAAATTCCGCTCCAGACTGGAAGGGAAATTGGTGTTCGTCGGCGCCACCGCCACACAGCTGTATGACCTGCGCCAGACTCCCATGGGCAAGTTCGCCGGGGTGGAAATCCACGCAACCATGGCGGCCAACCTGCTGAACGGATTCAAGATCACCAGGTATGATTGGCAATTTATCCTTGACGCGGCGCTGATCATTATTGTGGGAGCGCTGTTGTTTTTTATATTGCATCGGACCGGGGTGGCTGTGGGCCTGGGGCTGGCCGCGGCGATGATAGTGGGGATCGTATATTTCAACTACTGGATGTTCTCCGTCCAGATGGTGTGGCTGAACACCATCATGCCTACGATCACCGTGTTGGCCGGGGTCATATCGATAAACGCCTACCAGTATGTGGCGGAGCAAAAGTCCAAAAAGTTTATCAGAACCGCGTTCAGCCGATACCTTTCCCCGAAGGTGGTGGAGCAGATCGTGCAGAACCCGCAGCTTTTGAACCTGGGCGGGGAAAAGAGAATCATGACCGCCTTTTTCTCCGATGTGGCCGGTTTTACCACCATATCGGAAAAGTTGAGCCCGGCCAGGCTTGTCACACTGCTCAACGAATATCTCTCCGAGATGTCCCACATCATTCACGAACTGGACGGAACCGTGGACAAATACGAAGGGGACGCCATCATCGCCTTCTGGGGAGCCCCGCTGCCGATGGATCAGCACGCGGAAATGACCGTGCTCTCCGCAGTGTGCCAGCAGCGAAAGCTGGTGGAGATGAGGAAGGTGTGGCGGGAGCAGGGACGCGACGAACTGGTGGTGCGCATGGGGATCAACACCGGCCCTATGGTGGTGGGCAACATGGGATCCAAGGAAAGAATGGACTATACCATGATGGGAGACCCGGTGAACCTGGCCGCCCGGCTGGAAGGCGCCAATAAATATTATGGATCGAGCATTATGGTCTCCGAGTATACCTATGAGCTGGTGAAGGACCGCTTTTTTTGCCGGGAGGTAGACATGGTGCGGGTGCAGGGAAAGGATATCCCGATCCGTCTCTACGAGGTCATAGAGGAGATGGATCGCGTGGTCGAGCCAGAGCGCCGGTTTGTGATGATGTTCACGCTGGCGCTCACCACGTTCCGGCTGATGGAGTTCGAGAAGGCCGCCGAGCTTTTCGAAAGCTGCGACAAGATGACTTCAGGCGGAGACGTGGCGAGCAAGCTGTATTACAAGCGGTGCGCCCAGTTGATCGAGGCGCCTCCACCGGATGATTGGGACCGGGTGTACGACATTTCCAAGTGACACCGGGCAGCCCCTTGGGGATGGTTGTCGAGTATTTGGTGGGGATGTGTAAATGAAAAGAACTTGTGTTTTCCTTCTGCTGTCATTTTTATCGCTCCAGGCGGCCCCGGCGATGGCCTTGAAGGCTTTGCCGGACTGGGTGGAGGCCGACGTTTCCCTGCGCAACGATGGCAAGGCGGATTTCCTCTATCGGATCAGATACCAGGTTTTCTCCGGAAATATGGGCGGTTTTTATCTTGAAGGGGCGGCGACAGACCCCGTGTTCGACACCCCCAACTGTTTTGCCGAAGGGGATGACGGAACAAGATACGACCTGGATGTGCGCCGTATATCCTCTGGCAAGTCCGATATCCTGCTGGCTCGCGGCGCCCGGTTTGGCCCTGGGGGGATAATCTTCACGCTCCATTTCGCCGCGGACCTGGGTCGGCAGGGGCGCCTGGCCCTCACCGAGGCGCCACAGCTGGGCAAGCTCACCGTTTTCCATTGGGCTCCTGCCCAATGGGACGCGCCGCTGTCTCACCAAACGATGATGATCCACTACCCCATAGAGGCCCCAGGGCCGGAAGTGGATATGGAGTTTCTGGAATCTGTGAAGTTCCGAACGGAAAAGTTCATGAACCAGAACTACCTGATCGATTATTACGGTCAACCGGGAGACGATGGCGCCTACTGGCTTACGGTGCGGATACACAAAGATGGCCTGGCAACCATGGAGAAGATGGAGATACAGCAGTATATATCCAACGAGGCCTTTCCCCTCAATATGGCCGCGCCTGACCGACAGGTCGCGCCTGACCGACAGGTCGCGCCTGCGCGGAAGGTTACCAGGGGTTTAACATCAGCGTCCAAAGCGGATTATTCCCCGATGGGACAGTTGACGGCCAGCCTGATCCGTTATCCCGAGCTTTTGGCGGGAGCGCTGGCGGCGATGCTATCTCTGTTCCTCCCATACAAATACGGCCGGTTCGTGCAAAGAGCCAGGATAGTCAAGCAGGTTTCCTGGGAGGGGCGGGAGTGGAGCGCGCCGAAGGTGGAGGTGGGCACCTTTAGAAAGGCGGGTAAGGTGGCGGACCTGGAGCCGGTGGAAGCGGGGGTGTTTCTGGAACTGCCGCTGACTATCACTCTGACCGCCATGTACATGGACATGGAGACCCGGGGGCTGGTGAAGATTGTCAACCGCGATCCTGTGTCGATACGGAAACTGACGGATGTGACCGGGAATTATTACGAGCAGATCGCGCTGGACGCTGTTTCCAAACTGGGCGCGCTGGATGACGAGCGGATCAAGGAGCTTTTCTCCGAAGCGGTGGACAACATCCAGAAGAAGACATGGGACTGTGATCTGGAGGCGACAAAGAGGCACTATCGCTTCCAGTTCGTGAAGGCGGCGGACCAGCCGCTGATAAACAGGGACGCGGTTCGCGACAGCGCCATGACCCAGGATGAATGGCGGAGCGCCAACTACTATCGCCACTACAACCGCCACTACTATGACGGCTCCCGTGATTATCAGGAGTATAACGAGTTCGAAAAAGGGCTGGAGGCCACCGAGGTGGGGGAGGCGCTCTCCACAAACTATTTCGATTTCATGAAGTCCAACGCGTGTTACACCGGATGTTTCCATAATCTGGACGCCATGGGAGCCATAAACGCCTGCCACTCGGCGTGCCACTCGGCTTGCCATTCGGCGTGTCATTCGGCGTGTCATTCGGCGTGCCATTCGGCGTGCCATTCGGCGTGCGTATCGGGGGGGGCGCACTGATGGATCTTTCCTGGGTGGATGGCTTCATCGCAAGGGCGGGGCGCGCCATGTTCCTAAGAGAGGAGGACCGGCTGCTGATAGTCGCGCCCAACAAGTCATTCAAGCTCAACGATACGGCAATGGCGGTGCTAAAGCCGCTGCTAGCCGGAGCAACGGTGGCCCAGGCGTTGCCGGGGATAGAGTGCGACAAGGAGAAAAGCCAGGAGGTGAACGACTTTTTCATTGGGCTCGACGCCCTGTGCCAGGGGAAACTCAACGAGACGGCCCCCGGCGCCGGGGTGGATATACAGCGCTACGCCCGGCCCCACAACACCTTGCCGGTGTTAAGCGAGATCGCTGTGACCTACAGGTGCAACCTGGACTGCGTCTTCTGCTATGCCGGCTGCTCCTGCGTGAAGGCCCCGGAGAAAGGGGAAATGACCAGCGATGAGATAAAGAAAATTCTCAATATCATATGGCGTCAGGCCAAGGCGCCCACGGTGAGCTTCACCGGCGGTGAGCCGACGCTGAGGGAGGATCTGCCGGAGATGGTCCGCCACGCGGCAGGGCTGGGGCTGAGGACTAACCTTATCACCAACGCCGCCGCCATCACCGAACGAAAAGCAGTGGCGCTAAAGGAGGCCGGGCTTATGAGCGCCCAGGTCTCCATAGAGGGGCCGGATGCCTCTATCCACGAGGCGATGACGATGAAACCGGGCTCCTTCGACGCCACGCTGCGCGGGTACAAGGCGCTGCAGGAGGCCGGTCTCCATGTCCATCCCCACCTGACAATCACGAAGCTGAATATGGACAGGCTGATGGACCATGTGGACTTCATCAAGGATCTGGGCGCGGAGCGGTTTTCCATGAACCAGCTTATCCCCACCGGGGCAGGCGCCATGCGGGAGGATATCTGGATACGATATGACGAGGTGGGCTCAATGATAGATGCGGTTCGCAGAAAGAGCCGCAAAGCCGGGGTGGAGTTCATGTGGTATTCCCCCACGCCGCTATGCATGTATAACCCGATCGCCTCCGGGTTGGGAAACAAGTCATGCGCAGCGTGCGACGGGCTGCTGAGCGTGGCGCCTGATGGAGGGGTGCTTCCGTGCTCCAGCTTTGGAGAGGATGTGGGGAACCTGCTGGAAGATGATTTTGCGAAGATATGGAACGGGCCCAGGGCTCGATTTTGGGGGGAGAAGGAATACGCGCCGCCCCGCTGCAAGGAGTGTGAAGATTTCGACGCCTGCGCCTGCGCGTGCCCCCTGTATTGGGAAGCGGTGGGATATGGCGAGCTGGGGGAGGCGTGGAATGGGTAGGGTGTCTCTCTCCCAGGAGGTCCGGCGGGGTTCCTTGCGTTTTTACCTGTCCCCAGGGCTGAATGTATACCTGCGGATGGCGGTTTTTATAATTCTTGTGACGGCGGGCGCCTCGCTCATGTTCAGGTATCATTGGGTGGCGGGGGCGCCGGTGTTTCTGCTGGGGCTGATTTTTATAGTGGCTCATGGTGTCTCCAACAGCAGGAAGGCGCCAGACACCAGCAACGACCGCTGGGTGGTGGGATCGGCCAAGGATCTGCGCAAGATAGAGCGGAAAGTGCAACAGGCCAGGCTGGCGCCCGGTAGCTTCATGGATGGGTTTACAGGATGGGGTTTTCTGGTGATGCTGGCCTTCGGCGGTTTCTGCGCTATTCTGGATCTTGCGGTCATACCGGAATACCTTTTCGCCAGCAATATGTTCACGATAATATTCATTCAGAGCGCCATGCTGCTCACCGCTTTTTTCTCCACCAACGCAATAGCGTGGGAGCCTAACGTTATTATGTCCAAAAAAGACCTGTTCATCCGGGAGAGGGATAGAGTACTGGAGAGATGGATAGCCCTTGCGCCGGTGGTTCAGCCGATGCTGCTGCTGGACGAGGGGGACAACGAGATGGTGACACCGGAGGATATCAAGCTGTTCATCACATTCGATGGCGCACCGAAGGAGTTTATAGGCGTCCAGGCCCAGATATCATTCAACATGAACCAGCCGTATCTTTATTGTGTGATCCTGGCATACGACACTTTCGGGCCATTGAACGGCTACACACCCTCTCCTGCGTCAAATATTGTTTTCGAAAAAGGATCGGACAAGAAAATACGCTACCTGGTGGTCCGGCAATACACCACCAAGGACAGCGGGTACTCGACGAATGATAAGCAGGCGGACCGGGTGGTGGACATTGCCATGGGAGTGGCGGCAGATCTGCTGTCAGGCAAGGTGGCCTGATGAGCCTCTTCGGCGCTTCTGGCGCCGGGCCGGACGACCCGAAGGCCTTTCATCCGGGGGCGTATAAATATCTTACCTTGGGATTCTATCTTCTGGGCCTTGGGTGGTACCTGAAGGAGGGGATGAGAGCGCATGCCGCCATCAGCGACGTGGCTACCGCCTATCCTTTCTTTATGGATATGAATCCGTTCTCGGTGGCGGGTTTTTCCTTCGCCGGGGGGGTATACTGGACGACGGTGGGTCTGGAGCGATCCAACACCCCCGCGGCGCTGGCAGGTTACCTGATGGCCGGAGTCCATGTGCTGGTTTTCGCGATACAGGTTTGGCTGGGTCCCACGCTGTGGGCCTTGAAAAATATTGGGTGAATCATTCAAGGAGGGTTTGAAGTGTCTGGATTGATATTTCTCGGAGTTCTGGTAGTGGCTGTACTGTTTGTTGTGGCCATGTATAACAGCCTTGTGCGCCTGCGCCAGCAAGTGAAAAACGCGTGGAGCCAGATCGATGTACAGTTGAAAAGACGCTACGACCTGATCCCGAACCTGGTGGAAGTGGTCAAGGACTACATGAGCTACGAGCAGGAGACTTTGCAAAAAGTAATCCAGGCCCGGGGCGAGGCGATGAAGGCCACAAATATATCAGACCGGGCGCAAAAGGAGGGGATGCTCACCGAAGCGCTGAAAAGCCTGTTCGCCCTTTCGGAGAACTACCCGGACCTGAAGGCTAACCAGAACGTGATGAAGCTTCAGGAGGAGCTTACCTCCACTGAGAACAGGATATCCTTCTCCCGCCAGTTCTATAATGACTCGGTGATGGAGTTGAATACCAAATGCGAGATGTTCCCTTCAAACATCATCGCCAACACCTTCGGCTTCAAGCAGGAAGAGTTTTTCTCCATCCCGGAGGTGGAACGGGAGCCGGTGAAGGTGAACCTGCGGTAGATAGCGCCATTCTCCGGCGAACGCCATGAGCCTGATCAAGAGGCCGAGGGTCCCATGCCCCCATTGCGGGTTCATGAACAGGCCCAGGGCGGTGCAATGCGCCCTGTGTGGGGAGATCATCGTGGTGAAGAGAGACCAGCTCCCTATCGCCACTCCCGCCTCCTTGAGCCCGCAGCCTGGGCAGAGCCCACCGCCCATACCATCTCATCCTTCCACGGCCAGGACTGTCTCGGCCAAGGCGCCAATGGACGCAGCGGCGCCCTCGATTCCAGGCGCCATGGCCGCGTTTGGCGGTGCGAGGTCCGCAGGTGTCTCCCCAGCGCCAGCCGCTCCCGTGGAGCGTAGCTCCTTTTATAGGGAGAAAGATAAAAACATCCGCAACTCCTACCTGATGCTTTTTGCCATGACATGCATTCTGGCGCTGCTTGGCGCCGCGATCGGCGGAACCTACGGCGCGCCGGACATAGGCTTGGGGGTGGCTTTTATAATCGCGCTCTTTCTCGGCTGGTGGTCCTGGGCTCAGGGGGCCAGCATGATCATCTGGATGAGCGGCGCCACCCAGGTAACCCATGACCAGGAGCCGATGCTCTATAACGTTGTGGAGGAGATGAAGATAGCCTCCGGGCTACCCATGCCGGAAGTGTATATAATGGAATCCGCCGCGCCCAACGCGTTCGCCACGGGTCGGGACCCGGAGCGCTCCGCCGTGGCGGTGACCCGGGGCTTGCTCGACAAGCTGGATCGGGACGAACTGCAGGGGGTGATCGCCCATGAGATGGCCCACATAGGAAACTACGACATCCGATACGCCATGCTGGCGGCGGTGCTGGCTGGAGCCATCGCCATGATCAGCGACGCGTTTCTGCGGGGCGGCGGGCGGCGCGGGGGACCGAGAGGTGGCCATCCCCTTATGCTGATCCTGGCGATCTTGCTGGCTGTGTTGGCCACCTCTCGGTCCCC
>JAOUMU010000141.1 GCA_029881335.1 Nitrospinota bacterium | reverse complement strand
TTTCCCCGGCTTCGATCAGTGTCTTGGCCCCTCTCTTAATCGCCTTGACGCATTTTCGTCCATCGGCCAAGTCGTGGATCTTGGCGTCGCGCTCTAGCTCCACTATGGAAGTCTTGGAGCTCTTGTCCTTTTCCATCTTCTCCCGCTCAAACGTCTCGATCTCTATGCTGCGGGAGTCTTTTTCAGAGCCCCGGCGGGAAAAGACCTTGACGTTTATCACCGTCCCTTCGTTGCCTGGGGGAACCACCAGCGAGGTGTCACGCACATCGCCGGCTTTCTCGCCGAAGATGGCTTTCAAAAGTTTCTCCTCCGGCGAGAGCAGCGTCTCCCCCTTGGGGGTGACTTTACCGACCAGGATATCGCCCGTCGTGACCTTGGCGCCTATCCTGATAATGCCGGAATCGTCCAGGTTCTTTAAAGCGTCTTCGGAGACGTTGGGGATATCGCGGGTGATCTCTTCCTTCCCCTGCCGAGTGTCCCTCGATTCCACTTCGAACTCTTCTATATGGATGGAGGTGTACACGTCCTCCTTCACCAGCTTTTCCGAGACTATTATGGCATCCTCGAAGTTGTATCCATTCCACGGCATGAAAGCCACCAGCACATTGCGGCCCAGGGCCAGCTCGCCCCGGTCTGTCGCCTGCCCATCGGCTATCACGTCTCCGGGCTTCACCTTCTGTCCCTGTGACACTATCGGCGACTGGTTGATGCAGGTGTTCTGGTTCGACCGGTCATACTTGATCAGATTGTAAATGTCCACGCTCGATAGGTCACGGCTCTTGCCCTGGGTACGCACCACGATCCGTCCGGCGTCCACGGCGATTACTTCGCCGGCGTTTTTCGCCACCACCACGGCGCCGGAATCGCGCGCCGCCTGGGCTTCCATTCCGGTCCCCACCAGTGGCGATTCGGTCCTCATCAAGGGCACCGCCTGACGTTGCATGTTGGACCCCATCAAGGCCCGGTTGGCGTCGTCGTTTTCCAGGAATGGGATCAGCGCAGCGGCCACGGACACCAGCTGTTTTGGCGATACGTCCATCAGGTCGATTTCCGCGGGGGGGATCATCACATAATCTCCGTCCCGCCTGGCCTGAACCAGATCATTTACAAACCGCCTGTTTTCGTCCAGTGGGGCGTTGGCTTGGGCGATAGTGTGGTTGTCCTCTTCCGTGGCGGAGAGGTATACGACCTCCCTGGAGACGTGGCCATCTTTCACTGGCATGTATGGGGTTTCGATAAACCCGAAATCGTTCACCCTGGCGAAGGTTGAAAGTGAGGAGATCAGCCCTATATTGGGTCCTTCAGGAGTCTCAATGGGGCATATGCGCCCATAGTGGCTGGAGTGCACATCGCGCACTTCGAAACCAGCCCGCTCACGGGTCAGCCCACCTGGCCCCAGCGCCGACAAGCGTCGCTTGTGGGTGATGGAGGAGAGCGGATTGGTTTGATCCATGAACTGGGAGAGCTGCGAGGAGCCGAAGAACTCCTTTATGGCGGCCGTAACCGGCTTTGCGTTTATCAGGTCGTGAGGCATGCAGGTGGACAGGTCCATCATGTTCAGCCGTTCGGTAATCGCCTTTTCCATCCGCACCAGCCCGATCCGGAACTGGTTTTCCACCGACTCTCCCACGCTTCGAACACGCCGATTTCCCAAATGGTCGATATCGTCGGTCTGCCCTACCCCCTGGCGAAGACCGTAGAGCACCCGCACCGTGTGAAGAATGTCATCGCGGGTCAACAGTCTCTGGCTCAGCGGATACTCAAGCCCCAGTTTGTTGTTTAGCTTCAGCCTGCCCACTTCGGACAGGTCGTAGCGCTTCGGGTTGAAAAACAGATTCTCGAACAGCGCCTTGGCAGTCTCATGAGTGGGAGGGTCTCCCGGGCGCATTCTCTTATATATTTCCCGCAACGCCTCCTCGGCGCCTTCCACCTTGTCCACCACCAGGGTGTCTCGAAACGAGGTGTCCTTGAATTGCTCGTTTATCACCAGCAGTTTAAAAGAGTCCCTCTTTCGCTCCTTGAGTACGTTTATCGTGTCCTCGGTGATCAGGCCATTGATCTCCACCAATATCTCGCCGGTCTCCTCGTCCACCACATCGCTGGCGCAATATCTGGCCAGGATATCCTCCCTTAGGGCCTTGACGGTTTTTATACCGTGCTCCATCAGGATTTTCAGGTTTTTCCGGTTAAGTTTCCTGCCGCTGCGGACCAGTATCTCGCCGCTTGCAGGATCCTTTATGTCCCCATGGACCTTAAGCCCCATTCCGGACAGATCCGGGCTGACCTCTATGCTGAATTCCTCGTTGGTGTAGTCGAAGCTGACGTTGGCCACCTTATAGAAGAAAGACAGGAGCTCCTCGACTTCATATCCCAATGCCTTTAGCAGCACAGAAACGGGGAACTTTCGCCGCCGGTCTATCCTGACGTAGAGGATATCCTTGATGTCGAACTCGAAATCCAGCCAGGATCCGCGATACGGTATAAGCCGGGCTGAGTAGTTGGTCAGGCCCGCCTGGGCGCCTTTCCCCTTCTCGCTGGTGAAAAACGCTCCAGGGGAACGGTGCATCTGGCTGACGGCCACCCGCTCGGTACCGTTGATAATAAAGGTCCCGGTCTCCGTCATCAGGGGGATTTCCCCTAAGTATATCTTCTGCTCCTTAATTTCACGGACGTGGAACTCCCCTGTGCCTTCCACCTCTTCCTTCACCACCAGGCGCACAAGGATCTTCAGCGGGTCGGCGTAGGTGAGCCCCCTCTGTCGGCAGTCGTCGACGTGGAATTTCTCCTTATACGTCACCTCTTTGCGGCATTTATCGCACACCACCCCGGCCCCTCCCAGGTCAATGTACTCTCCGCATTTGCACTCCCAGATGCCCTGCTCATATCCCTTGAACTCCAGGGTGGCCAGACCATTGAAATCGCTTATGGGAAAGGTCCGGACAAACACCTCCTGAAGGCCCACATCCTGCCGCTTGGCAGGAGAGATGGACCTTTGCAGGAACTTCTCGTAGGACCTGGTCTGCACCTCGAGGAGGTTGGGTATGCCAATTATGGCCGGTATTCGGGAAAAATTCTTCCGGCTGATCGGCGTCTTGCCGGGCCGAAAGTCAACCGCTTTGCTCATCAAGTATTCTCCACAATTGGCCTAGAGCGCCATATGGCGCCCTCGACCGAGGGGCTATTGAAAAAGAACTAAAGTAACACCAAGGGCGAAATTCCTTCAAAAGCCAAAGGGCTATTTAACTTCGACAATGGCGCCGGCTTCCTCTAGCTTAGCCTTGATCTCTTCAGCTTCTTTCCTCTCGATTCCTTCCTTCACGGCCTTCGGGGCGCTATCCACCAGGTCCTTGGCTTCCTTGAGCCCAAGTCCGGTTATCTCTCGCACCACCTTGATCACGCCGACTTTTTTGTCGCCGGGGCCCGACAGGATTACGGAGACCGTGGAGGGCCCGGCATCTTCCGTGCTGGCTTCGCCGGTAGGCGCGGCCATCACCGCCGTTGGCGCCGCCGCACTCACTCCCCACTCATCTTCCAGCTCCTTCACGAAGCCCAAGAGCTCATGAACAGGCATGTTTCTCAAAAATTCCTTCACATCGTCCTTATTGACAGACATTCTCCAGCTCCTTTACATAAATAAGTAAAACTCGTTAATTATCACAGGAAATCAGCCTGCGTTCTTCTTGTCCGATATCGCGTTGAGGGCGTAAAGAAACTTTCTGGGCGCCGCCGCCAACACTCCCACAAAATTGCGCGCGGGAGCCTGGAAAAGCCCTAGAAGCATACCCTGCACCACGGGCTTGGGCGGCATTGTCGCCAGCTTCTTCACATCCGCGGCGCCCATGGCAGAGCCTTCCAAAATCCCACCCACTATATTCATGTTACTGTTCACCTTGGCGAAGTCGAACAACATCTTCGCCGGTTTGCTCACATCTTCGCCCATGGTGAAGATTATCGACACAGGCCCGGAGAGCATGGGACCGGCAACCTCAAAGCTGGTGTCCTTGGTCGCAAGCTTGGCCAACGTGTTCTTGGTAACCTTCAACCTGCTGTTCACCGACCGGAGGTTCCGGCGCAGGTCGGTCATGTCATTTGCTTTAACACCGCGATACTCGGCGATTATGGCGCAACTGGATTGCTTGAACAGTTCGTTGAGCTGTTCAACCTCCTTGATTCTCGATTCGGTAACCATCGTTTCTATTCCTATTCATCCACGCGTCTTAAGCCGCCGTGGTGGCTCTTGTTCCTATGTTCACAATTTCTACTCGCACCCCTGGCCCCATGGTGGAGCTCACCGTCACACTCTTCACGTAGGCGCCCTTCGCAGTGGCGGGTTTTATTCGCAGAAGCTGGTCCACCAGTTCCATGGCGTTCTCATAAAGGTCCTCCGCGGAAAAGCTCGCCTTGCCCACTGCAGCGTGCACAACTCCCCCCTTGTCGGTGCGAAACTCCACTTTGCCCGCTTTGATCTCTTTTATGGTCCTGGCCAGATCAAAAGTGACCGTGCCAGATTTCGGGTTTGGCATCAGCCCCCGGGGCCCAAGCATCTTGCCGAGTTTGCCCACTTGACCCATCATGTCCGGAGTGGCCACCATTGAATCAAAGTCCAGCCAACCGCCCTGGATCTTGGCCACCAGTTCCTCGGCGCCCACCTCGTCGGCGCCCGCGTCCTTGGCCTCTATCGCCTTATCCCCCTTGGCCACCACGATCACCCGCTTGGACTTCCCCAGCCCCTTGGGCATGGATACGGCGCCCCGGAGCATCTGGTCCGCCTTTGTGGGATTCACTCCCAGCCGAATGGCGATCTCCACACTCTCGTCGAATTTGGCGGTGGCAGTCTCTTTCACCAGGCTCAGCGCCTCCAGCAGCGCGTATTTCTTCTCCCGGTCGAACTTACTATCCGTCGCTTTCAGTCTCTTGCCTATCTTGGACATATCCGCCTCACTCTATTATTATTCCCATGGAGCGGGCCGAACCGGCTATTATTTTCGCAGCCGCTTCCTCGTCTCCAGCGTTAAGATCTTCCATCTTGGTTCGGGCTATCTCCCTGACCTGGTCCCAGGTGATCTTAGCCACCTTGTTCTTGTTGGGCTCCGGCGATCCCTTGGCCACTCCGGCCGCTCTCTTCAGCAACACCGCCGCCGGCGGTGATTTTAGTACGAAGCTAAAGCTCCTGTCGGCGTAGACGGAGATCACCACTGGGATGATCAGGCCTTCTCTCCCCTGTGTCTGCGCGTTGAAAGCCTTGCAGAACTCCATGATGTTCACGCCGCGCTGCCCCAAGGCCGGGCCCACCGGCGGCGACGGTGTAGCCGCCCCTGCAGGCACCTGCAGCTTTATTGTTCCAGTAACCTCTTTTGCCATGCTAAATCCTCCACCGACCTTTGTGGCCGGTCTATATCTTCTCTATTTGTGAAAACTCCAACTCCACCGGGGTCGCCCGGCCGAAGATGCTCACCATAACCTTGACCTTGCCCCGGTCCATATTCACTTCCTCCAGCACACCGGAAAAATTGGCGAAGGGCCCATCAATGACGCGCACCGATTCTCCAACGTTGTAGGAGAATTTCGGCCTGGGCTTCTCCGCCCCGCCCACCATCTGGTCCTTTATCCGCATCACCTCATCGTCAGAAAGCGCCGTGGGCATGTTCGAATCGCCCAAAAAACCGGTGATCCGAGGGGTCTCCTTCACCACATACCATATCTGCTCGTCCATGGCCATTTCTATCAGAACATAGCCAGGGAAGAACATACGGCTGCTCACCCTCTTCTTCCCGCTTTTTATCTCCACCACGTCTTCCACGGGGATCAGGATGTCACCGAGACTGTCTATCATTCCATGCTGCTTCAGGCGTTCCCTCAGCTGCTCGCGCACTTTTTTCTCATAGCCGGAATAAGTGTGCAGCACATACCAGTGCATCCCTTCCTTGCGGACGGGGACCGCGGGTTTCTCCTCGCCTTCCGGGGCGGCCTCGCCCTTCACAGAGCCGACCCCCTCGGCGCCCTCTTCAGGTGTCGAGCCTTCCTTCTCTTCTTCCAGGGCTGGAGTCTCCTCCTCCGGCTTCAATTCCTCGGCAGCAGTCATCATCACGTTTCTAGCTATTAATCATCATTTTTGTCAAAACGGAAAGGCCCCAGTCGAAAACCGCCAGGATCACCGCCAGCACCAGCACGAAAACCAGCACCGCATACGTGGTCACCAAGGTGTCCCGGCGTTTGGGGTACACCACCTTCTTGGTCTCCAGTTTCACCTCTTTAAGATACTGGGTCGCCTCTTCAAGCTTGCTCATCTTACTTATACGGTTCCGTTTCTTTCCAGGCTCATGGCAGGCCAGGAGGGACTCGAA
>JAOUMU010000039.1 GCA_029881335.1 Nitrospinota bacterium | reverse complement strand
GCCTCAAACTCCATAGGCGGCAAGCAGCCGATACAAGAGGCGTCCGCTTTCGGTTGCATACGCTCTGGATGAACGGTGGTATGCGTTAGACGATGTGGGTAAAACTCTCATAGTCCCACAGATGAACCTTCTCTTTCTTCAGGGTTTTCAAGGACGATTCGGCAAACGCGTTGTCATACGGATTCCCCGCCGACGACATGCTTATCGCAAATCCATGCTCCTAAAGCTCCTTTGCGTGCTTCTCTTTGGCGTATTGCGCGCCGGTCGGAATGGGAGAAGGTCCGGGGTCTCAGGGGCGCAGTCCAATCCATATCGAATGAATATCGGCATGTTTAGCCGGTTAGTGACCAAGACGCAGGTTACTCCTATATCTTCTGTCTTCCGGATAACGCCTTGGACAGGGTCATTTCGTCGGCGTATTCCAGATCCCCTCCCATGGGTAATCCCCGGGCGATCCGGGTGACCAGTGTCGCCATTGGGGCGAGCGTTTTTGAGATATACATGGCGGTGGCCTCTCCCTCCATGTTCGGATTTGTGGCAACGATCACTTCCTTCACGCCTCCCGGCTTCACCCTGGCCGCAAGCTCGGCGATTTTCAGCTCCTCCGGGCCGACTCCCTCCAGCGGGGAGAGCACACCCATCAGAACGTGGTACACCCCCTTGAAGTCACCAACTTTCTCTATGGAGTAGACATCGTGCGGCTCCTCCACCACACAGATTATGGATTTATCCCGTTGCGGGTCTGCGCAGATGTCGCACGGGTCACTCTCCGTGATGGAGAAGCAGATCGAGCAGAGCGCCACTTTCTCCTTTACGGCTATGATCGCATCGGATAGTTTTTTCGCGTTTTTGGCAGATGACTTGAGTATGTGGAACGCCAGCCGCTCGGCGGTCTTTCGTCCCACTCCGGGTAGCTCCTGCAAGGTTTCGGTCAGCTCATCCAGGGACTTGGGGCCTTTCATCAAAAACGCCCTATGCTAATCCGGGGATCATCCCGGACAGCCCACCGGAAACTCTGCCCAGTTCCTCCTCGCGGGCTTTGCGTGCCTTATCCAGGCCGTCATTCACCGCCAGGGTGATAAGGTCCTGCAGGGTATCCGGGTCCTCCGGGTCCAGAAGCTCCTTGTCTATGGTCACGGATTTTAGCTCATATCCCATGGTCACAACGGTCTTCACCTTTCCCTGGCCGGCTTCACCGTCGACGGTCTTTGTTTTCAGCTCTTCCTGCGCCTCGGCCAGCTTTTTTTGCACTTGCTGCGCCTGGCGCATCATATTTCCGAAACCTTTCATATCCTTCTCTCCTTAAATGTTAGATTAATATGGCGGCGGGCTTCACGCCCCTTTGATCGGCTGGACATCCACCACCTCCATGTTGCTGAATATCTCCATCGCCTCATTTATTATAGGGCTGTCCACCATCTGTTTTTTCAGTGAACGTTCCCTCTCCTCGACGCGCCTGGCGCCGCCGTCGTCAAAGTTTTTTTTTACTCCGTGATACTCCACCACCACCCTGGCCGTGGGGCAGACCATTCTCCTGGCCACTACCTGCAAGGTGGCCTTCAGCTCCTGTTCTTCCAGTTGTTCCAGGCTGTGCATGTCGGTGACTTTTATCACCACCACTTCGCCTTTCACCTGGACCGTGGCGTTGTCCATGATACCCAGGAGAATAGGCCGGGCATCCTTGAAAGCCTCCAGCAGCGCCTCCGGTCCCGCACCCGCCCCGCTGACGGCCATCTGTATATCCTCCGGCGCGGGCGCCAGGTTAGCCTCCTGCTCCGCCATCGGAGCGCTGTTCATGGGAAACCGGAACGGCTCCTCCTCGGCTTCTTTCTCCGCCTGAGCCTGCGCTCTGGCCACTTCTGCGATGGCCTCGTCCAGGCTGGCCACGCCTCGCTTCGCCCCCAGCCGCAATAGCCCCATCTCCATGGTCAGGTGGGGCAGGGAGGAATATTTCATGTTGCGCATGGTGTCGGAGAGCACGTTGAAAAATCGTTGCAATTCATCATACTCCAAAGCCATCGCCCATTCGGTCAGTTTCGCCTGTTCTTTCTCCTCCCGGCCTTCCATCGATCCTGGCGCCAGTCGGGCCGCCATGATGTCCCGCACCAGGGCCGCCACATCCTCCAGAAATGCGGCAGGGTCCGCTCCACTGGCGGACACGGCGGAAGCTGCGGTCATTAGGGCCCCCATATCCCTGGCGGTCACGGCGTCCATGAGAGTGGACATGGTGGCGTTGTCCACCAATCCCAGGGCTGTTTTCACCTCCTCGTCACCCACCTCGCCGGCGCCGTAGGCTTCCGCCTGATCGAACATGGACTGCGCGTCGCGCATGGATCCCCTGGCTCTTCGGGCGATCAGTTCCACTGCGGATAGAGAGGCCTTGATTCCTTCCTTCTCGGCTATCAGGATCAGATGATCGGCTATCTCCTTCATGGAAAGGGCCTTGAACTCGTAGCTTTGGCATCGGCTCAGGATCGTCTCCGGCACCTTGCCCTGCTCCGTGGTGGCGAAAATGAACACAACGAAATCCGGTGGCTCCTCCAGGGTTTTTAGCAGGGCGTTGAACGCCTCCCTGGTGATCTGGTGCACTTCGTCGATGATGTATACCTTATATCGGCTTTTGGACGGAGTGAACATTATCCTGTCGCGTAATTCTCGAATGCTGTCTATCCCCCGGTTGGAGGCGCCGTCTATCTCCATCACGTCCATGGCGTTTCCAGCGGTGATCTCCATGCAATTGTCGCATTCCAGGCATGGCTCCGGTGTGGGGCCGGACTTGCAATTAAGGCTTTTGGCCAGAATCCTGGCGGTGGTGGTTTTCCCCACACCTCGGGTGCCGGAAAAAAGGTACGCGTGGCCTATTCTCTTTTTCTCCAGGGCGTTGGTAAGCGCACGGACGATGTGGCGCTGCCCAACCATCTGGGAAAAGGTCATGGGCCGAAACTTTCGGGCCGTTACTGTGAACTTATCTGCCAACTCTTCCCTCCACGCCGGCCTATCAGCCGATTGATTTTGAATCCGCCTATTCTAGCAGTTTGAGAGGGTGGTTGGACAAGAGATAGCGCAATGTGAAAGTGGGGCCCGCGCCATGGTGATGTGAATCATCCGGTTATGCGCCCCCAAAGGCCGGGACCGGCAGTCCATGCCATCCAACTGTGGCCCCATGATCAAGTTTATAAAGCCTGGTCTTTTTCCGTGGCGCCCAGCGCGGGGAGCTGGATTGTCACTTCCGTATATTCACCCTCTTTTGAGTCGAATACCATCTCGCCGCCAGTTTCCCTGATGATATTGTAGGATACCCAAAGCCCCAGCCCAATTCCGCCACCTTTCATCTTCGTTGTAAAAAAAGGCTCAGTGGCCTTTTCCAGCGCCTCCTCAGGCATCCCGCGCCCTTCATCGCGGACTGTAGCCATCACCATATTTGCTCCGGGATCATGGTATGTGCAAATGGAAATAGCCTGGTTGGTGTCGGTAAGCGCCTGACACGCGTTCATGATCAGGTTGACCATCACTTGCTCGATTTCGGTGGAATTTGCGTAAATCAGGGGAAGCCCTTCGCCAAACTCCAGCGATAGGTTGCTGGTGCTGGCCCGGAGAATGTTGCCTGTGAACTGGAGAGCGGATGCCAGGACATCGTTCAAGCTGATGTCTGTCTTGGGAGAGTCGAAATCCTGCCTGGCGTAGTTTTTCAGCCTTCCCACAATATCCCTGATCCTCTCCGAGCCGCTGTATATTCCCTTCAGCAGCTTAGGGGCCGCTTCACTGGCCATGCTCATACGCATTTCACCAGGTATCAGGTAATCGTCAGGATTCAGACTATGTTCAATATGCTCTTGCGCATTGATCCAAATCCTTTCAAACAGAGAGACGTTCATCATGATGAAGCTGTTGGGATTGTTAATCTCGTGAGCCACCCCCGCCACCAAGGCTCCAAGCGACTTCATTTTGTCCGCGTGGGCAAGCCTTTTTTGCGCCATCAGGGCCTCCTTTTCAGCGTTCACCCGCTCAGTAATGTCCATGGATACGCTGATGACGCCGGTTACTGCTCCGTTAGAGCCCAATAGTGGCTCGACCCTGGTGTAAAACATTCTCCCTCCCTGATGGGCCGTGGCGTGGCCAGCCGCCCCCTCAAAGGCCTTCCGGTATACCTCAGGGATTTGATCCTCCCCTCCATACACATTGCTGATCGACTCGCCGACAAATTTTCCTGGACTCTTGCCCAGCGCATCCAGGCCCCTGCCTTCGGACAGGATGAATATTCCTCCTTTATCCAACACATTGATTATCACCGGCAGGTGCGCGATTACCATGCCTAGCACGCGCTCGCTCCCTATCAGGCTTTCCTCCAGTTTTAGGCGGACCGCCATCTCCTCCTTGGTCTCCCGGTAAGCCCGCGCCAGCTCTGCGGTTCGTTCCTCCACCGTCCTGTTGAGCCTTTCAGTCTCCTCCTGCATCCTGGTGTAAAACGGCCCTCGCAGCCATGCCCTTTCAAGCGCCAAAGTTCCTATAATCAGAAGAAAAACAATCCCCATGTAATTTCTCATCGACGCAATGCCCCGCTCTCCCGCTCGCTGGAAACCCGCCACCACGGCGTCCAGGGAAACCAGCAACATCTCCTTGTCCAGAGAATCATGTAAATGGAGATGGTGGACATTTTCTTGTATCATGGCCATGGCAGGCTCACCTGCAAACGCGCGTATGCTGGAGATAAAATCAAGAACGCGCCGGTCCACGGAACTGGGCTCGTTATAAAACAAACGCTGGACTTCATTCATATTAGTGAAGTAGCCAGTCTTGGAAAGGCCCCAGCTCAAATCAGTGTGCGACTTTTCCATCTGTGCAGCCACATCCAGTAATTTATGCCTCAAGTGGTCTGCCTTGACGCTATTTCGCACAAGGATCATGTTTTCCTCAAGAGCAAGGGCTTTCTGGGAAAGCATCCGTTGTCGGCCACTTGTGTTGATAAGCGCTAGAATGGTTTTGTACTCCATCGCAATCGACGCCAGGCCGGCGAAGGCCAAAACCATCAACGCGGCGATGATCCCTATGCCTACAAGAGTTTTGTGCGAGGCTAATCGCGAGAAGACGCCTGTCCATTTTGGATTTGTAAAATTATCGCAATCGTGACTCATATGAAAAATACCCGGAGGGAATTGGGCGCCACTATGACATCCGCGACATTGGATGGCGATGAAACGCAAAGCTTTTTCGAGGTGTGTTTTTTCACAAGGGGCACAGCTGATCATTCCCACGTCTAGGAGCACTACTACCATCAGCCACACCCTGGACAATTCTAACACTTTTATTTTTACTATCAACAGGTCATTTGATGTTCAGCAATGATCTGGCCCAACTTTTTGCCGCATCCGTGAAAATCCCTTTAAAAATGGGTACCGGCCGCCTTGATAAATTATTTTTTTTATCCTATTGACTATGAGGGTCACTGACATTAGACTACACAGTTCTTGGGGCTGTGGCGCAGCTGGGAGCGCGCTTGAATGGCATTCAAGAGGTCAGGGGTTCGATCCCCCTCAGCTCCACCATTCCCATCGAAGGTCTTTTGCCCAGCGACACAGGTCTTAGGCTCATTTATACAAATATTCGCACGGATAGCGAGCGTTTCGGGATCGAACAGACAAGTACGTGATTTAGAAGACTGCTGAGGCATCCCTCCATTCCATCCGTTTCCTATTTACATCCCTGATAATTTAACAAAACGCCTCGGCCGATTAGCCATATACTCACCACTCAAGGGCGTATTTGCGGCGGCCCTGGGCTTTCGAACCTCCCGGTCACCCCATCATTCGGCTCAGCCGCATCAGATTGTACGCCGCCGCTGTCATAAGCCATCGCTCATTGATCCGGGCCGGGCATTGGAACCGATTATGCCTAATTGCTCATGAAAACCATAAGCGAAGAGGAGGTTCATTGGTAAGAGTATGAGAGCTATATGGACATGGTAGAACACGTCCCGCCGATAATCGAGAGC
The DNA here is from genome assembly GCA_029881335.1 of Nitrospinota bacterium. Lineage (GTDB taxonomy): Bacteria > Nitrospinota_A > UBA7883 > UBA7883 > UBA7883 > JAOUMU01. Next base: position 17,942 of record JAOUMU010000039.1, on the reverse strand, counting down.
GTCCATAGCAGAAAACGGGCGCACTCCCGGAATCAGCTACTTGCCGCCTCTGGAGCATGAGGCCACATTGCAGGATATAAACAGAAAACAGGAACTCGTACAGGTCCCCCCAAAAACTGACGGATTAACTGACCGTTGGCGGGGCGCAGTCCAACATTACCCTTTACCCATATGAACGCATAATTTATAGTTATGCTAACCGAAAACAAGTCAGGGGAGCAGGAAAATGACATTGACGCTCGCGTCCAGCATTAATATGGACATACACCCCATGGACAACGTGGTAGGCTACTACATCTACGATATCATGGACGCTGACGTGGCCGAAATCAAGGATCTGCTGGTAGACGTGGAGACCCGTAAACCGAGGTATGCGATCATTGAGATCGGCGGAATGTTGTCCATTCGAGGAAAAATGATACTTATACCCTGGGGCGCCCTGCAGCGCGGAGGAGTGTCCAGGATGGATATCAACATGCCTTCGGAGCAGGTCCAGTTGGCGCCGTTGCCCCTGATTCCCATGGAGCCGACCCAGGTGGAAGAGGAGAGTATCCACAGTTTTTTTAACATAGATCCATATTGGTATGAGGAGGAGAGCCTGGACTCCACGGGGACGGAAGATATTCCAGCCCCGAAAATATCGGAGCCTTTGGAAGAGATAACAGAAAAATTGGAATTGGAAAAGAATGAGCAAGACGATGAATGATAAGAAAGCCGGAGCAAGCCAGACCCTGCCCGTCGCCATGCTGGCAGTGGCGGTGTTTGGAGTGTTGCTGACCCTCACTATAGAGCTTAGCTATAAATACACCTGGATAATGGAGATTTGTGGCGGTGGCCAGAGCGGATGCGCCGACGTGGCCTCCACACCCTTTGCCAGGATTCCGATGCCGATGATGGAAAATGGTCTATCCGTGGCCTACCTGGGCCTGCTGGTATATGTCTCTTTCATATTCTGCCAGGTCTACTTCCCCCGGCTCACCCTGCCGATTGCCTCGGCCATGATGGGAGCGGAGTTTTATTTCCTCTGGGTTATGGCCAGCATTCTGGGAATATTCTGCATGTTCTGCGTCATTCAGTTTGTCACAGTGTCCATACTTTTCCTGCTCACCATGGCCTGGGGGTGGAAAAGGACCGACCATATCCTTCCAGGTGGGAAATGGGCCAATGTGGCGGTGGTGGCATTGGCTTTTGTTATACCCACTGCGCCGGTAGTCCTGAAAAAGGGAAGCACCTCGGTGATGGAGGGTGAATACCTTACATACGCAGGCGATCCGGCCTCCAGAATTCGGGTGGAGATATTCTCTGACTTCCAGTGCCCCTATTGTCAAAAAATAGAGCCAGAAGTGGAGAAGATCATGAAATTACGGCCGGACGTGCTTGTGGTGTTTCGCGACTATATCATTCCCTCCCACGGACTCTCTCCCTTTGCCGTCTCTTTTGCCAACGGAGTGGCGCTCACCCAGGGGCGCGAGGCGTTTATAAGAATCCGCAGAGAGATGTTCGAAAACCAGAATAGACTGCGGGATTATCTGGAAGGGCACAAGGATATGGTAGAGTTCACCCCGGAATTACGCAAACGAATCGAAAAGAAAGTTGAAGGGGACCTGAAGGTGGCCGAAAGCCTGAACATCTATTCCACCCCCACGCTGGTGGTTTACCGCGACGGCAAGATGGCCCAGATCATCAAGGCCGGCGACGCAACCTATGATAAAATATCGCGGTTCATAAAGCCTTGAGCGGGACGCAAAACGAATTCCGGTTTCAGTCCCCCTTGCCCCCATCGGCCCCGGAAGGGGAAGGGGATGAAAAGCTCAACGACCGCCAGATGGAGGCGGTGAACCTGACCGAGGGACCGCTTTTAATTATCGCGGGCGCCGGTAGCGGCAAAACCCGCGTCATCACACACCGCATCGCCCGGCTCCTCTCCTCCGGTGTCCGTCCCAGCCAGATGCTGGCCCTGACATTCACCAACAAGGCCGCCGCCGAAATGAAACAGCGCACCATGCGCCTTTGCGGTCAGGGTGGTGGAGGGATGTGGATATCCACTTTCCACTCGGCATGCCTTCGTATCCTTCGTCAGGAGGCGGGGAGAATCAACTACCCCCGTGATTTCGCCGTCTATGACCAGCTGGACCAGACCCGGCTGATAAAGGCGGTGCTGCAGGAGCTGAGCCTGCCTGAAAAGGAACACCCCGCACGCCAGATCGGCTCCATGATCTCCCGCTATAAAAGCCACATGAAAGGTCCGGACGAGGCCGCGGCGGAACTAGGGCAGAGACATCGCCAGTTTGTGGAGATATTTCAGCGCTACGAGGAGAAACTGGTGGCGGCCAAATGCATGGATTTCGACGATCTGCTGGGGAAGCTGGTCCAATTGCTCTCCAATGACAAGGAGGCTAGGGAGAACTACCAGCGCAAATTCCTTCACACCCTGGTGGACGAGTTTCAGGATACAAACGCGACCCAGTATCGCCTGCTACGCCTGATAATGGGGAAAAACCAGAACGTGTGCGTGGTGGGGGACGACGACCAGTCCATATACCAGTGGCGCGGCGCCAGCCTGGAGAACCTGAGAAACTTCGAGCGGGACTACCCGACCGCGAAAGTGATAATGCTGGAACAGAACTATCGCTCCTCCGGCAACATCCTGCGGGCGGCCAACGCCGTGGTGGCCAGAAATCCCGGCAGGCGCGGCAAGAGCCTCTGGACCAATAACAGCCAGGGGAACAAGATAGAACTGGTCGTGGCGGGCGACGAGAGGGAAGAGGGAGCCGAAGTGGCGGAGAGAATTCTGGGCCTGGAGGCCACCGGAGAGAACCTCAATGAGATGGCCGTGTTCTACCGGACCAACAGCCAGTCCCGCGCCGTTGAAGAAGCCTTGCGGGCTGTGGGCTTGCCCCATCAGGTTTTCGGGGGATTGAAGTTCTATGACCGCAAGGAGGTCAAGGACCTGCTGGCGTATTTCAATGTGGCCATGAATCCCCGTGACCTGGTGGGATTCAGGCGGGTGGTGAACACCCCACCCAGGGGGATCGGCCAAGTGACTGTGACCAGGCTGGAGGAGTTCGCCAGGAGCGAGGGGCTGGCGCCTGCTCAGGCCCTCGATGAGCTGGAATCGATCGAAGGACTTTCTTCCGCCGCCAGGGCAAAGCTGGCCGAGTTCCGGGAAATACTGCGAAAAGTGGCTCTTCTTGTCACAGAAAAGGACGCCCCGGAGGCTATTTCGGGAGCGCTGGATGTTACAGGATACGCCGACTGGCTGATCAACGACAACAAGAGCGAATCGATCTCCCGCATGGAGAACCTGGACGAGCTTGTCAACGCCGCTGCCGAGTTCGCCGAGAAGACAGGCGACCCGTCGATGAGGGCTTTCCTGGATCAGGCGGCCCTGGTGGCCGACGCCGATAACGTCACCGACGCCCAGGGACGCGGCGCCGTGAAGCTGATGACCGTTCATGTGAGCAAGGGACTGGAGTTCGATCATGTGTTCGTCAGCGGCCTGGAGGACAATCTCTTCCCCCACGCCCGTAGTAAGGACGATCCAGCCCAGATGGAGGAAGAGCGAAGGCTCATGTATGTAGCCATGACCCGCGCTCGCAAAAGCCTTGCCATCACCAGAGCGCTGACCCGCCGCCTACTGGGTGTCTCCCAGGCCAACCGGCCATCCGCCTTCCTGGACGATCTGCCGGAAGACGCGCTGAAGAGAAGTGGCACACCACAAAAACAGGCTACGGTTCATCAGGAGCGAAAAGAATACGCGGCGCGGACATGGCAGCCTGAGTTTGTCCCAACGCCATTGCCCTTGGCCAGGCGGGAGGAGGGAGCCCACAAGGAAGTGGATGGGCTGAGCGTCGGGATGAAAGTGCGCCACCCAACTTTCGAGATAGGAGTTATCCGCAAGATCGAGGGTAAAGGGGATATGGCGAAGATCACCATATACTTCCCCCGGTTTGGAGCGAAAAAATTGGTCCACAAATTCGCCAACATTTCGGCCATGGATTGACCGCCATGAATTCTCTGGCGGCCATATTCGATGATATCAAGATTCAGCACACGCTGTTTGCGCTCCCCTTTGCCGTCATGAGCGCGTTTATCGCCGCGCAGGGGTGGCCTGGATGGCGGTTGTTCGGGCTTATCCTGTTGGCGATGTTTTTCATCCGGAGCGCCGCCATGGCGTTCAACAGGCTGGTGGACTGGCGATACGACGCGGAAAATCCCAGGACCCAGGGCCGCGCCATCCCCGCGGGGAAGGCAACCCGGGCCCAGTACGCAATCTTCGTGGGCGCGTGCTCCATGGGCTTTCTGGCTACCTGCTGGTTCATAAACATGTTGGCTTTTTATCTTTCCTTTTTGGCGCTGGCCATCGTCTTCTTCTACTCGTTCACCAAGAGGTTCACAGCCTACTCCCATTTTTTTCTAGGGCTGGCGCTGGCGCTGGCGCCGGTGGGGGCATGGGTGGCTGTGCGTGAGGAGATATCGCTGGTATCGCTGACCATCGGGGCGGCGGTGGTGTTCTGGCTGGCTGGGCTGGACACCATATACTCTTGTCAGGACTATACCTATGACACGCAACATGGATTAAACTCCATCCCCGGTAAATTCGGTGTTGCGCTTGCGTTGCGCCTCTCCGCCATGTTCCATGCGGTGATGGTGGTCTTGTTGACTCTGGCGGCGTGGGCGGCGCCTCTCTCCTGGATATATATGACGGGTGTGGTATTCACCGGCGCCATGCTTTGGTACGAGCACTCCCTTGTTCGCCCGGACGATTTGTCCCGAGTCAATGTGGCGTTTTTCAACATCAACGGCGTGATAAGCGTGGGATTGATGGCGTTTACCATAGTCGACGTGATTTTGCTGGGGTAGGGGGGATGGCGGCGGATAAGAAAGGGGAACGCAAGCTGGAAGGCCATCGTGGCAGGCTGCGGGAGAAATATTTAAATCATGGTTTGGAAAAGCTCACTGACGACGAGATCGTGGAAATGTTGCTCACCCTGGCCACACCCAGAAGGGACTGTAAGCAGATAGCCCGGGAGGCGCTTGATTCCTTCGGCGGGCTGGCCCCGGTGCTGGAGGCATCGGTGGAGGAGCTGCAAAAGATAAAGGGCATCGGCGCCACAAACGCCATGGGGATAACAATGGTGCAGCAGATCGCCCGCAAGTTCCTGCGCGAAAAAATCATACGGGGGGACTATCTGCGCTCCTTTGGCGAGGCGCTGGAGTATTTCACCCACGCCATGAAGGCCAGCGGCCGGGAGACTTTGCACGTGCTCTATCTTTCCTCGCAAAACGCCATCTTGGGGGAGGAGCGGTTCACCACCGGGGCGCCCGGCTCTGTGGAGGTCCATCCACGTCAGGTGGTGGAGACGGCGTTCAAGCTCTCCAGCGCCAGCGTGGTGATGGCGCACAACCATCCCGGCGGCGATGTGAAGCCCTCTCCGGATGATATCCGCGCCACACGCAATCTATGCTACGCGCTGAAGTTTATGGACCTGTCCTTGCGCGATCATTTGATCATCACAGCCGATGGGCATTACTCCTTTATGAAAGAAGGATTGATGGCGGCCTTTGAAAATGAATATGAAGCCTTGAGCAGGAAGATCTGGAAATAACCAGCCGATAGACAGCGGGGAAGGGGCCCAGCGAAGGGGCTTATGAACTGAGGGAGGGCTCCAGGGAAGGAATGGCTGGCTTTCTGTCAGGAGCCGTGGCGATCATTTTCCCCACCACCCTATGGTAATACAGGTGGTACAGCGTCATCATGGCTGTCTGCATTCCCGGGCCAAAATCCAACCCGGCCCTCATCACTTTTCCGGCGATGGCCCTGGGCCCGTACACCGAGGCGCAGAACTGGTGGTAACCATAATGCAAGTGATCCGGGGTCAGCTTTTTCGGACTGTGAACTACGGTGGCGAAATCATAGTTTTCCCAGTTATAGTCGATTATCCTGTTCTCATTCTTCAATCGCCGGTAAAGGCGAGTGGCGGGAAAGGGGGTGAGCAGGTTGGCGTAAATAAAATCGAGCCGGGACTTGATATAGAACTCATAAGCCTGGTCGAAGCAATCCGGTCCATCGCAATCCAGCCCAAGGATGAAGTTGCCCTGGATCAATATGCCATGGTCATGGACCATGGCTATGGTGTCCATCATCTGCTGGCGGCTATTTTTGGCGCCATGCTTGTTCAGCCCCTCCGACAATGTTTCTATCCCCACCTCCATGGCCTTCACTCCCCCTTTCGCCATGGCTGCCACCAGCTGCCTGTCCATCACCCTGGCCAGGGATGTTTCCACCAGGATATTCTTTTTCAAAGGGGCCGCCGCTTCCATAAGCTCCATCGTGTATTTTTTATTCAGCCCGAAAGTGGCGTCACAAAAAAGGGCGACTCCGCCCTTCATCTCCGCCAGGTCGTCGATGATCACGTCTATACCTCGGTCCACGTATTTACCCTTCATCAGTGGATCGCAAAACTCGCAGCCATACGGGCAGCCGAGGGATGTGGGAATAGTGGCCACCTGGTACCATTTCTTGTCATTTATGTGGCGCCGATAGTCTTCGGGATACCTGAAGTTTTCCTCAAGGTCCAGGATGGAATGCGCGGCTCCTCCCGGTTTGATCCGTCCGGTTGCCACATCGTCGAGCAGCCTGGCCCATGTTTCTTCCGATATGGACTCGGCCACCACGTCGCACCGTCCCATAGCTTCGACGCTCATCCCCCCGCGGAAGTGGGGGCCCCCCATAATCACCACTTTGCCTTGTTCCCGCAGTTTGTCCGCCACCCGGTATGACGCAGGAGCCGATGGGGTGTAAACGCTCAGGGCAACCACATCCGCGCGAACCTGGCTGAGGGCCTGCTCTTCTGAAACTGTTATCACGCGCGCGCGCCACCCCTGGTTTTCAGACCATATCCGTAGTGTATTCAGGATCGGTGGGCGCAGGACGCTGGTCATGCAGAACCTGCGGTTGTTAATGGAAAGTATATCTATATCCAAATTTCCAATTCTCCCAAACGATTCCTGGCCAGAGACTGTTTCCATGGATGACATAACTGGTTTATGCCTTTGTATGCGAGAATTATATCACTATAAAGCCGCAAGTAGTAAGACATATCATGGCGTCAATCACTGTTGAAAGATATTGGCGGCTGGCCCAAGCAGCCTGATAAAGGGATTATGAAAACCAGCCTTTCACCGCCAAATCAAATAGATATGGAATGGTTCCATGGATTGGTAGTAGACTGAAGGATGGAACTTAAGGAGTATGGCGACGTGGGCATGAATATTGAAAATTATCGGACCGAGGGTTTTTTTGATGAAATGTTTTCCGGGGATTCGGTCCCCCGTGAAGCCTCTGATTTGCTAATCAAAAGGCTGGAGGATCTTTCCAGCGAGGAAATTCACTTTCGCCAGCAGGCGGCTGAAGCGGCGCTTTATCAGATGGGAATCACTTTCGCTGTCTATGGGTCCGAAGCCGCGGAAGAGAAAATATTCCCATTTGATATAATCCCCAGGATTGTTGATGGGGCGGATTGGAGGCCAATCGAGGATGGCCTCAAGCAGCGGGTCACAGCCCTGAATATGTTCATAGATGACATTTATCACGATCAAAGGATATTAAAAGAGAAAGTCATTCCCCCGGAGTTGATACTCTCCTGCGCGGCGTTCCGGCCGGAATGCGTCGGGGTCGACCCTCCCAATAAGGTTTGGTGCCACATATCCGGGGTAGACCTCATCCGGGATGGTAAAGGCGTCTTCCATGTGCTGGAGGATAACCTCAGGTCGCCATCGGGTGTTTCATATGTGCTGGAGAACAGGGAGGTTTTGAAACATACTTTCCCCAGAGTATTCGGCCCCTCCAAAGTCCGGCCCGTGGAGGATTATCCAAACCAGCTGCTTCATATGCTAGAGGAGCTTGCTCCCCCCATGGTGGACGAGCCCTCTGTGGCGGTCCTCACGCCGGGTGTTTACAACAGCGCTTATTTCGAACATTCCTTTCTGGCAAAACAGATGGGGGTCCGCCTTGTGGAAGGGCGCGACCTGATTACGCAAGATGGATTCGTCTATGCCCGGACAACTCGCGGATTCGAAAAGATAGATGTGATATACCGCCGTATTGATGACGACTTTCTCGATCCGCTGGCCTTCCGGCCAGATTCCATGCTGGGCGTTCCGGGGATCATGGAGTCTTACCGGCAGGGGAAGGTGGCTTTGGCCAACGCTCCCGGCTGCGGGGTGGCGGATGACAAGGCGGTCTACGCCTATGTGCCGCAGATTATCAGGTTTTACCTGGACCAGGAGCCGATAATCCCCAATGTGCCGACATATGTGTGCTGGGATGATAAGGACCGCCGATATGTGCTGGAGCATATAGAAGAGCTGGTGGTAAAGGCGGTGAACGAATCCGGGGGGTACGGGATGATCATAGGCCCCCACGCCACCGCCAGTGAGCGGGCTTCGTTTGTGGAAAAGATAAAGGCCAATCCCCGAAACTATATAGGGCAGCCGGTTCTTTCCTTGTCCAGGGCTCCCATCATCGCAGGAGACCGGATCGAGGGACGGCATGTGGATCTGCGCCCCTATATTCTTTTTGGAAAGGATATATATGTGCTGCCGGGAGGCCTGACCCGAGTGGCTCTTAAAAAAGGATCCCTGGTGGTCAACTCCAGCCAGGGCGGGGGGAGCAAAGACACCTGGGTGGTGGACCGGTAGGGAGGAGAAAAGCCATGCGAAGAGCGATGATTTCAAGGGTGGCGGATTCTGTCTACTGGATGAGCCGGTATATTGAAAGAGCGGAAAACGTGGCCCGGTTTGTGGACGTAAACCAGTATTTGACCCTGGACCTGCAAGTGGATGAGGAGCTTCAGTGGAATCCAATGCTGGAGGTCTCCGGCGACAGGGCTGCCTTTGAGGCCCAATACGGCGGCAGCGATCAGGAAAGCGTTATCCGGTTTCTGGCTTTTGACTCGCAGAATCCAAACTCCATACTTTCCAGCCTGCGCTCCGCCCGCGACAACGCCCGATCGGTGCGGGAGGTGATCAGCTCCGAGGCGTGGCGGCAGATCAACAAGATGTATCATATGGTGCGCTCCGCGGCGGACAGCGGCAAGGTCTTCGAGGACCCGCATAGTTTTCTGGACGAAGTGAAGGAAGGGTGTCACCAGGTCACCGGCGTGACAGAGGCCACCATGTCTCACGATGAAGCATGGCATTTCCTGCGGTTAGGGCGGATGCTGGAGCGCGCGGACAAGACTTCCCGCCTGCTGGATGTCAAATATTTCCTTCTCCTTCCAAGTATGGATTATGTGGGGACTCCGTATGACAAGATACAATGGGCCGCAGTGTTAAAATCGGCCAGCGCCCTGGAAATGTACCGCAAAACCTACCGGCGCATAGACCCCAAGCAGATTGGCCGGTTCCTGATTTTTGACAACCAGTTCCCCCGCTCCATACGGTTTTGCCTGGAAGCGGCTTCCATCTCTTTGCACGCCATCTCCGGCTCGCCACTTTCCACATTCGATAACAAAGCGGAAAGAAGACTGGGGCGGCTTTGCGCGGATATCGATTTTTCCGATATAGAGGAGGTATCCCAGACAGGTATGCATCAGTATCTTGACGGGATCCAGATCAAGCTGAACCGGGTTGGGGACGCTATTTTTGAAACATATTTTTCATTAGCGCCGGCGATTGTGGATGGCGCGCTGCATAGGGGCGATTCATGACATTTTGTCTGGGAATGAAAGTCCGCGATGGCCTGATCGGCCTGGCGGATACAAGGGTCACCACGGGAGTGGAGCAGATCACCGCGCGCAAGGTTACCATTCATGAGCATGGCCACCACTCCATGTTTCTGATGACTTCGGGCTTAAGATCGCTGCGGGATAAGGCGCTGACCTATTTCGAGGAAACCATCGAAGAGAGCGATGAGACCTTTGACAAGCTTTACAAGGCGGTAAACGCCTTCGCACGGCAAGTGCGCAAGGTTGTGGAGGAGGATAGGCTGGCGCTGGAGGAATCAGGCCTGGCCATCAATCTGTATTCCATCATCGGGGGCCAGCTGGAAAACGACAAGGAGCATAAGCTGTACCTTCTCTATCCCCAGGGAAACTGGGTGGAGGTCTCCGAGGGAACTCCATATTACATCATCGGTGAATCAAGCTATGGCAAGCCGATTCTGGATCGGGTGCTCAGGTATGACTCCAGCATCGAGGAGGCGATGAAAGTGGGCTATCTGGCCTTCGACAGCACCCGTATCGCCGCCACCGATGTGGGATTCCCTATCGATATGGTTCTTTACCGGCGCGACGCTTATGACATCAGCTATCAGCGGCACACCAGGGAGGATCTGGAAGGGCTGGGCGCCTGGTGGCAGGACTGGCTGCGGGCGGGAGTGGAGCAGTTCCCCTCTGAATGGATGATCCCCATGCTGGAGAATCCAAAAAATCAAAATGGCAAAGCGGCCGATGCGCTTTAAAATCCGGCATAAGGTAAAATACAGTTACAGTAGCCAGATCTTCCCGGAACCTCATGTAATAAGGCTGAAACCCAGAAGTGATGTCTCGCAACGGCTTCTTTCCTACAGCCTGAATATAACTCCGGACGCGGCTGGGAGGACTGACAATGTGGACCTGGATGGCGGATCCTCCACGCTATTCTGGTTTACAGATAAAACCGATGAGGTGGTCTTTGAATCTGTGGCCCAGGTGGAGACCTTTCGGAACAATCCCTTCGATTTCATCCTGCCAGATTCCAGATACAGCGTAATTCCCCTGGCTTATCCAGAGGAGGAGAGGTGGGAGCTGGCGCCGTTTCTGGCGCCGAATTTCGATGGTCCAGCGGTTCGGGCCATGGTCCTTGAAGGGAGGCGGGCCACAGGTGATGATCCACTTGCTTTTCTGATATGGCTCAGCGGCAAAATCCGCGCTTCCGTGGCCCATATCCACCGGGATGAACCGGGGCTTATGGCGCCGGAAGAGACACTGGCGCGGGGGGAAGGCTCTTGCCGCGATATGGTGGCTGTTTTTGTGGCCGCCACCCGCAGTGTGGGCGCCGCGGCCAGATTTGTCAGCGGATACCAGGCGGACGATGAGGGCACTGATCCGCGGGAACTGCACAGCTGGGCGGAGATATATCTGCATGGGGCCGGATGGCGGGGGTATGATCCGGCCGCCGGGATAGCCTGCGGGGAGCAGCATGTGGCGCTTGTCTCCTCATCGGTAATAGACCTGACGGCCCCGGTCACTGGAACTTATCGGGGTGAAGCCCAGTGCCTGATGACGTATAGTGTGGAGATAGAAACAGGGGCCGCAGCCGGGGAAGCTTAGGACAGTTGGGCAATCTGCCCTGCCCTGTGGTTCATTTCAGGTTGATTTTCTGACCATGCGGCAGGGTCCATTACTTTCCATATCCTTTCACTGTTTTTGGGGGAGTTGCCGGTCGGATGTGTGGGATTTCTTGATATTGCTCTTGCGGAGCATTAGAATCAGATATCAACTGGTTTTTAAATACTGATGACTATATTTAAAGATAAACAACTGCGATCCATCGCCGAAAAGGTGGAGGCGGGAGAAAGACTTGGTTACGAAGACGGGCTTGCCCTGGAAGCATCGGCGGATCTTCTGGGACTGGGGGCCATGGCCAACACGGTTCGGGAAAGAATCAACGGGGATAACGCATACTACATTGTGAACCGGCATATCAACCACACCAATGTGTGTGTGAACACTTGCCGGTTCTGCGCCTTTTCCCGCAAGGAGGAGGACCAGGACGCCTATACCATGGAGCTGGACAATGTGATGGAGCAGGCGGCCAAAAGCAAAGGTGAGCGTTTCTCTGAATTCCACATTGTTGGCGGGCTACACCCCACCATGCCCTACGATTACTATGTGGAGATGATAGGGCGGCTGCGCCTGGAATATCCCCACATTCATTTGCAAGCGTTCACCGCCGTGGAGATCGCCTATTTCGCCCAAATCTCCGGCAAGAGTGTTCCCCAGGTATTGGCGGAGTTGAAGGAAGCCGGGCTCGGCTCGCTGCCGGGGGGCGGGGCGGAGATTTTCGCCGAGCGGGTGCGAAAGAAAATCTGCCCGGAGAAGATAGACGCGGAGGAATGGCTGGCTGTGCACGGCGCCGCCCACGAGGCGGGGCTGAACACCAACGCCACCATGCTGTATGGCCATATCGAAACCCCGGAGGACAGAATCGACCACCTGATCCGGCTGCGGGAGCAGCAGGACAGGACAGGAGGGTTTTTGACCTTCATTCCGCTGGCCTTCCACCCGCAGAACACCAGATACGAAAAAATCGCCAAGGCCTCCGGGATCATGGACCTTAAGATGATCGCCATCGCCAGGCTGATGCTAGATAACTTCCCCCACATAAAGGCCTTCTGGATCATGATCGGGGAGAAGATGGCCCAGCTCTCCTTGTCCTTCGGCGCGGACGATGTGGATGGCACCGTGGTGGAGGAGAAAATCACCCACGCCGCCGGGGCGGTCACCGCCCAGGAAATCGCCCAGGAAAGGCTGGTGCGGCTGATAGAGGAAGCCGGCCGTGTACCTGTGGAGCGGGACACCGTGTATAACGTGGTGGGAGCCTGACCGATGACATATTCAAGACCGGTGGTGGGGCTTCATGATTTTCTGAATTCCAAACCGCTTCTGCATCCCATCCGGCACGGGCTTATAGAGGTTCCGTTTCGGTTGGAGATCGACACGCCAGCGGAGCTGGCGGACAGGTTCGCCACTGGGGACCTGGATATGGCGCTGATCCCATCCATAGAATACGCCAGGATACCGGACGCGGTGATTGTTCCTGTGGTCTGCATCGCTTCCCTGGGAAGGGTGGAGACGGTGCTGCTATTTTCCGACATGGCGGTGGAGGACATAGAGTCAGTGGCGGTGGATCCGAAAAGCCGCACCTCGGTGGCCATGCTCCAGATCATCTTCAAGCGGATGTACAACAAGGATGTGACGATTATCAAGGGATTGGAGGATGACCCGGAGATGCTGCTAAAAGACGCGGACGCCGGTTTGGTTATTGGCGATGCGGCGTACAGCGTGGATCATAATAGGCATGTGGTATTGGATCTGGGGGATCTGTGGTTTCAATACTCCGGTCGGCCTTTCGTCCATGCGGTGCTATGTTGCCGCCGGGGCGAAAAGTGGGAAGCGGCCACTGCTGCGCTGCAGGAGGCGAAGGAGCTGGGGATGGAGCATCGCGAACTGGTGGCACGGCAGGAGGCGAAAAATCCGCATGACGCCCAGAGGATGATCGACTACCTTTTGGGCCGGATATTCTATAACATGGGTGAGAGGGAACTCGATGGGCTGAGGTTCTTTCTGGAAGAGGCGAAAAAGCTGGGGCTGTGCGCCAAGGACGAGCTGGAGTTCGCTTGACCAGTCATCCAACAATTTTTTGCCGGTAGGCCATCTTCGATCCTCCTTCACCCACGCCCACTTCTATCTGGCCCAGCCTTCCGGCTGTGTCGCCCAACTCCTCCGATATCTTGTCCAGCAAATACCCGGCCAGGCTCTCCACAGTGGTGGAATCCAGCGGCAGCAACAGGCAATCCTCCACCGGCAGCAGGTATCGTTTGTTTTTGAAGTTCACCTCCACCTCGGCGCCATTAACTGCCACCTGAGCGGTTGGGCTCTTTTGGGCGATCAGTATCTTGTGGTCCAGCGGCTGGCACACCCGGCTGACAATCGAGTCGAGCAAGTTGAAGTCGATGACGGCTCCACGCCGATCCGGGGCGCCTTCCACCTCCACGCTGATGAAGTAGTTGTGCCCGTGCATCCTCTCGCACTTTCCCATGTCCGCCAGAAAATGAGCGGCGGAGAAGACGCTGTCCCTCTTTTCAATCTTAATCCTGGTCTTGTCGCTCATGTTGATAAGATACCCCATTCCAGCCAGCGGCGCCATATCCCAGGCTCGGGCGCTTGACAGTTGGGCCTCGGGGATTGAGAATTATGGACGGCTGAGAATATAAGGAGGATACCCATGGCGAAAAGGTACAAGTTGTTCATCGGGGGGAAATGGATAAGCTCCCGGGAGACGATGCCAGTGATCGATCCTTTTAATGGCCAGACGGTGGCCACGGTGGCCATGGCAGGTCAGGCGGAGATGGAACGGGCGGTCATGGCGGCGGAAAAGGCTTTTGAGACGACAAAATCCATGAGCAGCTACGCCACTGCCACTATCCTAAGAAAAGCCGCGGCAGGGATAGAAAAAAGTCGCAAGCGGCTGGTGGAGGCTATCGTGTCGGAGGCAGGGAAGCCAGTGACCTTGGCAGAAAACGAGGTGGACCGCTCCATAACCACATTCACCGTGGCGGCGGAGGAGGCGAGCCGTATCGGGGGCCAGTGGCTGCCGGTGGATATCGACACAAACTCCGGAGGTAGGATCGCGCTGACCAAGCGGTTTCCTGTAGGGGTGGTGGCGGGGATATCACCGTTCAACTTTCCCCTGAACCTGGTGGCCCACAAAGTGGCGCCAGCCATCGCCAGCCGCAATTGCATCGTGCTTAAGCCCGCCTCCAAGACTCCCATAAGCGCCCTAATTCTGGGGGAGATTTTGGAAGCGGCGGGAGTGACGCCGGGCCAGTACAACGTGGTTCCCTGCTCCAGGGAGGTGGGGGAGGCGCTGGCCACGGACCCCAGGGTGGCCAAGCTGACATTCACCGGCAGCCCGGCGGTGGGGTGGCGGCTGATGAAGCTGGCTTCCGGCAAGAAGGTGACTTTGGAACTGGGAGGCAACGCGGCTTCGGTGATCCATTCGGACGCGGACCTGGATTGGGCGGTGGCCCGCTCCGCCAAGGGAGCATATGTGTATGCGGGGCAGACCTGCATATGCGTCCAGAGGATATTGATCCACAAGCCGGTTTATAGCAAAGTAGTGAAAGCCTTGATAAACGAGATAAAGGAGAAGATCAGGACCGGTGATCCCCGGAGAAAAGATGTGCTGGCGGGGCCGATGATAAACGATGCAGCCCTTGCCCAGACAAAGGAATGGGTGGCCCAGGCTGTGGCCGGCGGGGCCAGGATCCTGGCGGGGGGAAAGGCCCAGGGGCCATGTTTCCAGCCGACTTTATTGGAAAATGTGAAGCGTGACATGAACGTGGTGTGCAGGGAGGTGTTCGCGCCAGTGGCCGTGGTTCAAAGCTATAGTGATTTTGACGAGGCGCTGGATATGGTGAACGACTCCGAGTATGGCCTGCAGGTGGGGGTGTTCACATCCGGGTTGAAGGAGGCTTTCTCCGCATTCGAAAAAGCCCGGGTGGGCGGGGTGATCATCAACGACTTCCCCACGTTCCGGGTGGACAACATGCCCTATGGCGGAGTGAAGCTTTCCGGCTTCGGACGCGAAGGAGTGCGCTGGGCCATAGAGGAGATGACGGAAATAAAGGTGATGGTGATCAAGCCGTGATGGTGTGGCGCCAGAAAGGATAAGGAGCGGGAAGTGGCAAAGGAATATAAGACAATACCTGAGAAGCTGGCCAGGTTCGCCATGGAGCAGAAGATGTTTTTCATCGCCACGGCGGTGGAGGGAGATGATGTGAATCTTTCACCCAAGGGAGTGGCGCCCTTGAAGGTGATCGATGAAAAGAGTGTCGTGTACGCGGATTATCACGGCTCTGGAAACAAGACCGCCGAACATCTGATGGCCGGAGGAAAGGCGACACTGATGTTCACTTCCTTCGGTGAGGAGCCATTGATCCTGAGGTTTTTTTGTCGGGGACGTGTGGTGGCCAGAGGCGGCGGGGAATTCGAGCGGCTGGCCCTTGAGCATTATCCGGAGTTTGACTCCGCCCGATTCCGCCAGCTATTTATGTTTGAAGTGTATCGAGTACAGCGCAGCTGCGGCTATGGGACGCCGCTGATGGAATATCTGTCGGACCGCTCGGTCAGAAAATACTTTAGGGAATTGTGGGGCGAATAAGCCCCATTTATTTTTCAGGGGAGAGGTCGTGGTAGGTTTTCAGCTCGATGATTTCGAAATTGCGCCTTCCCTTGGGAGTGATGACTGTAACTTCGTCCCCCTCCTCCTTGCCCACCAGGGATTTTCCAATGGGTGAGGCCAGCGAAATCTTCCCCTTTTCCGGGTCCACCTCCTCCGGGAACACGAACGTGTAGACTATTTCGTTGCCTGAATCGAGATCGGAAAGAAGCAGCCTGGAGCCCAGTCCCACCCTGTCCTTGGGTATAGCGTTCATGTTGATAGAGGTGATCTCGCTGATTCTTTTCTGGAGCTGGCCGATGCGAGACTCTACGAACTGCTTGCGCTGCTTGGCCGCGTCGTATTCGGCGTTTTCGGACAGGTCGCCATAAGCGGCCGCTTTTTGTAATTCCTTGGGCAGATCCACCCGCAGCTCCCTGTTGAGCTTTTCCAGCTCTCCCTCAAGCTTCTTTACAATTTCGAATTTCATTGGTGTAAAATGGTGTTGTTGTGAAACCTATTATACACAAGCCAACATGAAAAAGTTCATATTTATCGCTTTATCGGTTGTAGTGGCGATGGCCTTTTGTGCCTCGCTTTCATATGCGCAGAAGGTGGTAGAGTACGACCCGGTGACTATGCCAGTTCCTGAATTTGGTCCGAGCGAGCCGTCGACCGACATAAGAGAATTACAAAGTCCTATTGGTCGTACCGCGCCCATAATCCCGAGGAAAAATAGCGGCAATGCGAACGAAAAGCCGGTTTACGCGCCGTCACCTGTGGTAGTTAGCGTTGGGGAAAGGGAGCAGACGCAATTATTGCAAGCCAAAGGTCCTCTATTTAGCGCGATAAAAATGCTGGAAAAGGAGATCAGGCGGGATAAGGTATTGGTGGAAGGTGAAATGACCGCCGATAATCTGGAGAATACCCGTGTGGCGCTGGATCGAGATTTAAAATCCAAGGTTGAAATATTAAGCGAACTTGAAAAAGAGAGTGGCGACTCCCTGGCTTCCGCAATAGACCTTATCAGGAAAACCGTGGAATCAGAAGAGAGGATAATCGCCTCCCGGTCTTCCATCATAAAAAAGCGCAGGCAGGTACACCGAAGATTGGAAACGAACATACCCGTTAAGGAAGAGGCTTTATCTCTGTTGAAAAAGGAAATCGGCGAATAGGCGGTTCAATAACCGGATTTGAAAGCTTGGCGGCGCCTTCCGCCCCCTAGTCCGCATAGCGTTCAGGCTCCGGCGCGTCGGTCGGCCAATTGCTTCAGTTCCACGATCGAGGGGCTGGTTTTGATCAAAAACCAGATTGATATCGTAAAGAAAACTCCGGTATGGGGCAGGTATTCCATGCCCGCCAAGAGGAGGCATGCCAGCCCCATGATCCCCACCCCCTCAAATAACGCCCAGCGGCTGACGCATATCTGGAGATAGCGGGGGAAAAGCTCCCGAACCATCTGCTCCTCCGATTCATATGAGGCTTGTCTGCTGGAGTCCCTGGTTCGCGAAATCATTTCGCTAACCTTGTACCCGGCCAGAATCAGGAATAATGAGACAATGGCCATGCCCGCGATCATTATCTGGGCCATATCGCCCTCCACGACAGGAGGCACAATCCCCTGGGTGGCCAGAAAATAACCTGCCCCGCCAGCGACAACCACAGAGATTGTGATCGAGCCCCAAATAACGTTCAAAATAGTCATTTTTTCGCTGGTAACGCTCTTTTGACTAAAAGTCATGCCGAAACCTCCTGATATAACGAATATGGCGCAGTAGACCTCGCATTTTTAATATGCAACCTCGGATGGAGGAGTAAGGATGGGGAATATTTGGCAACTCCCTTGACGAATTAAAAATGAGGTCTTATAACGAAACCGAACAATAATTTACCGAACATCTTTGATTATATTTGACCGGGAGGAACAATGGGAAAAATAATAGGTATCGACCTTGGCACGACCAACTCCGTTGTGGCCGTGATGGAGGGTGGAGAGCCGAAAATCATCGTTAATC
>JAOUMU010000140.1 GCA_029881335.1 Nitrospinota bacterium | reverse complement strand
CAGGTAGCGCCGGCAACCCAAGGAAAATCAAATATGGTAGCGGAGGAGGGACTTGAACCCCCGACACTGCGGATATGAGCCGCATGCTCTAACCACCTGAGCTACTCCGCCTTATCCTTGTCTATTTCCGGGTCCGGGTCGGTTTCGACGTCATCGCCGTTCTTGCCAACTTCGCGCTCCTGGAATGTTACATCCTTGGTGAACTCCCTGCAATGAAGTTCGCTGGATTCATATCTATACTTCAGGCTGCATGTGGCTCGCCAAGCGCACACCACGCATTCAACGGAAGCCATAATCCACCAAAATCCCGAATGCTACCATTGTCCTCGTAGAGTGTCAAACAACTCTTTTCACTTTTCTTAAGGATAACAAAAAAGAGCAGTTATGCAAGGCTGTTGATTTGGCCGATATTTCACCCCGGGGGATTGACTTTTTCCCGGCAAAAAGCAAGTATGGCAAGGTAGGCGCATGGAGGTATTGCGCAGACGCAACGACGTGGCTTGGCGACAGACCTCTGGTATCTGGTGTGAGCGATATGAAAACAAGAAGCCATTTACGGTTCCTGATTCTGTGTATGGTGTCGGCCCTGGTAGTGGCTTCGCTCCATCCCATCCCGGCAGGGGCCATGAGCCCAAAGTCGGCCAGAAAAGAACTGAAGCAGTGGGGTATCGTGCCTTCCGGGGAGGAGCTTGTCAAGGCGGTGGAAGAGGATGACAAGCAAGTGGTGGAAATGCTGCTGGACGCCGGGATCGACGCCAATTCCGCCGGAGCGCTGGAAAAAGCTATCCATGCGGAAAACAAGCCGATGGCCTGGATGTTGCTGAATCGTGGAGCCAACCCGAACCGGTCCCCCTTTCTGGCGGCGGAAGCCCAGAGGGGGAATCTTGAACTTGCCTCAATGCTGCTCAAATTCGGGGCAGATCCAAACCGCGAACAGCCTTTGGTCAGCGCGGCTCGGGAAGGGCGCCTGGAGATAGCCCGAATTCTCATCGATAATGGGGCGGACAAGAATCATGGCCATCCGCTGCTGGGAGCGGTGGGAAACGGCCACACGGCGATAGTCCGGCTACTGTTGGAGCGTGGCGCCAATCCAAACCAGGGCCGTCCGCTGGTCATAGCCGCGGAGAAGGGACGGGTGGAGATTGTGAACCTTCTGCTGAAATACGGCGCCCACCCGGTGTCCATGACAGATAAATACCGGGGCGGCGGCGCGCTGGGTGCGGCGCGGAATAACGGGCATGACGAAGTGGCGGGGATTCTGCTGAAGGCCGAAGCTGAGGAGTAAGCCCCGGCGGCCAGCAAGCAGGGGAGCGATGGCCCCATTTCAGTCCATGTCTCCCACTTTCTCAAAACCATCATAGAAATCTGAGCATCCGCGCATGGGGCCGCTTTATTATCGACATCTCATGTCTGGCTAACGAAGATATCTACCAAAAAAGCATAATGCAAGGCGGAATGTAATTATACGGGTGATTATTGTCCAATGGCGACCGGCGCTGGGGGGGTATGGTAATCCTTAACAGGGGCAAAATCCGCCAGGCGGGTGAGAGATGGTATACTTTTCGGAATTATCAATGGAGAGTAAGGTGATTATAAAAGTCGAGAAAAGTGGCTCCAAGGAAGCTTTACGCGGGCTGATGGATGAAGTGTCCGGGGAGGATGGGGTAAAAGGACTGCTAGTGTTGTCATGTGACGAGAATAATTTTACACCAGAGTCAGTGGACGAAATCTTGAGGGGAGCGTCCCTCCCGCTTTTCGGGGGTACTTTCCCTCAGATTATTCACGGGAAAGAATTGATTCGTAAAGGTTCCATCGTGGCCGGCCTGACTTACGATATCGATGTGAAAACGATTTCAAACCTAAGCTCGCCCGAGAATGATTTCGACAAAATAGTTACCGGCCTGATACCAGAGACCGGGGAGACGCAAACCATGTTTGTGCTGGTGGATGGATACTCCAGAAGGATCAGCGATCTTATAGAGAGCCTATATATCCAGGTGGGGCTTGGAATAAATTATCTGGGAGGGGGCGCCGGGTCAATAGACCCCATGGCCCTGAAAATAAGGCAGACGCCATGTCTTTTTACTAATGGCGGCCTGGTTAAGGACAGCGCCCTGCTGGTGACATCGCCCATGCCCAGCGGTGTGGGGGTCCGGCATGGTTGGTCGAAGCTTGAGGGCCCCTTCCGCGTCACAGAGTCTGATACAAACGTTATAAAGTCTTTGGATTGGAGACCGGCTTTTGAAGTTTACAAGGAGGCGGTGGAAAAATATTCTGGCAAGATTATAACGAAGGATAATTTCTTCGACGTGGCCAAGTCTTTTCCTTTCGGGATCAGCAGGCTGGGGTCGGAAATCATCGCTCGGGATCCCTTTGCCGTGGATGATAACAACTGGCTGACGGTGGCCGCTGAAATCCCCTCGGAATCATTCGTGGACCTTTTGACCGGCGATCAGGAATCTCTGGTGAGCGCCGCCAGTGACGCCTTTAAATACGCCAGGGAAAGTTTTGACGGCGCATCGGAACAGCAAACGGTTCTGCTCATTGACTGCGTGTCGCGGGCCATGTTCCTGGGAGATGAGTTCAGTCATGAAATTGACGCCGCTTACGACGCTGATTCACAGTTGATCGGTTTTCTCTCCCTGGGTGAGATAGCCAACAGTGGCAAGGACTATATGGAGTTATTGAACAAAACCGCCGTAGTGGGGGTTCTGGCTGGCTGATGTTTATTCCGTCGGAGCATATCCAGAGCCATTATGAATTTTCAATGGCTATCGGGACAAGCCTCGACCTGAACCAAATGCTGCGCAGAAGCCTGACCACCCTCCTTAAAATCACCAATTGTCCTGTGGGTGGGGTGCTTTTCCACCAGCAGACGCCGGATGGAACATACCTGTTCAAGGAGGTCTTTTCCATTCCAAAAAACAACAGCCACATCGAGCAGTATCAAGCGGCGTTAAAAGCCATACCCACCTGGATGGACCATGCGCAATTGGCCGAATTCAAGGCCTCTCTTCCCGTGATCGGATCGGCGGAAAAAGAATGGAGCTTCCATATAGTGGATCTGGCGGACCTGGGGGCTCTGGTCCTGCTGAGGAAAGGGGAAAATCTGGACCCCATGATAATCATGTCCATGAACCCGTTGTTTGAAAAGTTGACCAACGCATGCAAGGCCTGCCTTTCAAATGAAGAGTTGATCCTGCATCGGAACAATCTGTTGGAGTCCGCCGGAGACGCCATCTTCATAGCGGATATAGAGAGCGAAAAAATAATCGACTGTAACGCCAGGGCGGTGGAGCTGATCGGCAGGAGAAAGGCGGAAATCGTGGGGATGCGGCAGGCCCAACTCCATCCGGCGGATAAGGCGGAGGAGTACGTAAAGCTTTTCAGGGAACACATCGCCACGGGCAGGACAATGGCCGAGGATTTGGTTGTGGTTCATAGGGAAGGCCACACCATCCCGGTGGATATCAGGGCCCAGGTATTCAGGCTTGCCGGCAAGCAGGTGATCCAGGGAATATTTCGGGACATCACCGAGCGTAAAAAATATGAAGAGGAGATTCTCAAGGAGCGCCAATTCTCCGAATCGCTCGTTGCCAGCCTGCCTGGCCTGTTCTACCTGATTGACGAGAACGAAATCTTTGTTAGATGGAACAAGAATTTTGAGCAGGTGACGGGATATTCATCGGATGAATTATCCACAATGCGAGCCATCGACGTGATCTCCGAGGAGTATCGGGATATAGTGGACGAAAAGCTTCGCCAGGTATTCCGGGAGGGATACGCCCAGGTGGAAACGATCATTCAGACCAGGGATGGTAATCATATTCCATACTTGTTTAACGGCTTTAATATCCGGTGGGAAGACAGACCCTACATTATCGGGGTGGGTGTGGATATGACCGGGCGTAAACTGATGGAGGACCAGCTGCGGCGCTCCAAAGAACAGGCGGACGAGGCCAGCATGGCGAAAAGCGAGTTTCTGGCCAATATGAGCCACGAATTACGTACGCCACTGAACGGCATCCTGGGCCTCAGCTCCCTTATTATGAATACGGATATACCGCCCGAACTTTACGACAAGATGAAACTGATAAAGTACTCCGGGGAAACACTGCTCTATCTGGTCAACGACATCCTGGACCTGTCCCGGATCGAGGCCAGGAAAATGGAGATAGACCAGATCAGGTTCAGCTTGCGCGAACTGGTGGAGGGAGCGGCGGCGCAGCAGGCGATGTCGGCGCATGAGAAGAGCCTGGAATTTATCGTCACCATCGACAGTAACATTCCAGAGTATTTGATAGGCGATCCAAACCGGCTGCGGCAAGTAATAGTGAACCTGGTGGGCAACGCGATAAAATTTACAGAACATGGGGAGGTGGTGCTGGGCGCCAGCCTGGAGTGGGCCAGGGACAACAGGGCAATGATCCATTTTTCCGTTAAGGACACCGGCATCGGTGTTCCCCCGGAAAAACAGGAGGTGATTTTCCAGCGTTTTACCCAGGCGGACTCGTCTACCACCCGCAAGTATGGTGGAGCTGGCCTGGGGACGAGCATCTCCTATGAGCTGGTGGAGCTGATGGGCGGGAAGATATGGATGGAGAGCGAAGAGAATAAAGGAAGCGAATTTCACTTCACCGCCAACATGATGGTGGCGGAGCCTTCTCAACCCTCCAAGAACATGGCGCCAGAGGACATCAGGAACCTGAAAACTCTCATAGTGGACGACAACGCCACTAACCGGATGGTAATGTCGGAGATGACTTCCTCGTGGGGGATTAATGCGACTGCGGTCAACTCCGGAGCGGAAGCCATGGGCGCCATTACCAGCGCGGTGGAGAAGGGAGAGCCGTTCGATCTTTTGCTCATCGATTATCACATGCCGGAAACAGACGGCTTTGAGACTGTCGCAAGGATAAGAAGGAATGCCAGGCTGGACAATCTGCGGATAATCCTACTCTCGTCGGTGAGCGGAAGCGTGACCGCCCGGGGCAAGGAACTGGGGATAAACGGGTTCTTGTACAAGCCGGTAAAACAATCCGACCTGTATAACAAGATCCTGGCGGTGATGAGCCGGAAGGCCGAGCCTGAGGCGGGAGGGCAATCGAGCCTTCGACCCTTTGTGGCTGATGGCGCAAGGCGGCTTTCGATTCTTGTTGTGGAAGACAACCATATCAACCTGGAGCTTCTGGTCTCGGCCCTGGACCAGATGGGGCACGACTCCTATGTGGCCATGAACGGCGAGGAGGCGGTGCGGATGTGGGAGGCAGGATCATATGACCTTATCTTTATGGATGTCCAGATGCCGGTGATGAGTGGATTCGAGGCGACGAGGGCTATCCGCGCCAAGGGAGGCAAGGTACCCATCATCGCCATGACTGCCAGCGCCATGAAGGGTGACAGGGAAAAGTGCCTGGATGCGGGGATGGACGATTACATGTCAAAGCCGATCGATCTGGAAATGCTCTGCCAGAAAATAGGCTGCATAAGCGGCGTTACTCATGTTTTCACGAAGGAGGAATTTGTCCCCCCATCGAGAGCGGAGTCAAAGGACCATGTATGCGACCTGACCAGCCTGCGCCAAATAATGCACAACGACGAAGATAAGATCAACGGGCTGTTAAGCAAGTTTATCCAGATAACCGAAAGAAATCTCCTGGAAATAGATAAGGCATTGGCAAGAGGCGATAGGCAGACCACCTTGATAAAAGCGCACGGGATAAAGGGATCCTCACTGCAGCTTGGGGCTCGCATGTTGATGGCGCGCGCGCTGGACCTGGAGATGATATGTAGCGATGGCAAGATGGAGAACGCGCAAAAGGCCCTGGAGGCATTGCGCGGCGAATATTTCCGGCTGAAAAGCGAAATTCAAAAACAATAATATCCCTACCTTGTCGGCGCCTCTATTTTGATTCCGCTGTCTGGCCTGGGCTTGCTACAATGAGAGCAGGAGCCATGATAATCCACAGGTATAGCGAATACGAGGAACCCCTAAGGCCTCCCTTCACTCTGGAAGACCTGATCCGCGCCATAACGGACATCATGATGCGCCATGGCATGAAGTTCGACGAGGTTTTCAGAAGAATGCTGGAGCAGGGGCTGCCCATAAACCAGTTCCTGCGCGACGATGCGCTGGACAAGATTCTGGATGGCCTTATCTCCCAGGTGAAGGGTGACAAAGGCGGCCTGGCGAAAAAATATGATTATCCCGGATATGCCCGCGGATTGGAGAAAAGGTTCCAGGGGCAAGCGTCCGGTGTGGCGGATCTGTCCAGCCGGAATCCCAGGTTTATCGACAAACTTACAGAAGCCGCCCGGAACAAAAGCGCGTCTATCCTCTCTGAACTATGGTGGATGGCGAGCCAGGAAGGGGATGAGAACCTCACGCGCGCCCTG
>JAOUMU010000139.1 GCA_029881335.1 Nitrospinota bacterium | reverse complement strand
AAGTACCTTGACTTCGTATCGGGGGTGGCCGTGACCAACCTGGGCCACTGCAATTCAGTGGTGAGCAAGGCTCTGCAAAAGCAGATGACCCGGCTTGGGCATACATCCAATCTGTATTACACGGACACCCAGTCGAACTACGCGAAGGCGTTATTGGGCAGGATATACCCTGGGCGCGTTTTCTTCTGCAACAGCGGAGCGGAGGCCGTGGAAGCTGCGCTGAAGCTGGCCCGTCTCTATTCCAGTGAAAAATATGACAAAAACCGCACCGAAGTAATCGCCTTTGAGGGGGCGTTCCACGGCAGAACCATGGGCGCGCTCTCGCTGACCCATTCCAAAAAATACAAAAATGGCTTCGGCCCGATGCTCCTCGGAGTAAAACATGTCCCCTTCGGGGATCTGACAGCCGTGGAAAAGGCCGTTACCGCCAAGACTTGCGCTGTGATCGTCGAGCCTGTGCAGGGGGAAGCGGGAGTCTTCGTGCCCGAGGTGGAATTTATCCAGAAGCTGGCCAAGCTCTGCCACTCCAAAAAGCTGACGTTGATCTTTGACGAGGCCCAGACAGGCTTTGGCAGGACCGGCAAGCTTTTCGCCTACGAGCATTTTGGCGTGAAACCAAACATAATCACCCTGGCCAAGGCCATGGCTAACGGTTTTCCCATGGGGGCCATGTTCGCCGACGAGGAGCGGGCAAAGCACCTGCTCCCCGGAACCCACGCCAGCACTTTCGGCGGGGGCGCTCCCGCCTGCGCCGCGGCCGCCGCCACCCTGGAGGTCCTGTCCAAGGCGGACATCCTGGCCAATGTGCGAAAGCTGGGCAAGTATATGCTGATAAGGCTCACCGGCATGAAGGCTTCATACAAGACTGTCCGGGAAGTGCGGGGAATCGGGCTCATGATGGGTGTGGAGCTTAGCACCCCGGGATCCTCCGTTGTCCGGCGATGCGCGGAGATGGGGCTGCTGGTCAACTGTGTAAACGAAAACACCATTCGGCTTCTTCCTCCACTGATCGTAAAGAAGGCGGAGGTGGACAAGGCGCTAAATATCCTGGGCAAGGCTCTTGGAAAATGAAACGGGACCTTCGCCGGCTGCTGGACCTGGCTCGCGAGGACATCGAATGGGTCATCAGGACCGCCTCCCGGCTTAAAGCGGAGAGAAAATCCGGCCGCTCCTCCAAGCCCCTTGAGGGAATGTCGTTGGGAATGATATTCCAAAAGCCTTCCACCCGCACCAGGGTCTCCTTCGAAGTGGGGATGGTGCAGCTCGGCGGTCACGCGGTTGTTCTCTCCGGCGACCAGATCCAGATGAGCCGGGGGGAGACGGTGGCGGATTCCGCCCGAATATTCAGCCGCTACCTCAACGCGCTTGCGATCCGCACCTTCGCCCAGGAACAGGTGGACGAACTGGCCGCCATGGCGGATATCCCCGTGATCAACATGCTTACCGACAAGTATCACCCTTGCCAGGTGCTTGCGGATCTTTTCACCATTTATGAAAAGTGGGGTTCACTGGAGGGGGTGAAGGTGGCTTATGTGGGGGATGGCAACAACATGGCCAACTCCTGGCTTAACGCGGCGGGGATGATGGGCTTTGACCTCTGCCTGGCTACTCCAAAAGGATATGAGCCCGACCAGGACACCATCGACAGCGCCCTGAAAATGGCCATGGATTCCGGCGCGACGATAGAACTGATGAACGACCCTAAAAAAGCGGTGGCCGCGGCCAATGTGGTGTATACGGATACCTGGGTGAGCATGGGCCAGGACCAGGAAGCGAAAAAACGGCTGGAAGACTTTAACGGATGGCAGGTGGACCAGGCTCTTGTCTCCCTGGCGGCGGACGACGCTGTTGTGATGCACTGCCTGCCCGCCCATCGTGGTGAGGAGATCAGCGCGGAGGTTCTGGACGGTGAAAGATCCGTGGTTTGGGAACAGGCGGAGAACCGATTGCACGCCCAGAAGGCGATCCTGATATTACTGATCCGGGAGGACGCGAAAACGCTATTTCAGTAAAGTTTCGGGTATGATTTCGGGCTGATGTCACCGCTTGAGCAAAAAAAAACCGGGACGGATTTGCCGTCCCGATCTTGGAAGCTCAAAGCCTATATCGATATGCTCTTCATCCGCATCAAGATACGCTCTCTCGATTAATTCGCCGGCTTTTCTTCCGTGGGCTCCTCGTCGACAGGCTCTTCCTCCGTGGGCTCTTCGTCAGCCAGAAGCACCATACCGGAGAGTCTGGCGCCATCATTCTGGACCGCCATGGCAGGTCCGCTGGATACGAGGTTAAGTCCCAAAAACATCGCCAACACACCAAAAACGACAACCCGAATCTTGCTCATCTCTACTAATTCCTAAGGAAACATTGTTACCACTAAAAAGCCACCCATCCAGACCAAATCTAGATGAGCAACCCCCAATGCCATTTCGAAGCTCACAATTCTTTCGCCTCGTCCTGCCATTGAGTCAATCACTAATATCGGATATTAACAATATTGGTGTCAAGAAGTTTGTATATTGCCACTGTAATATTCCTGAATCCCTTGATATATAGGTGGTTAGGGGATAGGTTTTCCGCTTTAGGCGAGATTATGAAATGAAAAGGAACTATTCACCTCGGGCTTTTATCAAGCCGGGATGGCTCTTTTCCAGGGTCTTCAAAATCCGCAGTATGGCGGTGCGCGCCTGGCTTAGCCCGGCGGCGCCTTTTGCCTTTGTGAACTTCTTCAGCGGCATCACAGCTTTGGCCATTGTCCTGTGCCCCCCGGCGCTGCCGTATTGGGTGAATAGCCCGGCGGTGATGGCGCCCACGTCCAGATCCGGATCCACGTTTCTTATGGAAATGACCACGTTATCATGACTCACCCCCCCCACGGCGCACACCGATGTGTCACCGATCTGCATGGAGAAATCGGCGATCCGGGGGATGATATCCTCCTTCCGGGCGCGGCCAAGCCAGATGAAAAGCAGGCGGCCAATCTCCCGGCGGTTCCGGATCGCCTTCACGAAATAGTCGAGCTCCTGGGAGCGGAGCCTGGGCCGGGACATGCCGGACAACAGATCATGGTTAGCCAGGGGCCAGAGCATGTTGAAAGCCTCAAAATCGCGGGTGGAGGACTGCCGGGAGAGAAGCATAGTATCCGTGATGACACCATATAGAAGGGCGGTGGCCAGCCTCTGGTCTATCTTCACCCCGGCGGCGCTCAGAAACTCGGCCATGATAGTGGCGGTGGCCCCATAGCTTGTATCCACCGCCCGGAAGCTGGCTTTGTACCGCTGAGGGTAGGGGTGGTGGTCTATCACCACGTCCGCCCTGATAGGCCCCACAGACTTAAAATATGGGGGTTGCACATCCACCATCACCACCTTGTCGTAGCTCTTCACCTCCTCGGGCAAGATGGCGCCCACCTTTCCACCCAAAAGCCGTAGCATGGCCCGGTTCTCGTTGCGGGTAACCTTTCCAAAAGCGCGTATGGGCGCTGTTTCGTCCCCGGCGCCCAAAAGCGCCTGTATGGCCATCCCGGAGGCGATGGCGTCCGGATCAGGATCGTTCTGGGTCAGGATCAGCACCCGGTCGGCGTCCTTGAGCATGCTCCACAGTTCAAAAGCACGCTGACGGATGGAAATATCCCTCCATTCCCCGGAGAGTCGCTCCCTGGCCGATTCCAACAGGTTCACCACAGATACGTTCGGCCTTGCAGCGGCCTCCGCTGAAACCGGCTTCTCTGAAATGAACAGTATTGGAGGCGCAGGCCCCTGGGGCGGGAACGCCTTGGTGAGCGGAGTGAAAAGGTCAGGTTCACAAGCGCCTATGATGATCCGGTCAGTCACCTTGATACCCAGCGATTCTATGAAGCCTGGAGTCAGCTCCCTGGGGTATAGCGTATGCTCCCGATCGGGCAGAGAGGCCCCCGGCTGGTACCCTCCCACGGCCACCACCACCATTTCCCCTTCCGGCTCCGCAGCCAGGCTCGTGGCCACGTGAGATAAGGTAGTACAATCCAAAAAGACGAAGTATTTCACATAGACGACCTCCCCCATATGATTATAGGCTTTTAAAATCGAATTTACCTCCCCTGATTTTCACTCCTCCCCCGGCAGTGGTCACATGGGCCGGGGCATACCGCAACGGAAACAGAATCGAACGGAAGCAAGGCGTGGTATTGTTGTGGTCAGTCCCCAGCCGGCTTTTTGCCGCCAATTACGATCGGACGCGCTCACATTGGCTCTCCTGCAGCTCCAGCAACATCTCCAGCATCAGCTCCACATCGTCCAGGCGCTGCTGTCGGCTGTAGGTGGAGGCCCGCATGTCCGCCTGCACATGGGAGGCGAAAAAATGGACCAATATCCGTGCCATACCCCTGGTTTTGAAGGCAAGCTCGGCAATTTCCCCGGTCATGGCCTCGGTTTCCACCGAGCTGCACAAGCCGCAAGACTGTCCTTCCTCACCGCGCCGATCCAAAGCCGCAATTTCCGACATCTCCCTCTCCAGCATATCCAGAACGACCCGGAGTCCATCACCTGAATTGGCCGAAAGCATTCCACGGATCATTCGAATTGTTTGCGCAGCTCCAGCGACCTTGCGCGCCACGCCGCACCTATCGCAAGCGTGGCCAGCTTCCCCACGAAGCATGGTTGTCACTCCCTGGCGAAAACTTTACGGAGGACCGTTTCCACAAAAGTTGATTTTGCTTTCATCGCTGATCTGCTAAATATCGTGACTGTCATTGCTTTAACATGACTATCGTCCCCCGCGCCATTTTCGCCACTTCCCCAGGATATGTCGTGGCATACCAGCTTATGTCGCGCCGCTGAAACCGGGAATCAGAGGGATACCCGCAACATAGGGGCAGGAATAGGGGACGCTCTGGTCCATCGCCCGCGCCCCACCCCCGTCCATGCGGCGGCCTGAGGTGTAGACATATCGGCCAGATAGTATTATTATGCGTAGCAGTAGTCATGCTTATGATGCTATCAATAAATAGAGTGTCCGTCAACATAATATTAATATTATCCAAAAGGAACAGTACAATATTCCCATGGCCAACGGCGCGTTCAATGACAGATTGCAGGAGATCGTGATGAGGCAGAAAAGCGTCAACGATTTCTCAAAAAAGTGTGGTATATCCAACAGCCTTATGCTCGCCTACCTGGGCGGAAAGAGCCTGCCGGGGCTGGAAAACCTGGTTAAGATCGCCACTGCGGCGGAGGTGAGCGTGCAGTGGCTGGCCAACGGGATGGGGCCGGCCAGGGCGGACGCGCAAATGTATGAATCAGGGCGGCTCAGGGAGGAGGCAATCGACAGGATGGGGCGGGTGGATGTGTGGGTGGAAAAAGCCAGGCGCCAGGCGGGACACAGGCTTGCGCTCGGCGTCTTGCCCGATATCCGTGCTTACGCATTTTTGAACAATCTTGGCGAAAAACAGACAATCGATCTGGTGCGAAGATGGGGTAGCCGATACCTGGAGGAGCGCCGGGTGGATTTTGAGCTTCTGCGCAGCGCCGTTCTGGTGGTGGAGGAGCTTTTGGAGCAAGGGAAGGTCATTCTTTCCCATGAAAAAAAGGCCGATATTATAGCCCTGGTGTACGAGAGCAGCCTGGAAGCCAATGGGGAGAAGGTGAAATTGATTGACAAGGGGCTAGCGTCAAGGCTGATCAACCTGGCGCGGTGACTGCGGCCTCCGTGGCGGAGTGCGGGGAGTGGAAACCGAAGGAGCCCGAACCCGCATAAGTCACAATCTTATTGGTTGCGCTTTGGCAGTAAAGTAGAAAATTTAATTTCAGAACCTTTTATAGCTGGGAGTTTTTATTATTCCAGCGCAATAACTGTGATACCCGATATCGCGAGGAGGTATGACGCTGGATTGTTGAAGACTGCCCAATGAAAAATCAACCATCGCGGTCGGCGCCACAGCACCCACGGATAGATACGGTGAACTGACCTCCTTCTCCAGAAAATATTTCTTCGCGCCGTCTCTTCAGGCATTGGTTTGGATTCCGGAGGAATGGTGGCAACCTGGGGAGCCTGCGGGATCATGTGAATAACCTTTCCGCCCCATGCGGGAGTGGCGAACAGCAGAATGACCAATGCCAGGAGTATGCATATCATGTTTACCCTCCTTTGATGTGGGCAGATTCTACCAGCCATATATGTTCAAGGCGTAATAAGTATGGCGCCGACGTGCGCCCCGTTCACGCGGACTGCAAAGTGGAGGATTCCACTGTTGTCATTCTAGGGCGCAGCCGAGGAAACTAATTCAACACCCCCCCCGACAACTGGACAAAAAATCCCCCGGACCGTAAAGCCCGGGGGATTGAATTGTAACTAATGGATCACTTGCTCCGGGTTACTCCACTACGAAGCTTCTCACTTCCGATTCGAGTTGGCCGTCGCGCCCGTCGTCGGCGATCACTTTCCACTGATAGGCGCCGGGCGCCAGGCTAAGGTTCTCCCTGCACAACGACTC
>JAOUMU010000038.1 GCA_029881335.1 Nitrospinota bacterium | reverse complement strand
ATCAGGAAACCTGCTGACAATGTCCTGCAGCTACCAGAAGTAGAGGAATATTTAAGCAATATCAACGCAAGTGAGAAAACGGACAAGCGGTTCCAGTGGGTGTACAACACGCCTAGCTCCGGTGAAGCATATCTTTCAATGTCGTTGAGCAAATTCGCGGTGGGGGGAGAGACTCAGGGCGCCATCGCGGTTTTTGAGGATGTCACTGAGCTGAAAATTATGGAGAGAAGCATGGCCGAGTCTGAGCGAATGGCCGCTGTCGGAAAGGTGGCAGCGGTCATAGCCCATGAGATACGAAACCCATTGGCCTCGCTTTCCGGCTCGATACAAATGCTCTCGTCAGACCTTTCCTCCATTCTGGACGAAAACAACACAAAGCTGATGAATATAACAATAAGGGAGGCGGACAGGCTAAACAACATTATCACCGAATTTCTGGATTACTCCTCCCCCCGAAAGCCATGCTTCCGGGAAGCAGGGCTGGACGAGATTCTAAACGAACTGGTCATATTGCTCAAATCAGGCTCCAGGCTACCCGATTCCGTGGAAATCAAGATAAACACCGAACAGGGGCTGCGAGCGATAATGGACCCGGAGCGAGTGACTCAGGTCCTGTGGAATATCGTGCTAAACGCGGTGGACGCAATGCCCGATGGAGGGAGGTTGACAATCGAGGTCAACCTGTGGACGGACCGGGCCTCCGCAGAAGGAAAATGGATAAGGATCAGCCTGGATGACAACGGGGAGGGAATGACCAAGGAGACATTGGACAATATATTCGAGCCATTCTTCACCACCAAGACGAGGGGAACTGGTTTGGGCTTGCCATCAGCCAGAAAGATAATGGAGAGCCACGGTGGAAGAATCGAGGCAAAGTCGACACCGGGAGAGGGATCATGCTTTATATTATGGCTCCCTGCCACTGATGACACCACAGGATCAGCGGATAAGAGCCACGCTACATAGCTTCTCCGGAGCCTGCCATGCGCCGTGGCGCCAGCCGTGGGTTGGTTAGGGGAGCTTATAGCGAATCAGATGCTCCCGGCCGCTTCATTCCCATCCGCAAACGCCTTCCAGATCAAGGGCCAACCCTTTTTCACAATCAGGGCCATCACCTTGGCGTAATCGCGAATCTCCTTCTGGGCGTCTGGGGCCAGCCGTAGGGAGAAATAGTGCAGAAGATTGCGCATATCCATGCTCCACACTATCTGGGTGTATGCAGAAACTGGCAGCACCACCCTGGCCTGCTCCCGGGAGACTCCCAGTTCCAGAAGCTGGCGATAAGCCGTATAGGCGTGGTGGTTCATTCCATCAATCAGAGTTCGCGCTTTCGACGCCGCGTCCTCTTCCAGTTTTCCCTCGCCCACCTGTTTGTTTGTCGTGCTTTGGCTCCGTACATCGCCGTGCCCAGGCACGTAGAAAAGCTCCGGGCACTCGGTGTAGCGGAAGGACCACTCGTTCAGCGACGCGGTCCTGTGCCGCACATGCTGGCGCATCACGAAAATTGGCAGCCGGATACGAAAGGTCACCCCCACCATCTCGAAAGGGGATGTGTGCCGATCATTCCACAGCCGGGTGATCAGCCGCAGATCCGCCTCCTCGCTTTTCCCTTCGCTCCCCTGGTACGAGGTTCGCGCCGCCCTCGCCACGGTTCGGTCGTCCCCCACGTAGTCCACCAGTTCCACCTCGCCCTTGTCCAGCACCTTGTGTGTCCGGCCCAGCTCATCTTCGGCGCCAGGGCTTATCGGCCTTTTAGTTTCGTTATTAGCCATCGTTTCCAGCCTCCCCGTTATTTCCTTATCCTCTCCCCCGGCGGGCGCCTTCTCTTATCCGCGCCAGGCACTTATCTTTGCCCATGAAAGCCATAATATCGAACAAACCAGGGCTCACCGTACCACCGGTCAGCGCCACCCGCACCGGCTGCGCCAGAATCTTTAGCTTCAGCCCCTTCTCCTCCAGGTATTCATTGAACACCGTCTCAATATCTTCCTTGCGGCCAAAATTCGCAATTTCCAGGCGGTCCGCCAGTTCTGAAAGCAAAGACGCAGTATCGGAGGTCAAAAACCTGGTGACGGATTTCTCGTCATACTCAAGCCCGTCTTCCAGATAAATCCTGGCGCTGGCCGCCAGATCCACCAATGTCCGTGCTCTCGGCTTCAGCATTTCCAGCAGAGTTTCCAGCCTTTCCCCCGGAATCCCCTCGAAGGCGTTTCCGGAAATCTTCACCAGCGCTTTATTGTCCATCTTGCGCAAATGTTCAGCGTTGGTCCAGGTCATCTTTTCCAGATCGAAACGGGAAGCGGATTTGCTCACTGCATCCAGGTCGAATTTGCTTTTCAGCTCATCCAGGGTAAAGACCTCCTGGTCGCCATGGCTCCATCCCAGGCGGGTCAGATAGTTCAGGAACGCATCCGGCAGTATGCCCATGTCTCTGTATTCCAGCACGGAGAGCGCTCCGTGCCGTTTGGAGAGACGCTTTCCATCGCTTCCCAGGATCATGGATACATGTGCGAACTTGGGTGGCTTCAGCCCCAGCGCCTTGTAGATAACAAGCTGCCGAGGTGTGTTGGCCAGGTGGTCATCGCCCCGGATCACGTGGCTTATTTTCATGTCGGCGTCGTCCACCACCACACAGAAGTTGTATGTGGGAGAACCATCAGTACGCATGATGATCATGTCGTCCAGCTCGGAGTTGTCGAATACAACAGTCCCTCGCAGCAGATCCTCCACCTCCGTCTTTCCATCTTTAGGTCCGGCGATGCGGACAACGTATGGTTTTCCCACATCGGCGGGAATATCCTTGCCACGGCAGGAGCCGTCATACATCGGTTTGGCGCCCGACTTCTGCATCAGCTCCCGCTTTTCGTCCAGATCCTCCCTGGTACAGACGCAACGGTAAGCGTGGCCGGAGTCGAGCAGTTTCTTGATGAACGAATGATATATCTCCCACCGGTCGGTCTGGCGGAAAGGCCCTTCGTCATAATCCAGCCCCAGCCAGGCCATTGCGTCGAGAATCTGCTGGATAGAATCTTCAGTGCTTCGTTCATTGTCCGTATCCTCCACCCGCAGGATGAACTTGCCCCCATACCTCTTGGCGTAGAGCCAGCTGAACACCGCAGTGCGCGCCCCGCCGATATGCAGATACCCTGTGGGGCTGGGGGCAAACCTGGTCCTTATTTGCGTTTGATCGCTCATATTTGATTACTACCCCAGATCCTTCTTTATGCCCAGATCCTTCAGTTGCCGTGGGCTCACTTCGCTGGGGGCGTCGGTGAGCATGCACACCGCTTTCTGAGTCTTGGGGAACGCTATAACATCACGGATCGATTCCGCTTTTGTGATGATCGCCATCAGGCGATCCAGCCCGAAAGCTATCCCCCCATGTGGCGGGGCGCCATATTCCAGCGCCTCCAGCAGGAACCCGAACTTGGCGGAAGCCTCCTCCGGGCTGATTCCCAGAGCCTTGAACATGGCGCTCTGCAATTTGCTGTCATGGATACGGATCGATCCTCCACCGATCTCGCTTCCATTCAACACCAGGTCATACGCCCTGGCGCGTATCCTGCCGGGATCTGATTCGAACAGATCCTTATCCTCCTCCCTGGGTGAGGTGAAGGGGTGGTGCAGCGCCACCCATCTCTTTTCGTCCGGATCGTATTCCAGCAAGGGAAAGTCGGTGACCCAGCAGAAAGAATGTTTGTCGTCATCCATCAAGCCCAATTTCCGCCCCAGGTGAAGCCGCAAGGCCGCCAGCACGCTCAATGTCGTCTTCTGGGCGTCCGCGATGAATATCATCAGGTCGCCAGGTTTTGCGCCAAGCCGGTCCTGGATCCCATCCAGTGTCTCCTTGTTGAAGAACTTTGTGATAGGGCTGACGAATTCCCCCTTGTCATCTATCCTGATCCAGGCCATTCCCTTGGCGCCCAGCTTGATAGCCTCCCCTGTCAGGTCGTCCACATCCTTGCGTGAAAAGGAATTGCACCCCGTGGCCGCCAACCCTCGCACATTGCCCCCGCCATCCAGAGCGCTGCGGAAAACCTTGAATTCGCATTGCCCGGCCAGGGCGGATATATCCGCAAGCTCCAGCCCGAAGCGAGTGTCGGGCCGATCCACACCATACCGGCTCATCGCCTGGTCATACCCAATAATGGGGAATGGGGTTTCCAGCTTGATACCTAATGATTTTTCGAACACCATGGTGACCATCCCCTCGCATATGGAGCGGACATCGCTTTCGTCCACGAAGCTCATCTCCATATCGATCTGAGTGAACTCCGGCTGTCTGTCAGACCGAAGATCCTCGTCGCGAAAGCAACGGGTTATCTGGAAATATCGGTCCATCCCCGCCACCATCAATAGCTGCTTGAACAACTGGGGCGATTGGGGCAGGGCGAAGAACATACCAGGATTCACCCGGCTGGGCACCAGATAATCGCGGGCGCCCTCCGGAGTGGACTTGGTGAGAATGGGAGTCTCCACCTCGAAAAAGCCATTTTTATCCAGAAACTCGCGGATCGCCATACTCACCTTGTGGCGGGCGATGAGTCTCTCCATCAGGGGGCCGCGCCTGATCTCCATGTAGCGGTGCTTCAGCTTCATCGCCTCGGAGGGCTCCTCCTCCCGGTCGAGCACAAATGGCGGTGTCTTGGCCGGATTCAGTATTACCGCTCTGTCCGCGTATATCTCCACTTCCCCAGTCGACAGGTTGGGATTAACTGTCCCTTCTGGGCGCCTGGAGACGGTCCCTTCGATCTTCAGGACATATTCGCTCCGTATTGAGTGGGCCACTTCGTGGGCCTGGTTGTCAATCTGCGGATTCAGCGCCACCTGGGCAATGCCGCTCACATCGCGCAAATCCATGAACACCAGCCCGCCATGGTCTCGGCGGCGGTGGACCCAGCCTGTGAGGGTCACCTTTTTCCCCACATCCTTTATTGATATTTCACCGCATTTATGGGTACGGCGATGGTTCCCGGAAACCTCCATGTCTTGCCTCAGTTTGAATGAAAACGTTTATTATAAGGTAATTCGATTCTCTTTCTACAACCTTTGGAGAAACGGGCGAAAGAGCGTGATCCAGGATATCGAAAACGTCATCAGGGCCAGGCCGGGATTGTCTGCGGTGTTTGCTCTGGCTGTGGGGATAGCGCTGGGGCGTTTCGATGAGCTGGACACTGCAGTTGCGGGAATCGTGGTCATCAGCGCCACTGCCGCCATATACCTGGCGGGCCGACGGCTGGGGGTTCTGCTGGCGGCGCCCCTGGTTGCGGGGAGCGCGTTAATCATGGCTCATGATATGAACGACCCCGCTGAGGTTCTGGCTCGGGCCGGGCTTTTCGGAAAATCGACATCCATGGAAGTGAAAGTGGTCACCGCGGATTCGGACAGGATCAACAATGTCCGAGTTACCCTTCTGGTCAAAAATATCGGGGGAGTGGATGTCAAGGTTCGGGCTGTGGGTTATTTCCGGCATTCCCATCCGCTGGCCCATGCCTCGCCGGGGGACATCTTTCATCTGGAGCGGGCAAAGCTGGCGCCTATCCATGGATTCCGCAACGAGGGGGGATGGGATTACAGGCGATACATGCGGGACAAGGGAATTGCCGGGCGGCTGATCGCACCAGAAAAAGCCGGGAGGAAGCTGGTGGAGAGGAAGCTGTCCGTGGCGCGGGTGATGGAGGAGGCCAGGCGCCAGGCCGGAGCGCGGCTGGCCGCACTGATCGAAGACCAGAGCACCCTGGCTGTGGCAAAGGCGATGCTGACGGGAGACCAGGGGCTGGTTAATCCGCAACTTCGCGAGATGTTTTCCCGGGCGGGAACGGCTCATCTGCTGGCGGTGTCCGGCCTGCATGTGGGGTTTGTGGCGGCGGCGGTTTTCTTTACGTTCAAGGCGCTTCTATTCGTGTCCATATATTACATCAGCCGGAGACTCGCGTCGGCGGGTGTACCAGTCAGGCTGGCCGCCATCCTTACCCTTCCTGCTGTCTGGCTGTTTATGTTATTCACAGGGTCATCGGCGCCAGCCTTGCGGGCGGGGATAATGATCGGGAGTTATCTGGCGCTGGTGGCGCTGGGGCGACCCAGGGAGTTCTATATGGCTTTCGCCACAGCCATGGGCGTGATCCTGATCATGGAACCAGGCGCGCTGTTCACTGTCTCGTTCCAGCTGAGCTTTGCGGCGGTTTTTTTTATCACCGTTTTTCTGGAGAAGTACTTTAATCGTTCCGATGCGGACACCAGGGTAAACCCTCTGCGCAGGCTGGCGCCGGGATGGGCCACCAGGGCGATGGTCCTGTTCCCCTTGCTGTTTTCAGCGCTGGTCATGTCTGTATTCGCAGTCATCGGCTCCGGGCCATTGGTGGCGATACATTTTCATACCTTATCCTTGGTAGGGCCGCTGATAAATCCGCCAGTGGTGATTCTAGGATCGCTGGCTGTTCCTACTGGGATAGCCGGGTTGCTGCTTGACTGGGCGCCACTGATTCAGATTTCCGGATGGTTGATTTATCTGATCACCGCCATAACGCATTGGGCGGTGGAGCTTCCCTTCTCTTTTGTATACCTCCCTTCCGCGCCGGTGGCGGCTTATGTGGCTTTCTATTATGCGGTGGCCCTGTTCATCATCCTTCGTCCTGGAGCCGCCAGGAACGGATGGGTGGGGGCGTCGCTTCTGCTGGCGGTGGCCATTTCGGTGGGCGGCTACGCGGCCGGAAGGCTGGAAAAGGGGATGACAGTCAGAATTCTGGACGTAGGGCAGAGTGACAGCGCCATAATCTCCTGGCCCGGCGGGGTGGCGGTGGTGGATGCGGGGCCGTCTTCTTCTTCGTTTGATGTGGGGCGAATGGTGGTGGCTCCGGCGGTCTGGCGGCTGGGCAAGACCAGGCTGGACGCATTTTTCGCCACTCATGGGGATTATGACCATATCGGTGGCGCCATGGGCCTTTTTGACAGAATTCCCCCTCAAGGGGTATATTTCGCCACCGGACCAAAAGCCAAGCCGGCCATGGCCGCTTTACGGGGATGGGCTGTCGCCAGGGGGATCTACAGGCCACTGGCCGCAGGAGACACAGTAAAGTTTGAGAAGGGACCGCTGATAACCGTTCTCAATCCTCCCCGGGATCATCCGCCATATCCGGACAGCTCGAACAACCGATCCCTTGTATTGAAAGTTACCTATGGGAAGGTCGCAATTATTATGTCGGGGGACATAGACAAATCAGTGGAGAAATGGC
This sequence comes from Nitrospinota bacterium, assembly GCA_029881335.1. GTDB lineage: Bacteria > Nitrospinota_A > UBA7883 > UBA7883 > UBA7883 > JAOUMU01. Next base: position 17,160 of record JAOUMU010000038.1, on the reverse strand, counting down.
TTGTGTCTTCCGGTGTGGATATTCGGGCCCAGGTGATTAAAATTCCTCATCATGGCTCCGCTTCCTCCAGTTCCAGCAAATTTTTGGATGCGGTGGACCCGGAGTTTGCGCTGATAAGCGTGGGGAAGGATAACCGCCACGGGCAACCGGGCAGGAGAGTGATCCAAGCCCTGGAGCGGAGGGGAGTGGAAGTGTTCCGGACAGACCTGGATGGTGAGGTGGCGCTGTGGACGAATGGGGTGCGGACTCGGATATACAGCCACTCCGGCCGTAGTGGTGAAAATCGGCCCTAAGGCAAAGGGAAAACTGTAGAATAAAGCTTTGAAAAGGTGTTGGAAATGATATAATTCGACTTCTGTTAACGGGGTTAAAAAGTTACATTTTGATATGAGTGATAAGCGAATAAGCAAGATTTCTCTGGTTCCCCTTGCCCTTGGCCTGGCCCTGGTGTTTGGTCTTCTTGTGTACCAGGTTTTTGGGCTGGAGAAAGAGAAACTTGCGGAGGAATCGACAAGCCTGTTCGACACATCGCAGAAGATGATCAGCCAATGGCTGCTCCAGGACTCGCAGTCCATGGGCGTGGCCATGGCGGCGATGATGTCAAACGAAAGCCTACAAGCCGCGATGCAGAAAAAGGACGCGGCAGCGCTGGGAAATATAACCGCTTCGGCGCTGGAAAGGCTCAAGGAAGACCACCACATCGGCCGTCTTTACTTCCACGACACCAGCAGGAAGAATATCCTGAGCGCTCACGAACCGGACAGAAGCTCCGGGGTGGAACAGAACCATATCCTGATGCAATCGGAGGCCACTCAGGCGTCCGCCTGGGGGCTGAATCCCGATAGCGCCGGGGAGATTTGGCTGCGTATGAGCCAGCCCTGGCTGAAGGGCGGCAAGCTGATAGGGTATATCGAACTTGAGAAGAACATATACGGGCTGGGAGCCAACATAAAGCAGGTGCTGGGGCTCGATTTTTATCTTCTGGTGTTAAAGGACTCTTTGAGTAAGGAAGCCTGGAATAAAAAAAGAGGCGCCCATGGAGAAAGCAGCTGGGGGTTGACCGATAAATACGCATTATCCTACGCCTCGTCGGAGGCCGCCCGCTCCGCCCTGCCGGAGCTGATAGAAGCAGGGGATTCCGGCTCCATCAAGCGGGGCCAGTTGTTCACCTCCGGGGATTTTACTTTCATGGGCGCCGTTTTCCCCATCATGGTGGCAGGGGAAAAGCAGGCCGGAGCCATAGTGGTGGCCCGGGATGTGACCGCGATGTTGGGCGCCTCCCGCAAGACCATATTGAAGTCCGGTATCATATCCATGGTCGCCGGTGTGGCGCTTATCGGCATTTTATTTCTTTCGGTGGGCAGGATCGAAAAGGGATTGAGCGTCACAGAGGCGACGTATAAAAGATCGGAAGAGGAGCTGCACAGGCTGACCGCGGCGGTGGAGCAGGCGGGCGACTCGATCATGATCACCGATCCTGAGGGAAACATACAGTATGTTAACCCTGCGTTCGTGAAGATCACCGGATTCACCCGGACGGAGGTGCTGGGGAAAAAGCCGAGCATTGTCAAAAGCGGCAAGCATAACGCCCGGTTCTACAAAAAAATGTGGAACACAATAAAAGCTGGGAAGGTGTGGAGCGGTCATTTCATCAATCGGAAGAAGAACGGCGCGCTGTACGAAGAGGAGAGCACCATCTCTCCCATCTTCGACTCGGATAACAAGATCATGAATTTCATAGCGATAAAAAGTGACGTTACGCTCATCTCCTCGCTCACCAAGGCTCGCGAGTATTTTACCTCCGTCACTTCCCACGAATTGGCCACTCCCATTCAGAGGCTGGGCTTTGTGCGAACTTTGATGTCCGGCATGTTAAAGCAGAACCAGGAGGACGAGAGTCTGAACAAAATCGTCCAGGCGCTCGATTCCTCCTACACCGACCTGCAAAGAGTGCAAAGCGCCACGAACCTGCTGGCCCATCTAAGCTTTAACAAGGTGGAGGAGACCGGCAGGAACATATTCATCCAGCCGGTGTTAAGCGCCAGCGTGGAAAACGCCCTGGACGAGAGCCGGCAGGAGGGAAGGGATGTGAAAATCAATCTGGACGTGGGCTCCATCCCCATCAAGGCCCAGCTTTTTGGAAAGCAGGACCTGATGCAGCAGGCTATCGACGAGGTGCTTTCCAACGCCATCAAATACACTCCCGACGGGAAAGAGGTTACTATAACGGTGAAGCTGGAGGGGACTCTTTTGGAGATCGGGGTCCATGACCAGGGGAGGGGGATGACCGACACAACGCTGGAACAGATATTCGAGCCGTTTTTCTCTCCGTCGAGCCCCAGTTACCACTCCACCGGCAGATACAAGTTCGAGGGAGGCGGCATGGGGCTGGGGCTTACCATCACCCGAATGATTGTGGAATACCATGGCGGCTCGCTGGACCTGCAGAGCAAAGGCTCTGACAAGGGAACCACTACCAGGATCATACTGCCCGTATTCGTCTAGGCCCTGCTCCTGGCCAGACGCGTTCGCCAGGTTTCCGAGAAGGGGAAGGCTAGTAAGGCATGGCGAATTCAATCATCAGCTTTCCCTCGCTCACCTTCACAGACTTAAGCGCGCTCATGATCATAACCTGGGTCATGTCTTTCGGGTCGAATTTGTATATGGGGTTCTTGTCGAAATAATCCCGAAGAGCCGCTGTGATAAGCTGCGCCACTGTTCGCCGTGCCACCTCGGAAGCCCCATCTATCTCCACCTTGCGGGCTACCGCGTCGACCAGCAAGAATTCACCATTTTCCCGGACATAGCGCAAGGCGCCGTCCAGGTGAACCACGCCATTGGTCTCGATGCCTCCCAGGGCCTTCACCGCCGCATCCAGAACCAGCCCCACCCTGTCGGTTCCCTCCTTCAGTTCTACCCTGGGATTTTGCAGCGTCAGGGAGGAGAACATGTTCTTCTCCTCCACGGGGAAGTTTTGTTCCACCTGCGCCTGGATATCCTCTCCGGTGAGGGTGATGGTGTAGGCTCCGGCCCGGCCAGGAAGCATGATGCTGGTGAGTAAAATGGCTGAACACAGAACCAAGATACTTTTAGATTTCATCTTTTCCATTCCTTGTATTTTGTCGCGTCTGGGTAACTTACTCCAAATCCCGGTCTCTCGGCAATATCTGTTCCGCTAATTCCGGCGCATGCATATCCCATGGTTTTTTTATATACTTGAAATCATGGAGAAGGAAGAGAATCGCCCAGTTGTAGGTGTCACGGACAGACCGAGGCTACTGCTGCATATTTGCTGCGCCCCATGCTCGGCATACATGACAAAGAAACTGGAGATGGAGTATGACCTGATCCTTTATTTCTACAATCCGAATATCCACCCAGCGGAGGAATACATTAAAAGAAAGGAGGAGGCGGAAACCTGGGCCAGGAGGGAGGGGCTATGCTTTATGGAGGAGGAGCCGGACGTGGGGGAATGGTTCCAGAAAACCAGTGGGTTGGAAGGAGAACCGGAGCGCGGCGCGCGTTGCCAGGTTTGCTTTCAGGCCAGGCTGTCCCGGGCCGCCGCCAAGGCTGTGGAGTTGGGGATTCCATATTTCGGCACGGTTCTGTCTGTGTCTCCCCACAAGGACGCGGCGGTGATAAACCGTGTGGGGGTGAGGCTGGGAGAGGACGCCGGGCTTGATTTTATCGAGGCTGATTTCAAGAAAAAGGATGGGTTCAAGCTGTCAATGGCAAAGGCGAAGCAAACCGGGATGTATCGCCAGGATTACTGCGGATGCGTGCACAGCATGAAGCGGGCAAGAAAGGCCCCGGCATGAGCGGTTCCGATTTTTCCAGGATTTCCGGCGAATACGACAAGCAAGGACTCGTGTAGAAGGCGGCTTCTGAATGACTCTTTGATAGCTTGCCATCGGTGAAGGGGAGGATGTCCTGGATCTGGGCTGTGGTACCGGCGCCCTGACCAAAAGAATCCGCAGCCTGACACGAGGCCGAGTGGTGGGCCTGGAACCCGCTGCGGGGATGATCCGGAAGGCCAGGGAATCTTTTTTGCGCCGGGCTGGATATCCAGTTCATAGCTGCCAAGGTGGAGGATATGGGCTTTGCCGGTGAATTTGATGTCATATTCAGCAGTTCGGCTCTCCAATGGTTTGAGGATCCTGCCAATGCTCTGGCCATATGCGCGCAGGCCCTGCGGCCCGGCGGGAGGATGGGTGTGCAGGCGCCCGCCACATCCAGCGACTGCCCCCAGATGGTGGAGGCTGTTCGCCAGGTGGCGGCCTCCCCACGGACCATGAACACGTTCATCTGTTTTGAAAACCCCTGGTTCTTCCTGGAGAGGACGCAAGCCTACATGCGTCTATTAGAGTCTGGCGCGGCGGCGGGATATCTGAATCCCGCGTTTTATCCTGTCGGTTTTGGCGAGGATTACGCGGAGGCGTTCCGGGAAATTGTAATGGGGCATTATGCCAAGCTGGCGGAAACTGGCAGGGGCAGGATGGAGCTTGAGTTCAAAAGGTTATATCTTGTGGCGGACAAGCCAGCGGCGGGAAAACGACCTAGCCCAGGAAGAACTTCCTGATTTTTCGGCGCCGGATTTTCCTCTTGATGTCAGTCATCTGGCGCTCCGCTTCTTCCTTGCCCAGCACGATGCAGGATGCGGAGGATCCGAAATCCCACCAATTGATGTGGCATATATCCGGCCGGATAATCACATCCGCTTCCTTGATCTGGATCTGTGAGAGCACACTTCGTGCGGCCATGTTGGAGCGGACAACCACGTCGAGACCGTTTATCAGATCGTTGTCCCGGATCTCGTGCTGTATATCCACAGCAATTACGAAGTCCGCGCCCCTCTCCCGCAGATGGCTCCCATGGTGCAGAGCAGACCATGCCCCATCCACCAGGATCATACCCTCTTTTTTGATGGGCTGGTACAACCCTGGAATGGAGCAGGAGGCGGCCACGGCCTCGATAAGCGGGCCTTTGGTGAAGTAATATGGTCTTTGGCTGTTCAGGTCTGTAGCGCTACATGAGAAAGGTAGTTCCAGGTCCTGAATATCCACGTTGGGCAACAGATTGGCGAAGGTTTCGGTGAGCCTGCTGGTGGCCAAGTGGGCTATCTGGGCCAAGGAAATGCCGTAGTAGATAGATTTGCGCAGGGAGCCTGCTACCTTCCGGAATACGCTCCTCCGCTCCTCCCGCGTGTCTTCATCGATGTATTCCACCGGGATGATTTGGCCATCATCTTTGCCGATCTGCTTTAAGATTTTTTCCCGGACTATCCTCACATCCGGCTCGGCGGCGTACATGGCGCCCAGCAAGGCGCCCACGCTGCATCCTGCCACCATGTCAATTTTGATTCCAGCCCTTTGCAGCTCATCCATGGAGCCCAAGTGTGAAAGGCCCCTGGCGCCTCCCCCGCTAAGGCTCAATCCTGTTTTCATCGTTATGTCAAAATGCGCAACAGCGCTTGGGCCGACCATAGCCGGAAGGCGGTTTGGTTGTATCGAATGATGTCGTTTCCGGCGGTTCTGTATATTACTGTCCGGGTCGCGGATTCTTCCTTCATGGGACCATTATAAAGCAAATTGAGGTGATCCGGGGAAGAGACAGGAAGACTATGGCTCGGGAGATATCGTGAGGGAAAAGAGGTTGGTCCGCCGATATGCTAACGCCGGGGTTATCTAGCTATCCGCTGTTGATCACTATCCCCGATGTGAACAAGGTTGTCGTATGAGACACTGTCAAACGATTTGCGGACGGACCGTAAGACGTCCAGCGCCACAAGTATGTCCTCTCTAGGCACAGAGCGGGAGATGCTGGTGAGGATATCCATCTCCTTTTTGTCTCCAGACCTGATAAAGTCAAACCCCTTGGTGGTCAGTTCGATCAGGGGGAATTCTCTATCGTCCGTATCGGGAGTGTTCCTGATATATCCACTATCTCTCAGAGGGGCTATCATCTCCTCTATATGTATCCTGGAAAGGGGCCGCAGTTTTTCCAGCTGGATTTCGCTTTGGGGACCTAGGCCCGCCAGGTCGTTCAGAATACCGCGGTTTCCACCAGACATGGTCTCTTCCTTATAGGTATCCTCGGCAATTAATTTCATATGGTGATACAGCGAGCGGGTCTCGCTCAACAAAAGCTTAAGAGATTCCAGATTGCCTTGGTTCATAAACACCTCAATAACCGATAGGTATAAAAATTAAAGCTTATAATAAAAATACCACTTGCGACATTGGCTCTTCCCGGAACAGGAAAGGGATTATCTCAACCCATTTATACAATGTAATGATACACCATGCCGCCAATTTTGCCAAGAAGATACGATAAACCGGACAATAAAAGCCATGCTTGTGATAATAAAGTTATCTGGTACCGTATTTGGTCTCCACCACAACTCCCGCTTTTTTCAGAAAGTCGTTGGGCGCCACCCCGCCGGCCAGCACAAAAGCGAAGTCAAACTCCTGTTGGATGATCCTTTCGCCACGGCTGATATCGACCTTATCCCCCTGGAACTTTAAGACGTTGGATTGATAAAGGACGTTTATTTTTCCCTCGGCCACCATAGCATCCAGGCGGGCCCGGTTGGGCGCCTTGGCCCGGGAAAACGAGTCACCGCGATAGGACAGGGTGACCTGGGTCCCCGCCTGGGAAGCGAGAGCCATGGCGGACTCCAGAGCGCTGTCGCCGCCTCCCACCACCAGCAGTCTCATGTTAGCGTAACGCTCCGGCTCCAGCAGACGATACATTACCTTCGGCGATTTTTCTCCAGGAACATCCAGCTTCCTGGGGGCGCCACGGCGGCCGATTGATAACAGCAGGTAGCGAGTGAGGATGGTTCTCCCCGAGGTCTTCACTTCGAAGTAATCTCCCTTGGGCTCGGAGGATATCATAGCCTCCCTTGTGGATATTTTGATGCCTGTTTTTGCGGATATATCCCCCCACAAGGAGATCAGCTCCTCCTTGCTGATCTCCTTTTTCATCACCTTGCCATAAAGGGGGAGATCGGCCGGAGAGGTCATCACCACCTTGGATCTGGGGTAGGAAAGAATCGCCCCTCCCACATCCTCCTCACGCTCTATGGTGATGTAGTTGAGCCCCTCTTTTTGCGCCATCAATGTGGCAGACAGCCCAGCGGGCCCCGCGCCCACGATCAAAATGTCGATCACTCCCTGCGTCCTGTATGGAGTTTCCTTCAATGCGGCCTTGATGTATCCCACCGCCTCCTTCCCCTGGGTGACCGAGTTTCTGATCAGCCCCATGCCTCCCAGTTCCCCCGCAATATAGAGGCGCTTTACGTTGGTTTCAAAGTTCGGGTGCACCTGGGGGATATCCACCCCGCGGCGTTCCGTGCCGAAGACCAGTTCTATCGCCCCCACCGGGCACGCCCTGGCGCAGGCGCCGTGTCCTACGCACTCCGAAGCGCATACGGTCATCGACTTGTTGTCCACCAGCCCCAGGATCTTTCCCTCGGGGCAGGCGGAAACGCAGGCGCCGCTGCCGATACAGATATCACGGTTCACTTTTGGATGTATGGTCACCGGCTCCCACAGGCCCAACCTCTTGGCCTTGTCGATGGCCGCCTGCACCTTGTTCGATTTGCGCTTTTCATAAAGTATGTATGGGACCACGGTGATCGAGGCCAGAATGATGGCGAAAATGAGAACCGGGTAGGCCTCGAATACGCGAAGAAGCAATTCCATGTTCAAGAAGCCTTTTATGCAATGAGATTATAGTTCATGGGTTCCGAAGAGAAACCAGACGACAATGTGCAGGAACATTACGATAAACATCATCAGCGCCAGGGGCTTGTGAAATACGTGCCAGTAGTGTAGCAGCCGCTGGGCTGTCGCCAAAAAGTTTCTGGAGCGCAGCATGTTGTTCTTCTCCCTGATCATGGAGAACAGCTGCTTCTTTACGCTGGTGGGCAGCTCCTTGTCCACTATAAGCTCCACCCATATCTTGCTGATAAGAAGCATATTGGCTATGTCGTAAAAAATCATTTTGAATATAGCCACCAGCGCGTTGTCCTTGTCGGAGCCTGGGGGGGAGCTGATTTGATCATAGTATTTCACGATCTTGGGGCTCTTGCCAAGAGCGTCCTGCATCTGGTGATCGGAGGCCTCCAAATAGGCGCGGATCTCCTCCATCTCCAGCTCCTTGCCGGACACCTGGTGGGGGATCCATCCGTAAAGATAGCGGCCCAAAAGACCACTGGAGGCGACAATTACCATGCACCAGAAGCTGATGGAGACCATCCCGCCGAGCTTGTATGTGGTGTGGGTAGTGGTGAGAACTGTCCCTACGATCCCCAGGAACATATGGACATCCAGCCAGGAGCGAAGCGAACCTGTGTCCACCATGAAGCTAAACCTCTTGCGAATGGAATAGGACATCATGATTATGAAGCAGGCGGAGCCTACGATGCCGACCAGGTGCCATATCCCCTTGTTCGGCTCGTTGGCTCGGTCATATTTATCCAGATAACCGTAATTTTGGACGAAACCGAGCAGATGATAGCTCGCCCCACTTAGCTGAAGATAGCTTTCTAAAAGTGCGGCCGTACAAATAGAGATTCCGGTGATCCAAAGAAAGATATGAAGAGGCCAGTTTAGCTTGGCGATTGTTTCTCGCCGGGGATTATTCCCCATTTTGGCGCTGCCCACGCCCTGTCCGGTTTTCATGGTCATAAAATAGCATTAATTTAGTTTTGCGTTTTCCGATGATAATACCTGTTCGGTCCAAGGTAGAACTTATAGCCTATTTTCTCATGACCATGGATGTCAACTAGAAGATTACGTAAATCATCAGTGCCGCAACCAAAGCGATTGCAAGGATGTGGCGGATTCCCTCAAAAACAAAAAGCATGTTGTCTTTTTTCTCGGCGGCGTAATGCATTTTTCGTCTCCCTATTGAAAAAATTGAGATTAACTGAAACTATTTAAAGCAAGTATGGCGCCATCTTGGCATATCCCTATATTACAAATACATACAGACTGATAGTTGGCCCGCTTCTTTCCATGTGTCCTGAATGGGGGCGCCATGGCGTACACCTGATTTGCAGGATATCAGGCCATAAATAAGGCTAGGGCCAAAAGGGGAACGTCAGAATCTTCGAATCCAAACCTTCAGAGGCGCATCATAATTGCTATAAGGTGTGGTATTGACACGTTTATCAGGACAGGGTTGCTATTAGCGTAGTAAATGGAAACAGAAATGCTAATGATTCCATTGAATCATAAGGTGTTGCGCAATGGCGTGAGAATTGCTACAATATAAACCGTAAGGGAAGGATAGTATACGCAAGTGTTATTTGCAGGGCTTTGAGATCCCTCCTTTCCCCAACCAAGCTCGAAGCCGTGCAAAATGGCCCGTGGGAGTACCCCTCACTCTCACGGGCTTCCTTTTTATATCATCCTGACGAATCCATATAATCGAAATAATCCCCCAGCACCTTCTCATGGTCGAACATCAGCGGTGGCATATCTCCTTGTTTGTATAGTCCCGCATGCCTGGCGTCGCTGCCAGCGTAGGGCGCCCCAACGGCGGTGGCGATGAAGACCACGGAGACATTGTGCTGGCGTGGGTCGCGGGCAGGGTCGGAGTAGGCGCCCAACTGGCGGACCAGCGTCACATCCAGCCCAGTCTCCTCCTTCGCCTCGCGAATGGCAGCGGCCTCCAGGCTCTCGCCGTAATCCACAAATCCCCCAGGCAACGCCCATCCATGCGGCTCCTCGGCGCGCTCGATCAATACGATCCGCTTGTTCACTTCAATGATGATGTCCACGGTGAGTTTCGGGTTTACCCATTCCTCTACCACGGCGCCGCACCTGGGGCAGGAGGTGGATTTCTTCACAACGCTTCCTTCAAGGCCGCCAGAAACAGGGAGTTCTCATGGGTGTCCCCCACTGTCACACGGAAACAGTCCCCCACTACGGGGTGGCCCGCGAACCAGCGGACCCGGACACCATGCTCCAGCAAACCATTGAACACCTGTTCCGCCGCGCCATCCTCCACCCGCATCAGGATGAAGTTGGCCTCCGAGGGCCACGCATGGATTCCGGAGATTTCATTAAGGGCAGCGTAAAGCTTGTCCCGCTCTTCGCGAACCTTGCCAAAAAGTGGGAGGAACTCCTCCCAATTACGCAACGCCTCTGCGGCGGCGGCCTGGGTCATGGAATTTATATTGTAGGGGAGCCGGACCTTGTTCACGTTTTCGATCACCGCCCGGTCCGCCAGGATATAGCCAAGCCTCAGCGCCGCCAGCCCCATTTTGGACAGAGTCCTCATTATGATGACATTGGGCCGCTCTCTGTATAAAAGCCCATAGGGGCCATCCGCCGCGAAGTCGATATACGCCTCGTCCACCACCACCGCGCCAGGCGCCGCATCAGCCAGCGCCTCAATAGCGCGTATGGGATACTTTTGGCCGGTGGGATTATTCGGCGTGGCCAGGAAGATCAACCGGGGGCCTTTTTCCTTTATCAACCGCAAGGCCCCCTCCAGGTCCAGCTTCCAGTCACTGGTCAAGGAGACTGTCACCGGCTCCATATTCAGGCTTTTTGCTATGGTCTCATACATCACAAAGGTTGGTGTGGGGACCAATACCCTCTCCCCCGGTTCCATCATCGCCAGGATCATGTAGAAGATCAACTCGTCGGACCCGTTGCCCAGCAACACCTCCTCCGGCGCCGCTCCATACTTATGCGCAATGGCGGACCGCAGGCCGGTCGCTTCCATGTCGGGATAGCGGTTCATGGGAGTGCCCGCCATCACCACCAGCATTCTTTCCAGTATCCTGCGTGGCGGGGTGAATGGCGACTCGTTAGCGTCCAGAATCACCGGCGAGGGCGTGTGATCGATGGAATACGCTTTCAGCTCCCGGATCTTTGGCCGGATCAGGGAGAGCGGATCGATGATTTTATCTTGCTTATTAATCATCGGTTTAATGTAACAGAAGCGGGCCTACTTTTTCAGCCTGATTTCCACTGCCCTGGCGTGAGCGTCCAGCCCCTCCTCCCGGGCCACGGCCATCACACCGCCAGCCAGCTTTTGAAAACCGGCCTTTGTGAAGTTCAGGTAACTGGTGCGCTTTATGAAATCGTACACTCCCAGGGGGGAGTAGAAACGGGCGGTTCCGCCTGTGGGGAGCACATGGTTCGGTCCGGCGGAATAGTCTCCCAGCGCCTCCGGTGTCCATGGGCCGACGAAGATCGCCCCGGCGTTTTCTATCTTCTTCACGATAGCGCCCGGCTTCTTTATTAATATCTCCAGGTGCTCCGGACCAAACCGGTTGGCGATCTGGACCGCGCCGTCGATATTCTCCACAACAAAAGCGAAGCAGTTGCGTTTCAGGCACGCCTCCACGATATCCTTTCGATCCAGCTTCTTTGTCTGTCTTTTCAGCTCCCCCGCCACGGAGGAGGCCAGCGCGGCGGAAGTGGTCACTAATATCGGGTAGGCCTTTTCATCATGCTCCGCCTGGGACAAAAGATCGGCCGCCACCACATCGGGCCGGGCGGCATCGTCGGCGATAATCAATATCTCGCTGGGACCGGCCACCATGTCGATGGCCACCTTGCCGAACACCTGGCGCTTGGCCTCGGCCACATATGCGTTTCCCGGCCCCACTATCTTGTCCACCGGGGTTATGGACGACGTTCCATACGCCAGAGCCGCAATGGCCTGGGCGCCCCCCACCCTGAATATCTCATCCACGCCGGCGATCCGGGCCGCAGCTATAGTGTGAGGATTCAGCAGGCCCCCCGGCGCCGGGCTGACCATGACTATCCGCTTCACTCCTGCGATGCGGGCTGGGATGGCGTTCATTAGAGCGGAACTGGGATAGGAGGCCTTGCCACCGGGAACGTATATCCCCACAGCTTCAATTGGCCGGATGATCTGCCCCAGAGTAGCCCCTGGCTCATTGAGGGACCATGAGCGCTCCACTTGGCGCATGTGGAACCTACGGATTCTGGCTGCGCTGGTTTTCAATGCATGTACAACCTTGGGGTGGCAATGGCGCTCCATATCGCCGATTTCCGAATCGGATAGGCGGATATTTTTAGCGGAGGGGGTTATTTTGTCAAACTTCCTTGTATATGCAAATAAGGCTTTGTCACCTCGTTTGCGCACATCGGCTATAATTTTACTCACCACCTGGGCCGTGGCGCCGGAAGAACTCTCCCCCATCCGGCCATCTAGCGCGGTGAGGGCTTTATCGAAAGCAAGGCTGCCAGCCACCAGGATTTTCATCGCTCCCCTGTCATGATTATATCCGCGTTGAATTCCAGCGCTCCCCCCACCGGCAGGTCGACTTCCTTAAGAATGACGATACATGATCCCTGGTAGGTGCGCTCGAAACCGGATTCCGACTGGGACACAGTCTCCACCGGGTAGCGCCACGCGTCGAAATGAGTCCGCGAGTTTATCCGGACGGAGAATCCGGCCCAGTCGTCGCGCATCCCCACCCACACGGCGCCGGTGTCGGAAAGAGTTTCATTTAGCCGGGGCTTTTGGTTGGCGAAGCCTCCTATCCAAAAGCGGTCGTCGGCATCGGCTGCAAGCAATGTCATGTTAAATTCCACCGCCAACTTAAAGCTCAATGGCGCGTCGCTTTCATTGGACACCCGGTACGCGGCCCCGATGGCGGCCTCGCGCCCACCCATATGATATGTTTTGGAGATAAATAGCGGTCTGGCCTCCCCCTGGTCGTTGAATATTCCCCTCCGCTCCAGCCGGACACCCACCTCGCCGTTCCCCTCGGACATTTCCGCCAGGGTCCATGGGTGGTCGATGAAGTCGCCCAGTTGCTGAAAGTCCCCCCGACGGTATGCCTCCATGGAAGTCTCCTTGCGGATGAGCGAATCCTGATACAAGGACCTGGGGTATCTGTCGTAGATCAGGTGGTTCGCAAGACCCTCCTCTTTGAAGCGGACCAGGTCGTGGATGCTGGCCGGCTGATCCTGGCGCTCCCCCTCTCCAGCCACGGCACGCAGAATCTTGTCGTGGTAGGCCTCCTTGCGTCGCGCGAAAGTGTTTGAGAGGCAGAAAGCGGCAGGGCGATAGTCAAGCATGAACAGGGCGCCCCCCCGGCTCGGGGATATGCCAGCCGTCACCAGGGGATTCTTCATAACGATCTCTTCGCGGCCGTCGGAATCGAAGTCGAGCCGCTCCACAGATATCCATGGCCCGATGCCTCTTGTGGCCAGGTCCATCCCGTTCTCTGCACGGATCAGGCTGGCGTAAACGGCGTGGCGCAGATAGTTCAGGTACAGCCCGCCAAAAAGCCCGTGCCAGTATGCGCAGTTGCATTGGCCGCGATAAAGCTCCCGTCGCGCCAAATCGACGGCCTCTTTCGCATCGGCCGCCCCGGAGGAAACTGCGCGGGAGACGTAAAGCATTTTTTTGTGCATTCTGTTGGACTCGTCATACTTGGCCAAAAAGTTGTCCCACAGCCCACCACGGATAAAAGGCTTGTACTCCTCCCTTTTCCCGGCGTCCTTGATCTCCTCCAGCGCCTTGTGGAAATTATGCTGGGCCTCGGCGTTCAGAGTCCACTCCCCCATCTCTTCATAGGATGCAGGCGGAAGATATGTCCGGCCCATGGGAGGGTTTTCTGCTATGAACTCTGAAAAGAGAGTCATCCTTATCCTGTCCGAGTTCTCCTCCAGGGCGGTGTAGAACTTCTCCAGCCACTTTTTACCATACACCCACTCGTGAGTTTCTGGCCACACACCGAACTTCTCTCCGTCGTCGCCATAGGTGACTCCGGAAGCGCCCATATCACCGGCGGCCCAGGTAATATAGTCGATAGTCTCCTCCGGCGCCCTGAAGGGGATGCTGTATCGCAGGGTCATGTCTATGGGGAAGACGTTCACCGTATGGCCATGCTTTTCCGTTGTCCAGTAGCCGAACATATCGCGGGAGCCCAATCCTGCGTAGTGGAAGTGTGTATCGTCCAGCAGAGTGTATCCTATACCGGCGGCGCGGATGATCGCGGGCAATACCGGATCCCATATCCTCTCCGCCAGCCACATGCCGGTGGGGGTGGCGCCGAACCTCCGCTTGATATAGTCGTTCATCATCACCACCTGGCCGATGGCGTCCTCCTCCGGGATGGAGGTGAGGATCGGCTCGTAGAATCCACCGGAGAGAATCTCCACCTGGCCCCGCTCCGCCAGGGCGGCGATATCGTCCAGGTAGCCGGGTTGGTTATCTTCTATCCACTCCAGCAGGGGGCCGCTGTGGTGGAGGGCCATGCGGACCGTGGGGTGGGCCTTGAGCACATCTATCTGTGGCTTGTAGCATTTCTGGAAGGACTCCTCCATCACATGGCCGAAGTTGCCCACGGGCTGGTGGTTGTGGATGCCGATCATGAAGTTGACGACGCTCAAGCCGAAAGCCTCCCCTATGTTTTAATGTTTAGCGCGGCGGTGATCGCCGCACGGACATGATATAGCCCAATGTAAAGTCTGTCATCTCTAATTAAAGAATCTGAATATTATTCATGTTATTTCGCCGATGTTGATTATAATTACTCGTATTAATGTTTATGGGTTAAAGAATATTAAACAGCTATTGGTGGGAAAGAGATGCATTTATCCGGCCTGGCGCCTGTAAATGGAGGTTTGTTATCTTAGAAAAAATATTCAGTGTCTGGTTCCGGACCATTTATGACAATGAAAAGCTGCTGGACGAAGTGATGGAGGAAAACCGCCAAAAGATGGTCGCTCCAATGGTGTTGATCATTTTCTGGGTGGCCCTTTGGATTATGTGCGAATCTGGTATTCAGTGGATGAGGTACCAAAATGAGTATTGGCCTAAAAGCTATGAGCTGCTAAACGAGGAAGACCGTGGAAAATTTAATGAAATCTTCAAACCGGAAAATGTCTGGGGAGGAGAAAGCGACGCATGGACGTATCCATGGAATATCTCAAAAGATGTTTCGGCCAAGGTAGGCTCACTTTTGCGGAAAATGGTCATTTTATGGCTGGAAGAAAATGGACATCAATCGCTGGCCCGAAATTATCGCGAAGTTTCTCGATTAGTATTTTATATTGAGCTTTCATATCAATTGATTTATATTTTATGTACAGTATTATTTTTAATAGTCTCGGTATTGATTATCAATATTATCTTGAAAAATCATGGCAAAACATATTCGCAAACCTTTGCCGTTTTCGCCATATGCTGGACTTTTTGGATTCCGATAGATATTGGAGTCGAGATCATATTTGCCGAAAATGACTTATACGAAAACGCCCCCTCTGGCGGAGGAACCAGTTTGTTTTTTTACCCATTGACATTGTATGTGACTTTTCGAATAGTATACTTTATACAGCTTATCTATTTTTATACTATCTCCCATAACGCCAGCGTTATAAGAAGCTTTGCGGCCATATCCACGGCGATGCTGTTTGTCATGTTTATGGAATTCTGGCTAGTTGTACGATACAATGGATTATGGCCAGATATATTGGGTTGGATAAGCTGATATATGCAGTGAATAATGAATAGAGAAAGAATCAGGCTTCACGCCTGACAATATTACTTCTTCACCCCGGCTTCCCACTCGGTTCATCCCCACGTGTGTGGGGAACATTGTATGCCATGCCATTATGCAAAGATGGTACGCGGTTCATCCCCACGTGTGTGGGGAACATCCTGTTAACCGTGGTATCTGCCCAATAGAAAGCGGTTCATCCCCACGTGTGTGGGGAACATATCCACGGTCAATGCCGGAATAGCCCATATAACGGTTCATCCCCACGTGTGTGGGGAACATCATGGCCGGGAGATGATGATGGATTTGAGGATCGGTTCATCCCCACGTGTGTGGGGAACATTAATGAAGCGCCTTCCCCCGCCGCTCGCATGACGGTTCATCCCCACGTGTGTGGGGAACATGTGAAATTCTGGTAAGACAAACGCAAGAAAAACGGTTCATCCCCACGTGTGTGGGGAACATGCTCTAGTGTGATTGATAAGTTGGGAAGTTCACGGTTCATCCCCACGTGTGTGGGGAACATCTCAATTCTACGTTGTTCACGATCTCACTCTCCGGTTCATCCCCACGTGTGTGGGGAACATGTCCCATTCTCTATGTGCGGGCCTGATACGATCGGTTCATCCCCACGTGTGTGGGGAACATGCGCCTCGCAAATCCGCGGCGCTCAAATTCACCGGTTCATCCCCACGTGTGTGGGGAACATCTGGCACATGGTATTTGCGCCATGTAGGGTTTCGGTTCATCCCCACGTGTGTGGGGAACATACCAGCGATTCATCACCGGCGAACGAAACAGACGGTTCATCCCCACGTGTGTGGGGAACATTGGTATACAATGAGGGGAAAACCAAAGCGTTTCGGTTCATCCCCACGTGTGTGGGGAACATGGGGTTACGCGATATCACGGGCCAGGGGTGGGCGGTTCATCCCCACGTGTGTGGGGAACATTTACTGGCTTCTTCAGGACCTCCCGACACAGCCGGTTCATCCCCACGTGTGTGGGGAACATTACCCTCTCCGCCCACTCCGGAGTTGAGATTTCGGTTCATCCCCACGTGTGTGGGGAACATCCCGACCGTGTACGAAAGAGTGTTTTACGACGCGGTTCATCCCCACGTGTGTGGGGAACATAATATTTTTTTACGCTTTTTTTGTTTGATACTCGGTTCATCCCCACGTGTGTGGGGAACATTGATTAAACCTGTCGCGCTATCAGTTCTGCCACGGTTCATCCCCACGTGTGTGGGGAACATTAGCGCTTTGCCTTCACCATCAAGCCATCCGTCGGTTCATCCCCACGTGTGTGGGGAACATTTTATCAGGAGTCAAACCTACAAGCGTATTAACGGTTCATCCCCACGTGTGTGGGGAACATCATATACGCCAGGTCTTGAAGCGCGGTATCCCCGGTTCATCCCCACGTGTGTGGGGAACATGTGAGATTGTGAGTAATAATCCGATAACTAAGCGGTTCATCCCCACGTGTGTGGGGAACATTGAACGGCTTCTCGTTTTGTTTTGAATGCGTCCGGTTCATCCCCACGTGTGTGGGGAACATGAAAGTTTCGACCGGTCCGCCTTGCGCGTACCCGGTTCATCCCCACGTGTGTGGGGAACATATCGCGAAGCGACACAATCACAGAAACG
>JAOUMU010000037.1 GCA_029881335.1 Nitrospinota bacterium | reverse complement strand
TGAAATCGAAGGGGCCGTACCGCTCTCCGATATCCTTGAAGCAGTCGAACATCCCAGTGTCCCCGCTGAAAAAGACCCGGCTCTCCGGCCCGGCGATCACCCAGGAGCCCCACAACGTCTTGTTCCTGTCAAAAATACCCCTGGCGGAAAAGTGCTGCGCCGGAGTGAGTGCAAGGGTCATATCATCACTAAGCGCAAACTCCCCCCACCAGTCCAGCTGTGTCACTTTGTCCTTTTCTACGCCCCACATTATTATCCGTTCCCCCACACCCATGGGCGCCACGAACCTGGCGGTCTTCCCCATCAGCGCCATGATGGTATCGTAATCCAGGTGGTCGTAGTGGTCGTGAGAGATCAGCACCGCGTCCAGATCGGGAAGCTCCTCCACGCTGATGGGGGGAGGGGCAAAGCGCTTAGGTCCGGCCCAGCTTATTGGGGAGGCCCGTTGACTGAAATTCGGATCGGTCAATATTCGCAGGCCACCTGTCTCGATCAGCATCGCGGAGTGGCCCAGCCAGGTGATCCTTGTCTTTTCCCCGGGCTGCTTCGGATAGTCCTCGGTCCTTCGCCGCTCCACGGTCAATTCCGCTACAGGTTCCTGGTTCTCGCGGTCTTCCAGGAAAAAACGGTAAAAGATGGCGGCATGGCTTGATTTGGGTGTAATGTCCACGGCGCCGATATTCTGGTACCGTCCCTCCTGCAGGATGCTTTTGCCGCAAGTCTGTGGTGGGATATTCCTCTCCTGCTCGGAGGCTGGTTCCGGAGGGCTGCCCGAGGTCAACAGAGCGCTCCCCAGGAACATGGCGCCGCATACATTACGCAGGCTCATGTATTCTGTTGGCCGCCCTGAAAAGATGAGGGAGTCCGGAAACTGTGGGGGTGGGTCAGGGAGAAGTCTTTCACATGCTGGCGATACCCTGGTTCAAAAGCGTCGCGGCGTATATTCTGGATCAATGCGCCAAATTCGGCGGTGGACTTGATATGAGGCGCCGCTGCCGCTCCTACATCCCTCAGGCGCATATCCAGCACCACCTTTGCGCCTCTTTTGGCAAGCTCCTCGGGATTGCGCTCGTCGGAATAGTGTTGAGACAGCGCCACCAGGCGCGTAGCCAGGTAGGCCGCTTCTTCCAGGTCGTGGGTCACGAAGAAAATGGTCAGCCGACTCTCCTCCCACAGTTCCAGCAGGAACATCTGCATATCCTCCCGGGCGCCGGGGTCCAGGGCGGAGAAAGGCTCGTCCATAAGCAGGATCTTCGGCCGGGTAAAAAGAGCCTGGATCACGGCTACCCTCTGCTGCTGGCCGCCGGAGAGCTGGTGGGGATATTTGTGGGCGTGGTTTTCCATCCCTGCCCTCCCCAGGAACACCATCGCTTTCTCTGTCAGATCCTTTTTGCGCGACCCCCATTGCCAGGGCCACATCCGCAGTTTGTGCCCGATCAGGATATTGTCCATGGCGCTCAAATTCGGAAAAAGAGAATACTTTTGATATACGATTCCCCGGTCCATGTCGGGATGGCCGATGGGGCAGCCATTTAAAAGCACCCGGCCGCTGCTGGTTCTTTCCTGACCCAGGATCAGCCGCAGCAGGGTGGACTTGCCACATCCGGAGGGCCCCACCACGGCGCAGAACTCGCCGGGGGCGATGGAGAGGTCGATATCGTCCAGTATCACGTTGTCGCCGTACGCCTTGTACACATCCTCGATATACAGGATACTTCTGGTCCTCAGTTCTTCCGGGTCCGGGCCTATGTTTATTTCGTGTACCATGGATACCTCCACACCACCCACATCCGCAGACCAAGATCCAGTGTGTATCCGATGAGCGTTATCCAGCACACGTAGGGCAGGATCACGTCCATCGCCATATACCTGCGCATCAGGTATATGCGGTATCCCAATCCTTCGGTGGAGGCGATCGCCTCCGCGGCGATGAGAAAGAGCCACGCCGTGCCCAGGGTGAGCCTTGCGGTATTGAAAAGCCGGGGCATCACCTGGGGCAGGATCACGCGGTAGACCACACCCAGTTGGCTGGCCCCCAGAGAGAGCGCCTTGGTAACCTGCTCCAGGGGAAGAGCGGCGGTGGCCAGGTAGATATCCCTGGTTATGACGAAGACGGAGCCGATAAAAATGAGAACCACTTTAGCCACTTCGTCCACGCCGAAGATAATGAAAAGCACAGGCAATATGGCCAGAGGAGGGATGATGGAGAGAAATGTGATAAACGCGCGCGCCATACTGTTGAGCCCCGGGAACATGGCCATGTTCACCCCCAGCAAAAGACCCACGATGGCCGCTGATATCACTCCGACCGCCAGCCGCTTAAGACTGGCTTTGGTGTCGGTCCAGAAGGGGTAATCGCCCGTGCGGGGATCCGGCTGGGTGGCCAGCCGGACTGTGGATTCCACCATCTTTCCCACGGAGGGGAGGAGCTTGGCGTTGGGATTTTCCGCCAGCATCCTGTGGGACAACAACAGGTATGCGCAAATCATGAACGCGAACGGCAGCGCCGCCAATACCCAATGCAGGTACACACCCGGCGCGGCGTGGAGGCCGAGCAGCCTGGTGGTTTTCATTGCGGCGCTCCCGGATACCCTGTCACTTCGCGGCCGCCTCCATGTACGCCGTATTGAACCGAAGCTTGACATTCCCCTTGTTCCCCATCACGGAGCCATCGGGAAACTCTATCCCCACGAAGTCCACCGAGGAAGCCCCCTGGCCGAAGAGGCCATGGTCGAATGAGAACTTGCGCACTTCGTCCATGGTCTTTTTGAACATTGCGCCCCTGGTGAAACCGGCGGCGTCCCTGGGATTGTAAAACATGTAGGTGGTACCCAGCTGTGCCCGGAATTCGGCCAACGTGCTGCCGGAGAATTTGGCCATGAAGGCTAAGGCATCGTTGGATGCATTGCCCCTGCCGGACATTATCCCCATGGTTTCAAACCATGCTCCCACTATCGCCTTCTTGCACCCTTCCGGCATGGAAGTTCGCACCAGCAGGGTGTCCACTATCTCTCCTGGTATCATGGAGGAGTCGAACACCATATGGGCGCCCGGCTCGTTGCGGGCGGACATCAGTATAGGGTTCCAGGTGACCACGGTCGTCCCCTCGGCTCCAGTGGAGAAGAGCGCGCCGATGTCGGCGTCGGAAGTGTTCACCACTTTCAGGTCGCGCTCGCTCATTCCGTTTTTATCCAGGGCTCTGGCCAAAAGGTAGTGGGAGACGGAAAGCTCCACCAGCATCACTTTTCTTCCTTTCAGGTCCGCCACGTCCATTTTCTTTTTCGTGAAGTCCTTTATCAGCGCCCCATCGTTGCCATTGGAGTAGTCCCCCACTATCAGCACGGTGGTATCCACCCCGCCCACCGCCGGGATGGCCAGCCCATCCATGGTGGTGGCGGTGACTCCGTCGAAGGCCCCAGCGGTATATTGGTTTATCGATTCAATATAATCGTTGACCAGGGTTATGGAGACTTCCACGCCATTTTGTTTGGCGTGCTTGTCCATTATGCCGCTATCCTTCATATAGGCGTATGGCTCCCATCCTGTGTAGTGCGACCAGGCGATCTTGCAGCTGTCCGCAGCCTGGGCCGAGGCTGGCCCCATGGGTAGTTGGACCATCAGCGCCAGCGCGCAGAGGATCATGATCTTTTTAAATTTCATTTCAGGTTCCCTTTCATTTTTACACTCAGTGGTTGGCTATTTCACGTCCAGAAATTCGGTCCAGTTTTTCCCCCTCATATTTTCGATGGCGGCGGTTCCTTTCTCCAGCCTGTCGATGGCCACCTCACCTTCCTTGGTCAGTTGGTCCATCTCCAGCACGGTCTGCGCCATCTTCGGCAGCGCCTCCTGGCGGAATCTGGATATTTCCTTAATCGCCTCGTTCATATCGTTGAAGGCGGACTTGAGCGCCTCCATATCCAGCATGGCGGAGCTGGCCTGCTTATGGATGGCAGTCCCCTGGGTGCGCAGCCGCCGGGCGGTTCCGGCGATCAGATCGGAGGTGGACTTGTTAAGTATCTCCACTCTGTCCAGCACCAGCTTCTGGTGGGCCAGCGCCAGGGCCACGGTCACGGCCACATCCAGCGCGGAGGCGGTGACGTTGATGGCGCGGCTGACACCCCGTACCAGCTCCTTGTTGTTGCGGATAATTATCTCCATGGCCAGGACCCCTTGCTGGTTCACGGCAAGCTGTTGCTGCAGGTCCATGATCCTCTGGCGCAGGGGATAGATCAGCTCCTCGGCGATAAACTGGTATTTCGAATCGGTCTGCTGGAGTTCCCGCTCCAGCTTGTAGCTGAGCTTCTGGTCTATAAGGATTGCCACCTGGATCTGCTTCTGCAGCAGAATCGTCAGTGCGCGAATCTGTTTCTGATCCTCGGTCAGTGTCAAGCTGTCCCGCTCCAGCATTTCGCGCCCCTTTTCCAGTGACTTGATGATATTGTCGATCACCGCCTGGGCGCTTTCGTATTGCAGAAAGTAGCGCTGCATTTTGTTCCCTACGCCGGGGATAAAGGAGAGCAGCTTGGCAACGCCGCTGACGGAGAAATCCCAGCTGTTCGGATCCAGCTTTCCCATTTCCACGGCCAGATCCACCAACGCCTTGGCCACCGGCCCGCCGTCGGCGCCCTTCATGGAAAGCTCCTTGATTGGTCGGCGCAACATGGCGCTTCTGTGGGAAGATTTGGTCTGGGCCTTGGCGCCCAGCCTTTCCAGGGCCATCTTTTTTTCATTGCGCCCCTCCAGATCCTCCTCGCTGGTGTTCATGACAGCTTCCACGAACTCCTCGGCCAGTTTGTCCAGAGCCGGGTCCACTGTCTCCTGGGCCACCACTTCGGAAGAGGGGATTATCTCCTCCCGCACCGCCTCCACGTCCAGGCTTAGTTCCTGTTCCTTGCTTTTCAATTTTGAATCCGCCATGGTTCTTCCCTCTTTCTCCTGTTGTCATATATATGCGCTCTGTTCGCCATGGTCTCCAGCTCTTTCATGACGAATTCCATATCCATTCCCGCGGCGCCCTTGTGGGTCTTTATCCCGGCCAACGCCGACGCGGCCTTGTCCAGGCTGGTCATGGCCGCTTCGTTGTCGGAAAGAAGGTCCATAGTATCCTCCTTCATTTTATCCAGCAAAGAGAGCCTCTCTTTTAGCGCCACCTCCTCCTCCCTGGCGTTTGGTGACTTGT
Source organism: Nitrospinota bacterium (assembly GCA_029881335.1). Taxonomy (GTDB): domain Bacteria; phylum Nitrospinota_A; class UBA7883; order UBA7883; family UBA7883; genus JAOUMU01. Next base: position 19,719 of record JAOUMU010000037.1, on the reverse strand, counting down.
CCCTGGCCAGGTCCTTGAGCCGCCGTGTGATATACCTGGCGTCGATAGCGCTCACGCTTTTCAGCTTGGCTGCCACCTCTATCAGGTTATCCACCGTGGACAGATACACCTGTTCAGATACCCCAAGGTATCTTCCATAGGTCAATTCCTCCTTCTCCATCTTGGAATCGAGTATCTCCACGAAGTTGTCGAACTTCGCCTTGAGCCTGGGAAGCTGGTTCAAACCCTGGGTCGACCCCACCTGCCGCAGGTCGTTTTGCAGGGTCGCCAGCCGTTTCCTTGTTTCCTGACGGATCTGCTCGTGCAGAGCGTCCAGGTACTTGCGCGAAAAATATTCGTGGCGGAAATAGCGGTTGAACACCCATCCCCCCAAGCCGAAGGCCAGCCCCGCCGAGGCCGCCGCCAGAGCCAGCGGCGACTGGAACAGCAAAAAACCCATGCCCCCGAGAATGGTTATGGAGGCTGGGTATATGCTGGCCGGATGAATAATAGTGTCCCTGAGAACGGCCTTGTCCACCGACGTCCTGGAAAAATCAGACAATGTAACCGATCTCCTGGCGAAGTTTCTCCAATTGGTATCCCGTCTTAGTTTAAAACACTTCGGCCATAAGGTGTAGCTCCACTCTCGACAACCGCTCATAATAGGCTCGCTGAGCCTCCCCCGAAGCCCTGGGCAACGGTCTTTCCGGGCCCAGCCCCGCGGCCTGGATTCTGTTAGGGTCCATCTTGTATGTGACTTTCAGATATTGGCTCACCGCCTCCGCCCTTCTCCTGGACAGATCCTTGTTCGCCGCCGCGTCGCCTCTGGGATTGGTGTGGCCTTCCACCCGGATTCGGAACGTGGGATAGCTCTTGAGCGCTTCTACCGCCTTGTCCAGTTGCTCCTTCCCCTCCAGGCTCAGCCGCTCCGAGCCACGGATGAACAATATGGGGCGCACCTTCAACGTGCCCACGTCCCGCAGGGAGGCCCACTGGGCGTCCGACAGGCTGGGGAAGCCCGGGGAAGCCTCCGCAGCGCCCTCGTGTGGATCCTCCCCCACATTGATGGTCCCGGACATCCCCTGCCGGAAAAGCTTCACCAGGGGAGCGGAGAATGTGACCCTGCGTGGATCGGCGTCCGGCAGCGGGCTGGAGTTGAAGTCTCCGTAATCCGTCAAAATATGTGTGGTGGCTTCGACTGTGTCGAACAGCCCATACGCTCCGGCTACTCCGGCCAGGGAGACGCCAAACCATTCGGTGGCGTTGTCGTGCAGATTTATCCACCGCAGCCCCTTCAATATCGCCTTTGCCTGGATTTCATCGGTCCTCGCGTATTCGGACATTTGCCGGATAAGCTCGGTCTCGTTCTGCTGATAATACTTCAGCGACCTGAAATAGTTGGATAGCAGGGTTTCCACCGCCTCCGGGTTCTCCTCGGAAAACCGCCGGTTTACAGTCAAAATATCCACGATCAGCTTGGAGGTCTGGTCCGTACCCAGAATCTTTTTTAAACCCTTTTGCGACAGGGCCCGGGATACATCCGGCTCCCACAGGACAGCCACAGAAACGCTTCCGTCCAAAAGTTTCTGCAAAGCGTCGGCGGAGCCATCGGCGTCCACGCGCCATCCGCCCGCCCGGTCCATCAGGGTGGGAATCCCGAAATGAACTCCCACCGCCTTTAGCAGGTGGGAGCTGGGTGAATCTGGCGTGACGGCGATTTTGATTTTCTTTTTAGCCTTCAGGTCGTCCAGGTTGTCCACATCATCCGCTCTGGCCACTATCGCGTCCACACCCTTGGACTCGTCCAGGACGGCGATGATGGTCCCTGGGAAGCCATGACGGGGTCCGGTGAGGATCAGTGAATCCACCGTGCCGACGGCGAAGTTAAGGACACCTGATTTCAGATCCGCCATCCTCTGGTTATAGTTGGCCTTGTCGTCCACGCAACGGAGCAGGTATCCGGCGGTCAACATTCTCTTCTTCAGGTCGGGGGAGCAGAGGGGGAAGTATCCCACAAAGTTGTCCATTCCGATGGAGATGGAACCTTTTTCGTGAGCGGCGTCGCTGGTCTGCACCTGCTGTTGCTCCATCAGGATCGGCGCCAGGTAGTAGAACCCCACCATCAGCGCCATTCCCACCAGCAGAAAGACCAGCGCCCCTTTTACATGTTTGTTCATATGACAATTTCCCGCCCTATTCTACTAGACACCGCATGAAAATGCTTGACGGAAAGAGAGCGGATCATTGTTCTACGAAAGTTCCCGGGTCGAACTGGTCGCTCTCCGCCAGAACGCTCTGCAGGCCCTCCTCCAGCGTTTGTGGATTATTGGCGGTGGAGTATCTGGTGTAGCCGGGCACATCCAGTTTATGCTTTCCATCCAGGCAGAACCCGATGGCGTGGATCCGGACCATGCTGGAGCTCACGATCATCCTTGCCGTCACCGATGGGTCAGAATCGGTGGCCACTCCATCGGTGATGATTATCATGTTGTATTTCCCATATCCCCCCTGGCGGCGGGCCTGCCCCTCCAGCATGGATAATCCGCGCTTCATGGCTTGGGACAGGGGCGTGTTCCCCATGGGAAAGATCTTCTCCAGGGTCTGGATGGCTCCAGACGTGTCGCCGGAAACAAATCCGTGTTCAATAAGATCGGTTTTCTTCATTCCATGGGGCATTCCGCCGAATCCCACCAAGGCCACATTGTCTCCAGGGCCCAGGGAGTCTATAAACTTCTTCACGGCCGCCCTGGCCACGTGGATCTTCGGGTCTCTGCCGGAACACTCCCTGTCGCTCATGCTTCCGCTTCCATCAAAGACTATGAGGTAGTTGGACGCTTCCAGATCCAGGGCCATTTCAACCTTTCCCTCGGCGGGGGGGGGCCATAGGCCAGGATCCCTCGTTGGAACAGGATCGACCATTGGCTGCTTTGCGGGGGTGGTATTGGCGGATGGGGATTTCTTTGTCCCGGCGCCCCTGGGTCCGCCCTTATCGGAGAAGGCCATATACGCAATTATGATCATGACGATCAATATTATGGTTTTGTCCACTTTGCCTATCGGGTTGAGTTTCATGGCAGTTTACGCATTTTCATTGCTTAATATAAACGCCGGGATCGAAGCTGTCGTTTTCCGACAGGACTCCCCGCAGCCCCGCTTCCAGAGCCCCAGGGTCGCTGGCGGTGGAGTATCTGGTGTAGCCTGGAACATTCAGCCCATGCCTGTCATTGATGCAGAACCCGATGGTGTGTATTTTTATTGCGCTGCGTTCCACGATATTTCTGGTCATAATGGACGGGTCGCCATCGGTGGATATCCCGTCGGTGACTATCACCATATGGTATTGCCCATATCCCCCCTGGCGCCTGGCCTGGGCTTCCAGCATTTCGAATCCGCGAAAAACGGATCGGCTCAGAGGCGTGTTCCCCAGCCCCCGTACACCATCCAGCAGATTGTTGATCCCTGTCCTATCGCCGGAAACCAGGGGATGCTCATAGTTTCTGTTCTTCCCGGAGGGGGAACCGCCAAAGCCCACCAGTCCCACATTTGCTCCCGGGCCAAGGGCGCTAATAAACTTCTTTACAGCGGATTTGGCTACCTGCAGTTTCGTCAGCGAGCCGGAACATCTGCTCTCGTTCATGGAAAAGCTGCCATCGAAAACTATCAAGTAGTTGGCCGCTGTCAGATCCTGGGCCATTTCCACAGTTTTACCGGCGGGCGGCGGCCAGGCGCCAGGATTGATTTTGGGAATCTGGGACGGGGGGATAAACTTGTTGTTGGGATGTCTGGCGTAGGCGGCCCTGTTTGTGGCGATTCTTTTCTCATCCAGTCTCTGGATTTGCCAGTACACCGCAGCACCCAAAAACACCCACAACATGATGATACTTGTCATGGTCCGCGAGGGGTTCCGAAAGAGCCTTCCCATAAATGCGCCTCCTGAAGGATTTTCTGTTCGATCACGGTCCCCAATTTACAATGGCTTGAAGATATCCACTTCCGCTTCCACCTGAATCAGCCGGAACACCACCCGGCGCAAAAGATCCCACTCCTTTTTGCTGGCCGGGTAGCATGACTTGGTGATATCCCCGGACGCGTCGAAGGAGCAATTAGCCGTGTTGGGCGCCATTATCCCATGCCCCACCACGCCAAACTGGCTTTTATCCAGGGTCACTCCCCTGCTTCTGGCGTAATCCACCAGGTTATCCTTCAGGGCGTTGGCCCTGGCGTAGCTCAGGTTTCTGGCCGACTGCTTTATCTGGTTTAGCACCATCGGCGGTTCGTTCTTCACTTTCTGCCGCAGATAGTTGGAAGGGTCACTGTGCCCCTCAATGGTCAGGAGCGCCCCCCCGTACACCGAAACCAGTTCGATAACCTTGTCGAAGGATTCCTTGTATATGTCCACGGGGAATGTGTTCTGGTTCGGCCCGAAATATACTTCGAAGGAGAAAAGCTCCCCCTCGGAGAGCGAGCCCTTGCGTTGTTTGTCGGTGACCAGGGCCGTGACAGCTTTTGTGTCGAATCGGGGCGCGGCGACGGCGGCGGCGCCGGAGAGCCCCGCGCTCATTTTCGGATAATCCCAATCGGCCTTTGCCAGGGTCGCCTTTGCGGACATCAATCCAAGTGGGATAAAAGCGTTCTGTATCTTCGATGAAACGTCCTCAAAACTCCTGGGCTTATCCGGGGCGCTGAAGAAACTGGCGTTCCCCTGGAATCCGGAATGCCTGGCGTCGCCATACATCGCTTCCGTATCCGCCGCGGCGCCTTTGCTGTCCAGCAGTATCTCGGCCGAGGCTTCGATCATCCTTTTGAATTCCTGGGATTGCTTCTTTTTAAAAAGAGCGCTTACTTTCTCGTTAGCCTGAAAAAGCCCCTGTACGAAACCGGCCACTTGGGCCTTGTTGGCCCGGTAGTAGTCGCTTCTCACCGCGTACACGTCCATGATCACTCTGTCGGCGGTCTTTGTGGAGAGGAGGATGGAGGCGCCCTTTACCGAGTCCTCGGACCCGGTCCCCACTTTACCCTCCGATGTAAGAGCCAGCGCATCCGGGATTATGACAAAGGCCGCGTCCACGGACGGATCTTCCCGCAACGCTTTGGCGGGGCTGTTGGAGGAATCGTCCAGTTCTATCAGATCCTCCACCCATTTCAGATTTACATCCCCGGTTTGCAGGCCCACGCTGTCCAGAACCGTGGTCAGATAATCCACATGGGGGCCATAGCGCTGCAGAGCGATGGTTTTGCCTTTTAGGTCCCGGGGGTTTTTAATACCGGGCTTGACCACCAGCGCGTCCCCCCCTGCGGAATCTGTGAGCTTATAGAGGATCACCATTTTGGTGCGGGCGTCCTTTTCCGTCACATCGGCGGCCATGTTGATCATTCCCATGGTGCCTCGCAGAAAAGGCGTCTTGCATTCCATATAAGCCTCCACCTGTTTTGCGAAGTTGTCCTCGCGAAACAGATCCAGCTTCAGGTTGCTTTTTGAAAAAACGCTTCCATCCTGGGTCTTGCGGTTGTCTCCGTTGGCATGGACGGTTGTGATATCCCCTCCCCAGGCGATGAGGGGAACCTTGATTTCGGATGTGGAGGGGCAACCACTCACTTTTCCGGAGACTATCCGGGACAAGGGGGGGGACTGGACGTATTTCACTTCCGCCAGCCCCGCGCCAGCCGAGGCGACCAGAAAGGCGGCGCCCAGGGATAAACATATAAGTCGAGGTCTTGGCATCTTTTATTCTCCCCAATGTCGCATGCTAATCATGCGTGGTTTCGCACGACATGTAATTCATGACGGTGGCCGAACCCTCGCCGAATATATTGTAACCATAATTAAGGACAATTATGCAATGGCTGGCGGGCGCCGGATAATTAAAAAGACCGTCACATTGTGGCAAATCATCACATTCATTATATTGGAGTAGAAGCATCTTGTCTGGCGTAAGTGGAAAAGATGGCAGCTTTTGCCGCCGGTTTGGTCCAAAAGGGGAAATCCGGCCATAGCCGAATTCATTGGAGCAGATCCTTTCATATTGTTATTCTTATCGTCAAAGCGGTTTGTGACTAGGATTGGCATGCTACGATACTGCTCATGGAGAGACCAATGACCGATGTAGAAAAACCCTGCGTTTTGATCGTGGACGACGACAAGTTGAACATCCGGCTCCTCGGTAATCTGCTGAAGGCGGAGTTCGATGTGCTGGTGGCCCTTAGCGGGCCGGAGGCATTGGAGCGTGTTATCTCCAGCAGACCCCAGATAATCCTGCTGGACATCCAGATGCCGGACATGGATGGCTTCCAACTGATAGACAAAATCAGGCAGGACCCCGAAGCCAAGGACACCCCTGTTATCTTTGTCAGCGGCATGGTGAGCGAGCAGGACGAGAAAAGAGGGCTGGAGCTGGGCGCCGTGGACTATATAACCAAGCCTTTCAGCCCTGCCGTGGTGCTGGCGCGGTTGCGAAACCATCTGGAACTTAAAAGACAGCGGGACCTGTTGTCGCGGCTCTCCTCGCTGGATGGGCTGACGGGGATCCACAACCGCAGGAGGTTCGACGAGTTTCTGAGCCACGAATGGCGCAGAGCGGAGAGAACCGGCGAGGCCTTGTCGCTGATAATGATGGATATCGATCACTTCAAACCTTACAACGATAATTACGGACACATCGCCGGGGATGAAACGCTGAAGGAGGTGGCGTCCTCGGTTTCCAGGACAATGGAGCGTGGCACAGATTTTGCCGCGCGCTACGGGGGCGAGGAATTTGTGTGTGTGCTGCCGGACACGGACGAGGAAGGCGCATTGCAAGTGGCCAGGAAGCTGAGGGAAAACATAGTGGCGCTGGCTATCCCCCACGCGTTCTCGAACGCGGCGAATGTGGTGACCATCAGCGCCGGAGTGGCCACCGCCCATCCCGTGGAGGAGGGCGCCTCCCCGAAAAAGCTGATGGAGATGGCGGACGCGGCGTTGTACCGGGCGAAGAAACAGGGGCGGAATCAGGTGGCGCAGCACGAGTCTCCCGGCGAAGTGGAGGAGAAATATCAGACCTTGGAGGCGAAGCCTTCCGGAAAACCGAGGGTGCTGATCATCGACGACGAGCCTGCCAATATCAAGGCGTTGGAGATGATCATGGCTGGTCGGTATGATGTATGCTCCGCTATGAGAGGCAAGGAGGGGATCGAACTAGCGGCCAAGGAGCCGAAGCCGGACCTGATAATGCTCGACATACAGATGCCTGGAATGGATGGATACGATGTTATCAAGCGGCTCAAACAGAATCCGGAGACCAGAGACATTCCTGTGATTTTCAACTCAATACTCTCTGACGAGGGAACAGAACAAAATGTCCTGGATCTGGGAGCCGTGGACTATATCCGAAAGCCGTATCACCACGTGGTGACGCTTGCCAGGATCAGGACCCACCTGCGGCTCAAATCGGCCCTCACCACCCTCACAGACCGTAACGCCAAGCTGGAGCATCTGCTTAATCTGCGCGACGGGGTGGACCGTCTGGCCAAACATGACCTGAAGCTGCCCATCGGGGCCATCATTTCGGCCACGGAAGAACTGCTCGAGCGCGAAGACATCGGCCTGGCCGCCAGGTTGCCGATCAAAACAATCATGTCGCAAAGCTACCACGCCCTGGACATGGTGAACCGCTCCATGGACCTGTGGAAGATAGAGCAGGGCGCTTATCAATACATCCCCGCCGAAGTGGATATAATAAAAGTCCTCCGCCGCGCGGCTATGGAGCTGGATTCGTTGCGCAAGGAGAAAGATATAGATATCCAGATACTGTATGCCGGGGCGCCCGCCGTGCCAAGGCAGGAACTCATAGCCATGGGGGAGGAGTGGCTTTTTCATTCCATGATGGCGAACCTGGTAAAAAATGCCCTGGAAGCGGCCCCGCGCGGCACCAGGATATCGCTATCAGCTCAGGAAAAAGGTGGTCTGAGAATCGAGGTGCACAACCTTGGGGCCGTTCCCGTGGAGGTGCGCGGGAACTTTTTCGAAAAACACTCCTCCTTCGGCAAAAAACATGGCGCCGGGCTGGGCGCGTATATCGCCATGAAGATCGCCCAGACGCTGGGCTTGATGATACATATGGACACCTCCGAGGAATCCGGGACGACCCTGGCCCTGTTTGAGGATGAGTCCATCTGAGCAATCGGCGATATAGAAAATGGGCTGGAAACCGAGGGAAACCGAATTGGCCTGTATGCGCGGCGTAGAGCTTCTGCTTGTGGAGGATATGCCCATTAACCGTCAAATAGCTTCGATTGTTTTGGAGTCGTGGGGAGTGGTCGTCACCATGGCCTGCGATGGGGCCCAGGCGTTGCTGCTGCTGAAGGAAAGACATTTCGACATTATCCTTATGGATATCCAAATGCCGGGAATGGATGGCTATGAGACTGCCAGGCTCATCCGGAAGGACCACAGGTTTTCTCTTTTGCCGATAATCGCAATAACGGCCCATGTGATGCCCGAGGAGCAATTAAAGATCATCGCCGCTGGGATGGAGGATTTCCTTCCCAAGCCGATGGATCCGGAACAGGTTTTCAAATGCCTCTCCAGATGGCTGAGCTTACCGGTTTCCGACATCCCCCATCATCGGGGAAAAGGGGACATCGAAGCTCCCCTTCCCTGGGATGTGGTCCTGGACATTCATGGAGGCCTGAGAAGGGTTATGGGGAAGACATCTCTGTACAACAGGCTATTGCGGGAATTCCGGGTGGAATATGGCGGATCGGCGAACATGATGGAAAAGCTGATCACTGAAGGCGATATGGATACTGCGATCAGGCTGGCCCATTCTGTAAAGGGAGTGGGCGCCAATCTGGGCATGCATGGCATAAGCTTGGCCGCTGCCGCGCTGGAGGGCTCCCTGCGCTCTGGAGATGGCGTATCGGCTGATATGGACAGCTTTAAAAACGCCATGGAAATTCTATGCCTTCATCTTGACACGCTGAAGCTGGAGCAGACTGTGGAGGCGCGCGCGCCTGAACATGAAGACGCGGAGGAGGCCCTGGCGCTGATCAAGCAGCTGCGGATTATGCTGCGAAAGGGTGATTTCAACGCCGCCGACCTGGCGCCAAAGCTGGTCATCGCGATGGGGGCTGGGTGCCGCGGCCTTGTCGGAGGCCTTATTGCGGCTATGGACCGTTTTGAATATGAAAAGGCTTTGCGCCTGCTGGAGGAGTTGGAATTGACCATTAAAGCATGAAGTGATCGCAGCTTCCCATCGCGTCTCATTCCCCCGCCATGCAAAGCGCCGCCACCGTCACGCTATTTGGTCGGGCTTTCCACAGCTCCTTGCAACATTCACGCACGGTGGCGCCGGTGGTGATGATGTCGTCGAAGAGCACTATATCCCTTCCGGCCACCATGCGCGGCTCCTTCAAAGCAAAGGCCGCCTTCACGTTTTCGCCCCTCTGTTTTTTATTCAGCCCATATTGGGCGCCGGTGTTCCGTGTCCTGCGCAAAATCCCCTCATCCACCTTCAGGCCCGCCTCTCCGCCCAGCCTCCCCGCCAGCAGATATGCATGGTTGTAGCCTCGCCAATACAGCCTGCGCCAATGCAGCGGAACTGGAAGGATCACCGCTCCCCGGCGGCGCGCCAGCCAAGGCGTCAGTCTTTCATTTCCCATCTCCGCCAGCGGACCTGCCAGGTATGGGCTATACGTGAACTTGAATGCGTGGATCACTTTCCGAATCGGGTCGTCATAAGGCAGCGCGTACATTACCGCGTCATAGGGGGGCGGGTCCAGGCGGCACTCACCGCAGAAGTATTCCGTGCCGGTGTCTATCTCGTAGGTGAAATCAAGCGGCCTGGCGCAGAGGGCGCAAAGGTTTGGCGAGGGCTGACGGACCAGACAATGGCACTCCGCGCAAAGCCCCGCATAGCCGCCGACCAGCCCGCAGTGGAGGCACCTGGAGGGAAACAATGCCCTTAGTGCGGCCAAAGTATTGTTGACAATTTCATTCTTCCCGGCCATGGCCCATTATACCCTCTTCTCCGGGCCTCCTGGCCAGCGCGGGGAGGGTGAGGCAATCTCTGGCTTGTAAACCCTCGCGAATTCTGAAATATTCAGGATACGCACTGGAAATTATGGAATCGGATCACAGTTATGCAAAAATTTCTTCTAATCGTCGGTTCGGCGATGGTCCTGCTGGGCCTGGCCTGGCCCCTTCTGGGGCGTATCGGCCTGGGAAAACTCCCCGGCGACATTTCATGGAAAGGGGAGGGCTATGCGGTATACTTTCCGCTGACCACCATGATCCTGCTGAGCGTGTTATTCACTCTTATATTGAATTATTTTCCCAGACTGTTCAAATGACCCTCCGATTTTTGTTACCATAGCCCGATGCCAAACACGAACCTTAATGAGAATCCAAGAGCGCTTATCATCAAGCCCTCCTCCTTCGGCGACGTGATCCACGCCCTGCCGGTGGCCCGCGCCATAAAACTAGCCGCCCCCCATGTGAAGGTGGACTGGGTCATCTCCGATTCATTGACCGATCTTGTGGCCATGTTCCCATATGTGGACACTTTCATCCCTTTTAAGCGGGCGCGATGGACCAAATGGTGGCGCCCCTCGGTTCTGGCGGATATCGTGGCCCAGGTGAGGGAGGCGCGGAAAAAGGAGTATGGCGCCGTGATCGATCTGCAAGGGCTGTTGCGCTCCGGGCTTATGACGCTGGCTTGCAGGGCAAAGGTGAAGGTCGGCTTTTCCACCGCCAGAGAAGGCGCCTGGCTTTTCTATAACGACAACATCCCAGTCACCCCGGAGGCGGTTCACGCCGTGGACAGGTATATGTCGGCGCTAAAAGCGCTGGGGATTGAAAACAACGCCGGTGTGAAATATGACCTGGTGGAGAGCGAGGAGGACAAAGCCTGGGCCGAGAGCGATCTGCCGACCGAGCCTTTTGTGGCGATAAATCCCAATGCCCGATGGGCCGCCAAGCGATGGCCCCTGGCCCGGTTCGGGCATCTGTGCCGGGAACTGCAAAAAAAAATGGGCTACCGGATAGTGATCATAGGAGGTCTCGATGATATGGCTGATGGAGCCAGACTGGCCCTGTTGGCGGGGGATTGGGCTCGTGACCTAACCGGCAAAACCTCCCCCGGCAGGCTTGCGGCGCTGCTTCGCCGGGCGAAGGCTCTTTTCACCAACGATTCCGGTCCGTTGCATCTGGCCGTGGCGGTGGGAACCCCATCGGTTTCGTTCTTCGGGCCCACGGACCCGGCGAAAACCGGCCCATATGGCCCAGGGCATATAGTTCTGCGCTCCGGCAGGGAGTGCTCCCCATGCTTTAAAAAAACATGTCCCTACAATCACGAATGCATGGCCGATATTCAGGTTTCCACCGCAGTGGAAGCCTGGAAGGCCCAATCGTTCAAAGAAGGAAAGACTGGTGGACGAGTCGCTATTTAGGGCGATAAACCAGGGATTGGCCGGCCCTGTCATGGACTGGATAATGGCCACTGTCACCAGCCCGGAATCCTGGCTGGCGCCGGGAGTGTTGCTTGCCGCGGCGCTTTGCCTCTACGGGCGCAAAAAAGGGATTGTGGCCGTGGTGGCGGCGGTTTTTGCGGTGGGCGCAGGCGACATGCTGGCTCACATTGTGATCAAGCCGATGGTGGGCCGCCATCGCCCTTGCGCCGAACTGGCAGATGTCCATCAGCCCAGCCAGGTAGGGTGTACCGATTCTTTTTCATTCCCCTCCAACCATGCGGTGAACAGCTTCGCCTTTACCGCCGTGGTGGGAGTCATATACCCCAGAATGCTTATAGTCCTGGCGCCAATCGCTCTTTTGGTGGCTCTTTCCCGAGTGGCGGTGGGGGTCCACTACCCGGCGGACGTAGCGGCGGGGGCGCTCTTGGGGATTTTCATCGGGATTTCCACCGCGGCGCTGGCTCTTAAGCTTGCGATGCTCCGCAGGGAGGAAGAGGAGCTGGAGGATGGATAAACGCCCCGCCGTGTTTCTGGACCGGGATGGATGCGTCAACGTGGAGGGCAACCATATTCGCGACCTGGACCAATTCCGCCTCTATCCCGAGTCCCTCAATTCAATAAGAAAGCTCAATGACACAGGATTCCTGGTGGTGGTGATTACCAATCAATCGGGCGTGGCCAGGGGGTATATGACGGAGGAGCTGGTGCTGCGGACCCATGACACACTGCGAGAATGGGCCACCGAGGCCGATGTCAGGATCGACGGGATATACTACTGCCCCCACCATCCGGAAGGCGCCGTGGAGAAGTACGCCATCCATTGCCAATGTCGCAAGCCGGCGCCGGGGATGCTGTATCGCGCCGACGAGGATCTGGGAATAGATTTTCCCCGCTCCTTCGTGGTGGGGGACAAGATATCCGACATCGCCCTTGGTCCGGCGGTGGGAGCCAGGTCCATCCTGGTCCGCACTGGATTCGGCGTGGAGCAGCTGGAAAAAATTAAAAGCGGTGGGGCGCCTACGCCGGATCATGTGGCCGATGGGATCGGCGATGCGGTCATCTGGATATTGGATCATCATGGGGCAGCGGGCTGAGGGATTCTCACCATGATGTGTCGGCTACTGGCTATGCGAAATATTTGATGGGGACAATCTATAACTGATAGACTGTTGTCATGGTTACAAGGAATGGTCATGGCGTGTCGAACTCTAGCCGAACTTATGTCTGATTATCGAACTGGACCGGAAAATCGGATATTCGGAAGTTCCGTCCGGATAGTATTTATGGACCGGCAGCGGAAAGTGGACCTCCGACGTCCTCAGGGGCTGCAGGCATATGCGTAAAAAGAACTTTATCCCGGAATCGGCCGCCCTGCAGGCCTATCTTTCTGAAATCCGGGACATCACGCCCTTGTCCAAGGCGGAGGAGCAGAAGCTGGCCCGGAAGGGGGATGAAAAATCGAGGCAGGAACTGGTCCGGCGAAACCTTAAGTACGTTGTGATGGTGGCAAACCGATACAAGGGGCTGGGTCTTGCCGTGACCGACCTGATAAATGAAGGAAACATCGGGATGATCGAAGCCTCCAAACGGTTCGATCCGGAGAGGCAGGTGAAGTTCATCACCTATGCGGTGTGGTGGATTCGCCAGTCGATCATGCAGGCGCTCTCCGACCAATCCAAGATAGTGCGGCTGCCGGTGAAGCAAGCGGGGCTGATGCAGAAGATAACCCGCAAGATCGAGGAAATGACGAAAACGAATTGCAAGGATCCATCCATCGAGGAACTGGCGGAGGCCATGGACTTGAAAGTGAAGTCCCTGGAGACGGTGATGCGGGTGTACCGCAGCTACATGAGCCTGGATACGCCCTTGAATGGTGATGACGAATCTTCCGTGGATTTTCTGGACATGATGGAAACTTCTGGGCAAAACTCCATTGAGGAGGATTTCATCCAGTTATGTCTACATCATGATGTGGGGAAGATGTTGGAGGGGCTCACCGAGCGTGAGCGGCAGGTGATCAAGCTCCGATACGGGTTCGATAGCGCCCCCATGACACTGGAGGCGATAGGAGAGCGCCTGAAGCTGACCAGGGAGAGGATCCGCCAAATAGAGAAAAACGCCAAAGAAAAACTTCGCTCCAAAACCGGAGCCAGAATTCTGGAGGAGTATCTGAGTTGAATCTAAAAAAACTGAAGGGCGCGTCCCTGGTTTTCTTTCTGCTGGCAAGCTCCTGCTCCACCTTCAGTTTCGACCGAATGGAGCTGGGCGCGGATCCGATGGTGGATCATGTGGCCCAGTGGACCCGTTCCGCCAGGCTATACCGCCAATTCGACACCACCATCATTGTGGACGTGACATACTATAGCGGCTGGCTGCGGGAGAAGACAGTGGAGTGGAGGGCGGAATCCCAAAGGCTGGGGCCGGAGGAGAAAGCCCGGCTGCAACTGGAACAACGGGAAGAGAATGATAAATACGCGCAGTTTTATGTGGCCATATACACCACAGAATCTCAATGGAGCCAGCTATCTAAAAGCGATCCGGCGTGGACAGTGTTCGTCCAGGCTCCGGAGGGGCCGGTCTTTTCCGAGCCTGTGGTGAAGGTGCGCCAGCAAACCATGCCCTGGGGAAACAGTTTCCCGTACGATCCCAGGTTTCGCTCGTTTTTCAAGATCAATGTCCCCCGCTCAAAGATCGCCCCAGGGGAGATCAAACTGGTCCTCTCCAGCCTGCTGGGGGAGGTGGCCGTGAGCTGGGATAAACAGTAGGCGCCCTCCGGCGCCGCCAATTAGCGCCCCTCCGGCGGAATATCGATGACCATAGCAGTATACATGACCACCCTCGGATGCCCGAAGAACAGGGTGGATTCGGAAAAAACCCTTTGGACCCTGGTCCGCGCCGGCGCCAGGATCACCCTGAACGAGGAGGAGGCGGACCTGCTTCTGGTCAATACCTGCGGGTTCGTCACGGACGCCAAGGAGGAGTCCATCGAGCGGGTGCTGGAACTTGCGGAAGTGAAAAAGCGGAGGCCACAGGCCAAGCTTGCGGTTATGGGCTGTTTATCTGAAAGGTATCGCGAGGAACTGGGGGAGCGGATCCCCGAAATCGACCACCTGTATGGGGTCCATGAGCTGGACAAGCTGGCCAGGGAACTGGCGGGAGGCCATGAGGCCGGAATGTTCCTGGACCCGGAGACCCTTACCGAAAGGACCCTCACCACACCGGCGGGATGGGCGTACCTTAAGGTGGCGGAGGGGTGCTCCAACACATGTTCCTTCTGCGCCATCCCTATGATCCGAGGGCCATACCGCAGCCGCGCCGCAGCCGATGTGCTGGAGGAAGCCGCGCGGTTGGCCGCCAGGGGTGTGGTGGAGTTGAACCTGGTGGCCCAGGACACTACCTTGTACGGGGCGGACCTGAAACAAAAAAACGGGCTTGCCACGTTAATTCGGGATCTGGCGACGATAGATGGGATAGAGTGGATCCGGATCATGTACATGTATCCCCCCCTGCTGGATGACCACTTGCTGGAGACGATGGCCTCAACCGATAAAGTGGCGCCATATTTCGACATCCCGCTACAACACGCCAGCGACAAAGTATTGGGCCTGATGGGGCGCAAGGAGACAGGCCGCTCAATTCGGGAACTGGTGGCCAGGGTCCGCGGAGCGATCCCCGGCGCGGCTATTCGCAGCGCGTTCATCCTTGGATTCCCAGGTGAAACGGAGGAAGATTTCGACAGGTTGATGGAGTTTCTGGAGGAGGCGCGGCTGGACCATGTGGGTGGCTTTGTTTATTCTCCCGAGGAAGGAACATCGGCGGTGAAGCTCACGGGTCGTCCACCCGAAGAGGTGGGAGAAGAGAGGCTGGGTCGGCTGATGGAGACTCAAAGGGATATTTCCCGGGAGTTGACCCAGGGAAGAATCGGCATGGAGACCGATGTGCTGGTGCAAGGTCTGGATTCGGAGGAAAACCTTGTTATCGGCAGAGCCCCGTGGCAGGCGCCGGAAGTGGATGGGTGTGTTATCCTTGACTCAGTGGAGGCGGCGCCAGGGGAGATTATCCGTCTTAAGATCACCGGCGCCACCGATTATGACCTGATCGCCTCGGCCGAATGAAATTGAGGCGAGGTATTGCAAGCGGAGGCGCCGATGGATAACGGGGAAATGAGGGTAGTCTTCATAACAGCGTCCAACCAGGAGGAAGCGGCCAGGATCGCCAAGGCCCTGGTGGCCGAGAAGCTGGCGGCTTGTGTCGGCATCGTCCCCTCGGTACGTTCGATCTACATGTGGAAAGGTGAAGTTCGCGACGAGGGGGAAGTCCTGATGATCGTTAAAACTTCGGCGACAAAGTTCCCTACATTGGCCGAGCGGGTGGAAAGCCTGCACTCGTATGATGTGCCAGAAGTTATAGCCATGCCGATCGTGGATGGCCTGCAATCCTATCTTGACTGGATAGACGAGACCCTGGTCGGGTGAAGGGGGAGCGAAGTCTCCGCGGTGGTGGACCTGAAATATTTATTTTGTGTAATTCCCGCAAATAATAATCTCCAATATTTGTTTGAAATATAACGCGAAAAAGGCTAGGATAACTGTCTTAATGGGGTGGAGCGCGGGTCAATGGAGCGCGCCGCAGGATGGGGATCAAACGATTTTCCACGGGTGGATGTTTTTATATGACCAAAATTGATATTATCAACCGCATAGCAGAGCGTACAGGGCTGCCCAAGCAGGATGCGGAAATAGCCATCGAAACGATTATCTCCCTGATTAAGGCAAGTCTGGGAAAAAACGACCAGGTAATCTTGCGAAGGTTCGGCTCCTTCCAGACCAGGATCAAGAACCCCAGGTTGGGGCGCAATCCTAAAACTGGCGAGGAAGCGGAAATATCCGCCAGGACCGTGGTGCGTTTCAAGGCGGGGAAGCACTTCAAGCAGGCTGTCAATGGAGAGTTACCGATCAGCGAAGTGATCGAGTAGCCACAAGGCGCATTCGAACCAGGCGGCGGAATCACCGTTACTTGTTCCCATAACTTCCATGGAGGCTTGGCATGCTCAGGGAAATCTATACAAATCTTCTCAAAGAAATAGGCGAAAATCCCGAGAGGGAGGGGCTTGTCAAAACACCGGAGAGGATGGAGAGGACCATGCGGTTTTTGACCAGCGGATACCACATGGACGCCGCCCAGATTGCTCGGGACGCCCTCTTCACCGAAGATTGCGACGACATGGTGATCGTGAAGGATATCGACCTCTTCTCCCTGTGCGAGCACCACATGCTCCCCTTTTATGGCAAGGCCCACGTGGCCTATCTGCCGAATGGGAAAGTGCTGGGGCTCTCCAAGATACCCAGGGTGCTGGAGGTTTACGCGCGCAGGCTGCAGGTGCAGGAGCGGCTGACCAACCAGGTGGCCAAAGCACTGATGGAAATTCTACAGCCGAAAGGTGTGGCGGTGGTCATAGAGGCGCTGCATCTGTGCATGGCCATGCGTGGCGTGGAGAAGCAGAATTCCATCACTGTCACTTCCACTATGCTGGGGACTTTCAAGTCCGACCCCAGGACCAGGCAGGAGTTTTTGGCGCTGATAGGAAAGTAAGGCCGAAACCCTTTCCATGATGAGGCCTTTGCAGGGCAAGGACCAATCGGGACCGGGGCTTTACACCAAGTGGCCCAGGATCGTGAAGACGATCACTGTCAGCGCCGCCAAAAAACCTAAAGCCATGGCGATGGGCCGTTTGCCCGGTCGGCGCTCGTTCACGTTCTGGTCGATAAATGGAACCAGGATCAGGATCGTGACTGCGACCTGCTGGGCCACGATTCCCATAATCTTTGGCGCCCACGCTCCCAAAAAGTCTGTATATTCGGCCAACCGCAGCGAGTAGTAGGCCGCCAGAAAATACCACTCCGGTTTAATATGGGCGGGAGTGTCGAAAGGATCCGCCTTTTCCCCCAGGTGCGCCGGAAAAACGGTGGAGAGGGTGATCAGGATCAGCACCACAAATCCGCACAGCACGATCTGCTCTATGATATGCCCAGGGAAGAACCAGTGGGCCTTTCCCTCGCGGACCAGGCGCTTTTTCTCCTCCATCGGCAAGGCTTTCACCTCGCACTCCTTTTTCTTGGAGTATTCGGTTTGCTCAGCCACGATTCATATTCCTCACATTGGGCCGGCGATGCCCTGGCGGCGTATCTGGACCAGGTGCAGCCCGATGACCGACGCGGTGATGACCGGCAGGAGCATTACATGTATGGCGAAGAACCTGGTGAGCGTCACCTGGCCGATCTCCTCTCCGCCGCGCATTATGTAGCGGATATATTCCCCCACGTATGGCAGGGCGGCGGGGGTCTCCGTACCCACTACCGTGGCCCAATAGGCAAGCTGGGTCCAAGGTAGCAGATATCCGGTGAAGGAGAGCCCCATGGTCAGCAGAAGCAATGTGATCCCTACTACCCAGTTAAGTTCCCTGGGCGGCTTGTATATGCCGCTGACGTATATCTTCACCATATGGATCATGATGGTGACCAGCATCAGGTTCGAGCCCCAGGAGTGGGAGCCGCGGACCAGCCATCCGAATGGAACCTCGTTCATAATCATCGCCACGGTGGCGTGGGCGTCCTCGATGGTCGGCTGATAGTAGACCATCAGCAGCATCCCGGTGAGCGCCTGGCTTATGAAAAGGAAAAAGCTGATGCCGCCGAAGCAGGACCAGAAACCAAGATGGGCCGGGACGATTTTTTCGAAAACCTCGTCATCCACGATCTCCTTGACCCCCAGCCTGTCGTCCAGGGCGGAGAAGAGCCGTATGGCGATCTTGTTCTTTATTTTGAACGGTCCCAGATGTAGAGTTTCAATATCCATCTCAAGCTTCCTTTATTACCACGTAGTCCGCCTCCAGGCTGGTGATGAAAGTTGGCAAGGGATATGGAGGCGGGCCGCCTAGCACGGCGCCCTTGACATCGAACCGGCCCCCGTGGCACGGGCAGAGAAATTCCTTCTCCTTCTCCCTCCACTTCACTATGCAGCCAAGATGCGTGCATACCGGGGAGAGGGCGATGGTCAACTGTTCGTTCGGGCGAACCACCACTGCGGGCTTGCCCAAAAAACGGACGAACCGCGCCTCGCCGATGGGAACATCCGACAGGGGGATCTTCATGGTGCGGGCTCCCGTTCCCTTGAGCACGCGCTCCCGGGGCCACAAGTACATCCCCATTGGATAGGCGAAACCCAGCGCGCTGACAGAGCCGAAAAAAGAGAACAGAAGAGTCAAAAAGAATCCTCGTCTGGTTTCGTTCGGCGTCCCTGCGGATGTCTCCTTGGTCATATTTTGCTATCGCGCCTTTTCATTAAGGTGAGGATACTACCGAATCGAGGTTCATCTCCACCCTCATCTCTGTCGGCTGCAGGATCACTGGCTGATATAAATAGTCAACCCATGCGGTGACCAGGGCTTCTTTCCCCTCCGGTATGAAGAATGTGAAACTCTCCTGCCGGGTTTCTTTTGGGTAGATCCTGTTATCTTTGGCCACAAAAGCGCCAAGACCCAGCATTATGTCGGAATCGTGGATCAGCTCCCTCCCCTCGGAGTTGAATATCGCCTTTTCATAGATCACTTGTTCCTTATACACCTTACCACCGCCCACCTTCACCTCGCAGTATAGCACCAGCTTGCGGGTGGGAATGCCGGTGGGTACCCGGTGGCCCGAGCCCTGGTTTGTCAGGTCCACTTTCACGGTCATCCGGTCCTTGTCCCTTGTCACGCCGGTGATCTTCAGCGCCAGCGCCTTTTTCAGCTGGATCACTGAATGGCCGCCGGCCAGGTTGTGGTTGAATATTTTCCCCTCCCTGGGGCCCGGCACGTTCTTGGATATCTCTCCCATAGACTCCGCCATGTGGCAATACTGGCAATTGGTCCCCTGCTCGGCGTAGACGCTCTCTTTCCACTCGGTGTAGGTGGTCATCACCGGAACGCCGTTAGGCCGGTACTCATGGCAGGAGGCGCATATTTTCGAGTCGGAATGCAGCCGGGAGTAGGCGACATCGTGGACCTTCACTTCCCCCTTGATGTTCGGACCCAGCTTCACCTTCCCAACTTCCAGTACGAATGGGTTCTCCTCATTCTCCAGGTTCACATCTTTTAAGCTATGACAGAAATCGCAGGTGATTCCCTCCGCTGGCAGCTCGTGGGTCAGGTCGTAGTCCTTGGTGATAACGGATGTGGGAGCGTGGCATCGCAGGCAGAGCTTGGCGGCGCCGGGGCCTTTTTTGAAATAGGCCATCATGTAGGACGCCACGAAAACA
>JAOUMU010000036.1 GCA_029881335.1 Nitrospinota bacterium | reverse complement strand
CGCGCTCACCAGGTTCCTCGACGATACTATACCGGTCATCGCCGGTTGTGAAATCAACGACAACCCATACGATCCCATATGCTTGTCATGTAAGCGCAAGGTCGAACAGCATGGCGACATTGTAGAGATAGACTGGCTCCCGAAAGATCGCCGGTATGGCGAAAGGCTCTCCCCAGGCACAAAGATAGCTGATCTGATCGGTGACCTGGACCCGGCAAAGGTGGCCGGAGGAGCGCCCCTGGCCTCGGAGGACGCGCTGCACTTCGGCCTGATTCCCAGGATGAACCGGGGTGTATTCGCCATCAACGAGCTGCCAGACCTGGAGTACCTGATCCAGGTGTCCCTTTTCAACATCCTGGAGGAGCGTGATATCCAGATTCGCGGATACCCCATACGGTTCCCCATGGACGTTCTGCTGGTCTTTTCCGCCAACCCGGAGGAGTATTCCCGTTCCGGAAAGATCATCACCCAGCTAAAGGACAGGATAGGGGCTGAGATCAGAACTCATTATCCATCCACCAGGGAAGCCGGAATGAAGATAATGGACCAGGAAGCGAAGGTGGACGTGGGGGAGGGATACCAACTCGACGCGCCGGACTTCATGCGCGATATCGTGGAGCAGATAACCATCGAAGCGCGCAAATCATCCCATGTGAACCAGAAATCAGGAGTCTCCGCCCGGCTGTCGATTACAAACTACGAGACACTCGTGGCAAACGCCCGTCGGCGCGCCATCACCCTGAAGGAGAATGTGGTGGCCCCCAGGATATCTGACCTGAATTACCTGTACACCAGCTCTCAGGGAAAAATTGAGCTGGATCCTTTCCGCGAGGAATCCTTGACACAAACCCAGGTTATCGAAAGGATTATAGAGAGGGCGGTGCGGGTAGTCTTTACCGAAAGGACGGCTGGGATGAATATGGACCCGGTAGTGGAAGCGATCACCGGGAAGGTCCGAATAGAGACAGGCGATATGATTCCCTCCCCCGACTATAAAGCTATTGTCTCCGCCGCGCCATCAATGTGGGAACCGGTCCATGCGCTGGGGGGGGATAAGTCGGACCAGGCGCGGGCCGCTTGCGTGGAGTTCATTTTGGAGGGGCTGTACCTCACCGGCCATCTGAATCGCAAGAAGATAGGGGAGATGGCCGCCTACCGCGGGAAATAGGGCGGCGCGCCGTCCACAAAATATCCTATCGGGGGGGGCTGGCTAATCACCTGCCATGACGGGAAATGGAGTGGGGCGCCACAATGAAAATGGGAAGTGGACGGCCAGAAAGGGTTTATAATAGGATCAATATATACGGAGTGAATGTCTAGTCTATTTAGGGGAAAGGGACAGTCTCATGAAAGTGTCAAACTCAGATGATCTGAAAAATATATTGGCGGGTTGCGCTACAGCGAGCGGTCAGGTGAAGGTGACCGATCCTGCGGCTTTCCGGGGAGAGGTAATCGACCACCTGGTATATAACGCGGTTTTCGCTGGCAACCAGGAGGTGCGGGGAATGGCGCGCTGGATGATAAAAAGCGCCGCCATGGATTTGGGTGTATGGTCCGCCAGCATCCAGGGGCTGTATGAGGCGATGGGGCGTGGCGACCTGAAGAATCAATACACCGTTCCGGCGGTCAATATCCGCGGGCTGTCCTATGACGTGGCCCGGGCCCTGGTCCGAGCCGCCATGAAGAACAACTCGGGTACATTCTTGTTTGAGATCGCCAAGTCGGAAATCGCCTACACGCTGCAGAGCCCCGCTGAATACTCCACCGTAATGATCGCCGCCGCAGTGAAGGAAGGATTCACCGGCCCGGTGTTTATTCAGGGGGATCATTTTCAGGTGAACGCGAAGAAATACAAAGAGGACCCGGCCAAGGAATCCGGAGGAGTCAAGAAGCTTATCGAGGATGCGATCCGCGCCCAGTTCTATAACATCGACATCGACACATCCACACTGGTGGACCTCTCCCACGCCACCCTGGAGGAACAGCAACGTCTCAATTATCAGGTAGGCGCGGAACTTACCGAACATGTCCGGGGGCTGGAGCCTGAAGGAGTCACCATAAGCGTAGGTGGTGAAATAGGCGAAGTTGGGGAGAAGAACTCCACTGTGGAAGAGCTGGAAGCATACATGGATGGATATGAAAAAGCTGTGAAGGCAAAGGGACTGGCCGGTATCAGCAAAGTTTCCGTCCAGACCGGCACATCTCACGGCGGCATCCCCCTGCCGGACGGAACCGTCGCCGAGGTGGCACTCGATTTTGATACCCTGGATAAGCTAGGGGCCATGGCCAAGAATAAATATGGGCTCTGTGGCGCGGTGCAGCACGGCGCTTCCACATTGCCGGACGATATGTTTCACCACTTTCCCAAGATGAACACAGGTGAAATACACCTGGCCACCGGATTCCAGAACATGATCTACGATTCCAACTTCTTTCCCGCCTCATTAAAGGAGAAGGTGTATAAAGGGTTGCACGATAAGTTCGGCGACGAAGTGAAATCGGGCCAGACAGAGGAACAGTTCATATACAAGACCCGCAAAAAAGGATTCGGTCTGGTCAAGGAGGAACTGTGGACCCTGCCGGAAGTGACGCGAAACTCCATAGGCGCCGAACTGGAGAGCAAGTTCGACTTTTTGTTCAAGCAACTGGCCGCCGTAGACAACGTGGAGGATGTGAAGAAATTCGTGAACTCGGCGAAAATCCCTCCCAATCTTACCGACGAGATAGAGATGGCTGGGTGATAAGGGGCCAGCTTCTCATTTGAAGGATGTATAGGTCCCGATGGGTGAGTAGTATATGACTGGTGTGGTGGCGGCAATGGCGGTGGGGGCGCCTCTATTCTTGCCTGCACTATTCATCCATCTGAAGATGGATAAGTGAGGAAGTTACGTCCATGAATTATAAGGAGGCTTCTATAATCTGGCGAAACACTCGTGATACCCTGTCCGGCAGGAAGATATTGCGTGGGAAGTATGTACAAGTATAATGTTTGCCAGACACGCGGTTTCCAGGGCTGTACAGTGATAGATAACGTACATTATATATCGCGCTTCTATGTAAGGTAGAAGTCGATCTTCCTCTTCTTTATCTCCTCGATCACTTGGCGCACATCCTGCGCTTTCTCCTTATCCAAAATAAGGATTGCGTCGTCCGTCTCCACCACGATAAGGTCCTGCACTCCCACCGCCGCCACCAACCGTTTGGTGTTGTGGACCAGCAGCCCGGTGGAGTCCACCGAGATCAGCTGGCCATGGGCGCGGTTGCCGTTGGCGTCGGGGGGGATAAGGTCGTAAAGCGAACGCCAGGACCCGACATCGCTCCACCCAGGATCCGCCGCCGCCACCAGCGCCAGCCCGTCGGAAGCCGCCTTCTCCATGATCGCGTAGTCTATGGAGATCGATGGCAGGGTAGGGTATACGCGGGCCATGGTCTCGTCAAAGCCAGGCGTGTCCACCGCTTTCTCCAGGGGCGCCATCGCCGCCGCCAGGTCCGGGGCGTATTTTTCCACAGCGGACAGGATGGCTGTGGTTTTCCAGAAGAACATGCCGGAGTTCCACAAGTAATCACCCGACTTCAAGTACCCTTTCGCCGTATCGAGATCAGGTTTTTCTGTGAAGCCCCTGGCCTTGTGGACGGCCCCTTCCAGCTTATCGCCCTGGTGGATGTAACCGTACCCTGTTTCCGGATAGGCGGGGGAGATGCCGATGGTGCCCAGCTTACCCTCCTCGTTTGCCAGGGCGGAGGCCAACGCAAGGGCGGTGTCGCGCAGCCTCTCCGGATGGGACATCACATGGTCCGCCGGGAAAACCGCCATGATGGCGCCGGGATGGCGCTTATGGATGATCGACGCGGCCAGGGCCACGCAGGGGGCGGTATTCCTCCCCACCGGTTCAACGATTATATTATCCTTCGGGACGGTTGGCAGTTGATCTCTGGCAAGGGGTTCATGTTCGGCTCCTATGACCACCAGTGTCCTTTCCGGCGGGGCCAGCAGGGATGTCCTGTCCAAGGTGGCCTGGATCATCGTTTTCCGCTCCACCACAGGCAAAAACTGCTTTGGCCGGGTCTCCCGGGATACGGGCCAGAACCGGGTTCCTTTGCCGCCGGCCATTATCACGCTGTATATCATTGGTCGAATTCCGTCCTAAGAGAAATTGTATATGGCGAAAGCTCCCACCGCCACGCAATAAGCGGAAAACCAGGAAAGCCTCCCCTTTTTGACAATAAAGATCAGCAGCGCCAGGCAGAGGTATCCCACCACCGCTGATGTCAAAAAACCGGTGGCCATGGCTTCCGGCGCCACATCTCCCAGATCCTCGCGCATTTTCAATAACAACGCCCCCAGCACGGCTGGAATGGAGAGGATGAAGGAGAACCGGGCGGCTGTCTCTCTCTCGACTCCCAAAAACAGCGCCACGCATATTGTGGCGCCGCTGCGGCTGATCCCTGGCGCCACGGCCAATCCCTGCACCGCGCCCACCGCCAGGGCGGTCATGACTCCCATGTCCAGAATCCCGGAGCCTTTCTGCCTGGCGAAGCGAGTGAGGAAAAGAACCGCTCCGGTAATGATAAGCATAACACCCACCAGAACAGGTTGCTCGAACATAGCCTCGAACCATTTTTTCATGGACAATCCGATGATGCCAGTTGGGATCAGGGCAAGAAAGACCAACACCCACAGCCGGAATCCCTCCGATTCGGCCATCAGCTTGCCTGGGGCGGCGCCACCCGTTATCGCGCGGAGTCCACCGGTTGTTTCCGAGATGGAGCGCAACAGGCTTTTGCGGTAATACCAGGTCACCGCCGCCAGTGTGCCGAGGTGCAATACGATATCGAAAAATATCTCCGGCTCCGTGTAGCCAAGCATGTGCTGTGCCAGGGTAAGGTGGCCGGAGGAACTGACCGGCAGGTATTCGGTGATCCCCTGTACCACCCCAAGGAGCGCCGCCTCCTTGCTGGAGATGGCTTGTTCCATGACGGCTGGGTCTACGCTCATATGGTCTCGTACCGTGGGCCCGGAGCCGGTAGCGGCCAGAGCCCTGAAAGAAGAATGAAAAAAGTGTAAAAATACATTATGCCGCCGGGAACAACAAGGGATTTTGCGCCATGACCGGACAGCAGTGGGCCATTCTCATGCAAAGGAGCCGGTAGACCGTATGCCCCTTAATTATTATCTTTTGCGCTTACTATCCCGCGAGAGATCATCAATTCAATGACCTCTTTCGCGCACTCCTCCACGCTCTTGCCAGCCGTGTCTATTCGCGCTTCCGGGGCCAACGGGGCTTCATATGGATCAGAAACGCCGGTATAGTGTTTGATCTCCCCCTTGCGAGCTTTCTTGTACAATCCTTTGACATCCCTCTCCTCGCACACTTCCAGGGGGGAATCGCAAAATATTTCTATAAAGTCACCGTGCGGAACTAGGCTGCGCGCCAGTTCTCTATCCTTGCGGTATGGGGAAATGAACGCAGTCAAAGGAATTACTCCGGCTTCAAGGAACAGCTTTGCAAGTTCGCCGATTCTGCGGATATTCTCGGTTCTGTCCTCGGCGGAAAACCCAAGGTTTGAGCAGAGGCCGTGGCGCACGTTGTCGCCGTCCAGCACGAAAGTGTTGCACCCCATCTGGAACAGGCTCTCCTCCACGGCGTGCGACAGGGTGGACTTGCCGGAGCATGGTAGCCCAGTAAACCACAATATGGCGCATTTATGCCGATTCTTCTCTTCGCGTCGCCTGCGGTTGACAGTGGCGTAGTGCCATACCACGTTTGTGGCCTTGTTTTCTTTTCTTTCGCTCATTGGTCTATTATCAAAAATGTACAGGTAACGGAATAACGCCCGACGGCAGGATTACGAGTCGATATATTAAAGCCAATTTCCCGCGGTTACAACTCAATTCCACACGCCAACTACGGCTTGACCCGCTCTGCGCAACGGTGTCAAATAATGGTGAAGGTATTGATGGCGGACCGGAATTCTGGCCCACGAAACGATGCGCTAAAATAGGTAAAATCATATTGGCAACAGTGTTGGTGACCGGAGGCGCAGGGTATGTTGGAAGCCATGTGGCCCTAAAGCTGATGGAGGCTGGTCACGAGGTGGTGGTGTATGACAACCTCTCCACTGGCAACCGGGGCGCGGCGCCGGGGGTGGAACTGGTGGAGGCGGATCTGGCGGACCGGGGAGCCCTGGATCGTGTGTTCAGGAAGCGATCTTATGACGCGGTTTTGCACTTTGCCGCGTCGGTGGTGGCGCCGGAATCTGTCCAACTGCCGCTTATGTATTACGCCAACAATACCTGTGTCACACTGGCCCTGCTGCAGGCGCTTTTTGCCCACCAGATCGGGGCGCTTGTTTATTCCTCCACCGCCGCGGTTTATGGCGCTCCTGATACCATACCCGTTGCAGAAGAGGCTCCCCTGGCGCCCGTCAATCCCTATGGGGCGTCCAAAATGATGACCGAGGGAATGATCGAGGATGTGGGAAGGACCATGGGCTTGCGACATGTGATACTCCGCTATTTCAACGTGGCGGGGGCGGATCCGAAAGGGCGAACCGGGCAGGCGGCGGACAACGCCACGCATCTGGTGAAGGTGGTGTGCCAGGCGGCCTTGGGCAGGCGACCGGGGATCATCATTCACGGGACCGATTATCCCACGCCAGACGGAACGGGTGTCCGGGATTACATTCACGTGGACGATTTGGCCCAGGCCCATCTGCTGGCGCTGGATTACCTGCTCAGTGGTGGGGTGTCCAGAGTGTATAACTGCGGCTATGGCCATGGCCACAGTGTGCGGGAAGTGATCCATGCGGCCCGGCGCGTAGCTGGGAAAAGTTTCCCGGTGGAGGACGGCCCCAGACGGCAAGGCGATCCGCCGATGCTGGTGGCCTCCTGTGCGCGCATAAAGGCGGAACTGGAGTGGGCGCCGCGACATGACGACCTGGACTACATAATCTCTACCGCGCTGAGATGGGAAGATAATCTTTCCAGAAGATGAGGGGCTCTATGCTCTACGCCTTGATAATATTGTTTTTTCTCCCTTTCACACGGCTCATCGCGTTTCGCGTGTCCACCACCATCGAGGCATGGCTGGCGATCATATCGTAGTCCACGTTGTCATGGTCGGTCACGATGACGATGGCGTCTGATTTCTTCAGGTTGGCCGGAGTGAGGGGGGTGGATTTCAGGTTGAATGTAAACTGCCGGGTGCTGGGCAGACGGGGAATATACGGGTCGTGGTAGCTCACCTTTGCCCCTGCTTTTTGCAACATGCTTATCAATACCAGTGATGGTGATTCCCGGGTGTCGTCCACGTTTTTCTTGTACGACGCTCCGATGAGCAGCACCTTGGCGCCGTTGAGGCATTTCCTCCTGGTGTTGAGCGCATCTGTCAGTTTTTCCACCACCCAGCGAGGGATCGAGGTATTAACCTCCCCGGACAGCTCGATGAATCTGGTTGTGAAGCCGAACTCCTTGGCCTTCCAGGTCAGGTAGAAAGGATCTATGGGTATGCAGTGGCCCCCCAGGCCGGGGCCGGGATAAAACGGCATGAATCCGAAAGGCTTGGTAGAGCTGGCTGCGATCACCTCCCATATATCGATGCCCATCCTGTCAAGCAGCATTTTCATCTCGTTCACCAGAGCGATGTTCACACCGCGGAATATGTTCTCCAGTAGTTTGGTCATCTCCGCAGCTTCCGGCGAGGAAACCGGGGTTAGCTGATTGACAATCGCCCCATATAAAGCTTTGCCGGTCTTCAGGCAGGAGGGAGTGATACCACCCACTACCTTCGGGATGTCCTGAATACTGTATTTGCCAGTACCGGGATCCTCGCGTTCCGGACTGTATACCAGGAAAAAATCGCGTCCCGCTTTCATCTTCGCGGATTCGAAAAGGGGTAGCAGATGCTCTCTGGTGGTTCCGGGGTATGTGGTGGACTCAAGGCATATGATCTGGCCTCGCCGCAGATATTTGGCTATGGTTTCGGCGGTGGAGACAACGTATGAAAGGTCCGGGGCCTTCTTTTCCGTCAGGGGAGTGGGCACGGCGATGATTATGGCATCTTGGGCGCCCAGTTGTGAAAAGTCGTTGGTGGCGGAGAATGTTCCATCCTTCATGCGCTGTTTTATATGGGACGAAGGAATGTGGTTTATGTAACTTTTCCCCTTAGCCAGGCTTCTCACCTTGACCGGATCTACGTCAAATCCGGTGGATTTCATCCCAACGTCGGCGAATCTCAAGGCTATTGGCAGGCCTACATAACCCAGGCCGATGATCCCCACCCTGGCCTCCCTGGAGGTTATGCGTTTAATCAGGATGTCCATCTCTCCTATGAAAGTCACACAGCTTCTCCATTTTGGTTGGTTTCTATCACAGCTTCTGCCACATGTTCGATATCTTTGTCGGAAAGGTATGGGTGCATTGGCAGGCTGATGACCTCCGCCGCGGCGGCCTCCGCGACGGGGAACGAGCCTTGCCCCTGGCCCAGGTGGCCGTACGCGGGCTGCAGATGCAACGGTATGGGATAATGGACTGCCGTTGGGATTCCCTTTTTGCTCAGCTCCTGCTGGGCCTGATCCCTACTCTTTATTCTGATTGTATATTGCGCGTAGACATGTGTGTTCCCCGGCGCGATGACGGGAGTGACCACGGCGCCATTCAGCAATTCCGTATATCGGGCTCCGATCCTGGCGCGGGCCTCCACTTCGTCTGGGAATATGGCCAGTTTCTCCAGAAGCACGGCGGCCTGGATGGTGTCCATCCTGGCGTTGGTCCCGATCAGCGGATGGTTGTAACGCCGGTCCTGCCCATGATTGAGCAGTTGGCGCAACGTATCCGCCAGGTTGTCGTCGTCGGTGAAGCAGGCGCCGCCATCGCCATAGCATCCCAATGGTTTTGACGGGAAGAAGCTGGCGCAGCCGATGGCCGATAGTCCACATGATTTCCTCCCCTTATACTCAGCGCCGAAGCTCTGGGCGCCATCCTCGATGACGGGGATACCCTTGGCTTTGGCGACCTGGTTTATAGCCTCCATGTCCGCGCATTGGCCGTAGAGGCTCACGGGTATGATGGCTTTCGTCTTTCCGGTGATAGCGCTATCTATTTTGTCAGGGGCGATGTTGAGGGTATCCTGCTCAATATCCACGAACACCGGCGTGGCGCCCAATAGCGAAACCACCTCCGCCGTGGCGAAGAAACTGAATGGAGTAGTGATTACTTCGTCACCCGGCTTGACCCCAACAGCCATTAGGGAAAGTAGCAAGGCGTCTGTGCCGCTGGAGAGGCTGACGGCGTGCTTGACGCCGGTGTATTGGGCCAGAGCCTTGTCCAGTTCGGCCACCTCCGGCCCCATGATGAACTGGCAACTATCAAATATCCGGGCCAGGCGGTGGTCCAGCCCGCCCTTGATTCTGTCTCGCTGGGTCTTTAAATCTATAAAATCCAAAAATACCTCTTCTGTATGCGAATTGAACGGAATCGGCAATTATAAATTAACGGTCTGCCGGGATAAAGGAGATTTTATCCTTGGGAAGCGCTAGACCAGGGTTATGGTCTCCCCCATCACCGGAATGGTGGTAATAAGGCCCAGCTCTTCCTTCAGCCTTTTTTTCAGCCCCTCCGCCTGTTCCTTTTCCCCATGGACCACCATCGTCAGCTTCGGGGCGGGATTGAAAGCGGAGGCCCACTCAATGAGTCCATTGGAGTCGGCGTGGGCGCTCAAGGCGTTGAGGGTGTGGATCTTTGCATTGATGGATATCTCCTCGCGCATGATTTTCACTGTCGCGGCGCCGTCTACGATCTTGCGTCCCTTGGTCCCTTCGGCCTGGAAGCCGACGAAGACGATGTGGCTCTTCTCGTTCCACAGGTTGTGGCGAAGGTGGTGCAATATCCGGCCGGCGTCACACATCCCGGAAGCGGAGATGATGATCTGGCCGCCTGGAGTCATGTTGAGCAGCATGGACTCGTCCACCGGAGAAACAAAATGCAAGCCCTCGAACCGTAGTGGGGAGAGGTGGTTGTCGTAATACTGCAGCGCTTCTTCGCCATAGCACTCCCGCACGGCGTTTTCGTATATACCTGTGGCGCTGGTGGCCATGGGGCTGTCCACATATATGTTCTTGTAGGTCTTGGGGATACGACCTTCCCCCATCAGCTCTCTAATGTAAAATATCAACTCCTGGGTGCGTCCCACGGCGAAGGAAGGGATGATAATGTTGGAATCCGTTTTGGCCGCCTGGCGGATTATTGCGGCCAGCTCTTCTTTCGTGTCGGAAATTGGCCTGTGATGGCGGGCGCCATAAGTGGATTCGATCACCAGGAAGTCGGCAGAGGTGAGGAACTCCGGGTCCTTTATTATCGGCTGTCCCGGCCGACCCAGGTCCCCGCTGAAAACTATCTTTTTGCCGGGGCCATTGTCGCGGGTTCGTATATCCAGCTCCACTATGGAGGAGCCGAGGATATGGCCTGCGTCGTGGAGAGTGAAGCTGATCGAGTCTGACAGCTTCACCGTTTGGTGGTAGCCACAGCGGTCCAGTCTCTTCAGCGCTGTTCTGGCGTCGGCTATAGTGTATAGAGGCTCCACGGGGCCTCTTCCCTTGCGCTTGTTCTTGCGGGATCTCCATCCAGCCTCCACCTCATGGATATGGGCGGAGTCCATGACGATCAGGTCGGCCAGCTCCGCCGTGGCGGCGTGGCAGTGAATCTTCCCCTTGTATCCACGGTTTACCAGCAGGGGGATGCGTCCGGAGTGGTCGGCGTGGGCGTGGGAGAGGATCATATGATCCACCTTTGCCGGATCGAAGCCGAAAGGGTCATAGTTCCGCATGAAGGTGGCGTGACCGCCCTGGAACATGCCGCAATCTATCAGCACGGTTTCCTGGCCTGTGTCCAGCAGAAAGCAGGAGCCGGTGACCTGTTCCGCAGCTCCCAAAAATCGTATCTTTACCATGCAAATATTCCCAATAATCCAAGCCTTTCGCGCCCGCCTGATAGCGGCCATACTCGACAATGATAACCCTTTTTCATATGAATCAGATATCTTTTGATACCAGCCGTCTATGTAAAGTCCCTTGTGGCCCATTCGTCCCCCTGATATCCTTAGACGATAACAAGTGATATAAAGAATATGAACGCAGGGACCGTCTCCACCGAATACATCCTAAGGATGGAGGACGTGGTCAAGACATTTGGTGGATTCACCGCTCTCCACCAGACATCCCTCACAATTCCGGGCAGGATGGTGTTTGGCCTGTTAGGCCCCAACGGGGCAGGTAAAACTACTCTGCTTCGGCTGGTCACCGGATTGATCAGCCCCACCGCCGGAAAGCTGACTCTGTTCGGAGGGCTGGAGCCGGGCGCCAGCGCAGCCCGTGCCATGATCGGATATATGCCCCAGAGCCTGGCCATATATCCCAATCTGTCGGTGGTGGAGAATATGCTATTCTTCGGCAGGATGTACGGGATGGGGGAGGGGGCTTTGAAAACCCGAATAGATGAGGTGCTCGAAACCATCGAGTTATCCGGAAGGCGC
The DNA here is from genome assembly GCA_029881335.1 of Nitrospinota bacterium. Lineage (GTDB taxonomy): Bacteria > Nitrospinota_A > UBA7883 > UBA7883 > UBA7883 > JAOUMU01. The sequence goes on along the minus strand of JAOUMU010000036.1, from coordinate 13,397 downwards.
GACGATATCCTGGCCAATCTCTCCGGGGGGATGGTGCGGCGGGCGCTATTGGGCACCACACTGGTGCACAAGCCGAAGCTTCTGCTGCTGGACGAGCCAACGGCAGGAGTGGACCCTGTGCTGCGCATAAAAATATGGGAGACGTTGCGCAAACTGTGCGACGAGGGGACATCGATCCTTATCACCACCCACCACATATCGGAGGCGGACCGGTGTGACCGGGTGGTGTTCCTCCGCTCCGGAGTCATCATTGGCGATGGGACGCCGGATGATCTGACCCGGCAATATCAGGCCGACGACCTGGAAAAGGCCTTCGTGGTGGCCACCAAAGAAGGAGTGGCGACATGAGGTCGGTATGGGTGGCGGTCCGGGTTATCAGGGAAATTTCCCGGGACAGACGCACTCTGGCTTTTTTCTTTCTGGCGCCGTTGGTGGTGATGACACTGGTCTACTATGCGATAAAGGACGACCAGATAGTCAACATCGGAGTGGTCACCCGGGGCGCGGCGCGGTTCTTCGAGATGGATTTCATCAGCACCCTGGAGATGGACAAGGACGTGCGGATGATATCGATGCCGATACCGGACGAGGAAACCGACCCGCAGACGCTGGACCGGCTGATCCGCCAGGAGCTGGCCACTGGTGGGGCGGATGGCGTGCTGTATATGGGAGAGAAGATGATCACCGACCGGTTTGATGGAAGGGAGGGGACGCTGCATCTTTACGTGGAAGGATCCAAGCCGATTATCACCTCTGCTGTGTTCGGGGCCATTGCCGACGCCATGGATGAACTGGCGGCCAGCCTGCCGGTGGTGATAGATTCCTCCTGCTCCTCGCTATGCGCCGAGTCTGTGAATAACAAGCCTATGGTATTGGAGAAACATTACAGCTACGGCTCGGATGACTATAGGATGGTAGACTTCTTCCTGCCAGTGCTCCCCGCCTTTTTCGTTTTCTTCTTCACGTTCATCCTGTCCACTATTACATTCCAGCGGGAAAGGTTGCGCGGGACACTGGAGCGGCTACTGGTGGCGCCGGTGGGGTTTTACCAGGTGATAGCGGGATACGTGATGGGTTTTTTCACGTTCGCCAGTCTGCAGTCGATAATAGTGGTGGCGTTTATCCTCAAGCTTATCCAGTTCGATTTCACCTGGTCGCAGACTCTGGCCTTCTCCGTGGTGGTTCTGCTGACGATGCTGGTGGCGTTGAATCTTGGTCTTTTGGCTTCTTTTTTGGCCCACAACGAGTTTCAGGCTCTGCAATTCATCCCGCTGGTGATCCTGCCGCAGATTTTTCTGGCGGATATCATCTGGGACATAAACGGGTTCCCCATGTTCTTCCGGATTATCGCCTGGGTGTTGCCGCTGACCCACGCCAACGCCGCCGCCCGCGACATCATGATAAGGAACAATCCCCTCTCCAACTCGTGGATGGAGTTGTTGATTCTGGCGGGTTTCATCGTGGTAATTTTCACGGTGATGACTTTGGTGGCCCAGAAGAAGGACAAGAGCATTTAGCAGAGGCAATGTGTCGGTGGGGAGCTAGTAGCAGTTGTACTTGATGCTGGAGTCCTTGTAGCCGTCATTGCAGATTACGGATGCGTCGATGTCAGGTCCGGCGGAACAGTTCACCCCCTCATGTTCCGCGCAGGCGCCAGGCACTGCGCAGTTGGTATCGCACCTCTCCGTGGGGATAGGTGGTGGATTCCCGCCGCCGCCATTAAAATCATCGTCTTCATGTTCGCCACAGGCGATGGCCAGTGACAGAGCAATCACCAGACAGGCTGAAGTGAAAATAATTTTCAACAACGAACGATCCATGATTTTTCATGTTGGTAACTGGTTAAAAAGGGCTTTCACCAGGAAAACTGCTATCCAAGTGAAATGTCAGGTTGCATTTTAGTAAAATTATGAAGTATAAAGCAACAAAAATGCTTCCCGGAATATGCCTGCGCATTATCCTTTTGTGACCATCCCTGTTTTCCTGATGTGGGCTACAAAGTCTCCCACCCAATCCGGAGCGCCGCAGGAATGGATGTGCGCGTAGGTGGAGAGGGTGTTTTTGCGGAGGATTCCATCGTGGATTCCATCTATCCCTGTTCCCCTCTGGACGCGCCAGGCGAACCGTGTGTCCGCCTCCAGCCCGATAAGCCGGGAATGGTGGAACTCGTGGCACATCACCTTTCCGCTGGATGAAAACCAAGAGCAATCGCCGGTTGGTTCCAATGTCATGTAACCCAGGCCCATGGGTTTTTTCTCCATATGGACATCGCACGGCAGAAATCCAACCATCTGTCCCTTGGCGCCATCGAACATAATGGAGCGGGCAAGATACATCAATCCTCCGCATTCGGCCAGCGCGGGGAGGCCGTTTTCCAGCACATGACGGATTTGCCCGCGAAGCGCGGTGTTAGCCTCCAGTTCCCTCAGGAACACTTCAGGAAAACCACCTCCTATATACAGGGCGTTCACTTCTGGCAGTCGCCGGTCTTCCAGGGGGCTGAATGGAACCAGCCGGGCGCCTGCGGCCTCCAGGGCCTCCAGATTCTCCGGATAGTAGAAAGAGAATGCTCTGTCCTTTGCGATTCCGATGGTGATGTCCGGAGTTTTCCTTTCGCCGGGACAGGGCGGAAGTTTGGGCAGAGCGGCGGCGGTTTGGGCGATCTGGGCGATGCGGTCCAGGTTCACGTTTTGGGCGATGATTCGCCCGATATCGTCCACCCTTGAAAAAAGTTTGGGATCCTCCTTCACAGGGATCAGGCCCATGTGGCGCTCGAGGACTTTCATTTGCTCCGGGGCTTTTGGGATGGCGCCCAGAATTTCCACATCGGTGTTTCGGCGGATCGAGTCCACCAGCTTGGCTTCGTGACGGGCGCTGGCCACGCGGTTCAGGATCACACCCCGGATAGGCAGGTCAGGCTCGAACCTGGTGAATCCCTGGACCAGGGCCGCAACGGAGCGGTTCATCCCCATGGTGTCCACCACCAGGATTATTGGCAGTCGTAGAAGCTGCGCCAGCCCGGCGGAGGAATCCGCCCCTTCCGGATCCAATCCGTCGTATAACCCCAGGTTCCCCTCCACCACCGCGATATCCGCCCCTTGGGAGAAGGTGGTGTATGAACGAAGGATTGTCTCGTCGCCCATCATGAAGAAGTCGAGGTTTCGGCAATCCCTTCCCGCGGCGGAGGTAAGCCACATCGGGTCTATGTAGTCCGGGCCTTTCTTGAAAGGCTGGACAATCATCCCGCGCTGGGAAAACGAACGGCAAAGCCCAATGCAGACCGTTGTTTTGCCGGAGCTTCGCAGGGGAGCGGCCACCAGAAGTCCTGGAGTGGGTATCATGGGAAATGGACCCGATAATGAGCGGATATTTTAGTTTTATGAATCATAATCAAGATTATCATATCTAATAAATGTAACCATGGAAAGGCCGGGTGGCCCGGCGGGCATAATCAACTGGAGGAATGATGCAGAGTAAGTATGGATTTGGCAAGGAAGTCGATGGCGGATTCGATGAGACCGTGGCGAAAGTAAAAAGCGAACTTGCGGCGGTCGGTTTTGGTGTTCTGACGGAGATTGATGTGAAGGCCACGCTGAAAAAGAAACTGGACAAGGATGTGGCTCCATATGTGATTCTGGGCGCCTGCAATCCACCCTTTGCCGCCAGAGCCCTGGAGGCCGAGCCCTCGATAGGGTTGTTGCTCCCATGCAATGTGGTGGTGCGGCAAGTGGCGGAGGGTAAGATGGCAGTGGAGTTTATGGATCCGAACGCTGTGTTGAGCATGGTGGACAGGGAGGATGTCCACACATTGGCTGGCGAAGTGCGCCCCCTGCTGGAAAAAGTGATGGCGGCGATATAGAGTGATATCGGCAGGGTGAATCCCCGCCGGGGAGGGAGGATGTCTGAATCCTTTTATAGCTCGGTCTCATCAAACACGTCATAGGTTATATCAAATATTCTCGCCAGGCCCGTGGCTTGGCGAGATGGGGTTCCCCATGAGAATGGGGAGAGTGTATAATCAGCGAAAGCTCTTTATTAAAATATTTCCGTTCAGCTTTGGGAAGATATTTGAATGAGTAAAGGTTTGCTGGCTGTCGCCATATTTTTCGCAGTCCTGGCGTTTCCATTGATATTCAACGCCACCAGCGCGGTGACCGGCTCCACCAAGAGCCATCCGGCTCTAAAACAGGGGAAGGGGGAAAAGTGCGTCAAGGATACCGACTGGATGCGGCGCAACCATATGAACCTGCTGAAACACACCCGCGATGATTCGGTGCGGGGTGGAATTCCCGCCGGTGAGTCCGGATTGGCCGGATGTGTTTCGTGCCATCCCAAACGCGGCGAATTCTGCGACAGCTGCCACTCCTTTGTAGGCGCCAGCCCTGAATGCTGGCAATGCCATCATTATCCGGTTTGACGGCGAGGAAATATCCTGATGGACTTTGATAGACGCGACTTCTTGAGGATAGGGGCGGCGGTGACCGCTGGCGCCGCCATTGGGCCCGTGGCCTCCGCCATGACCCAAGTTGAGAAAGAGGGCTCCACAGCAAGGCGCTGGGGCATGGTGATTGACGCGGACAAGTGCTCCGCCGATTGCACTGTCTGCGTGGACGCGTGCAGGACCGAAAACAATGTGCCCCGCTTCGACGACCCAAAGCTGGATATCCACTGGATCCGGAAGATAGCCTTTCGTCCAAAGGGGATTGAAGGAGCGACCGAGCGGACTTTTCCCGCCATGTGTTTTCATTGTGAGCATCCCCCCTGCGCTCATGTCTGCCCCGTGGCGGCCACTTTTGTGCGCCCGGATGGCATCGTGCAGGTGGACAAGCACCGATGTATCGGATGCCGTTATTGCGTCATCGCCTGCCCATACAAGGCGCGGTCTTTTGTGGCCAAACATGTGGAGCCGAAAGAGGGGGACAATCCCAAGGTTCCTTCGCGGACCCATGGCGTGGTGGAAAAGTGCACACTGTGCGCCCACAGGATCGACCAGGGAATGCAGCCTGCCTGTGTGGAGGCGTGCCAGAAGAAAGCCACAGGCGCCATGGTATTCAGCGACCTGAACAATCCGGACACCGATGCCAGCGCCCTGTTGCGCACAGGGAGGGCTCGTCAGCTGCGGGCGGACCTGGGCTGCGAGCCGGGCGTTTATTACATGGGACTGTAGACGATGGCGAAAATTAAATACACCAGAATTGAAGGGCGCTCCGGCGGCTATTACGCATTCATGGCTGGTTCGGCGCTGGTGGCGTCTTTGCTTCCCATATCGGCGCTGATTCTGTTCCTTCAGGGGCACCATGTCACCGGCATGACTAACCAGGTTCCCTGGGGGATGCCGATTGTGATGGCTATCTACCTTATCGGTGTCTCAGCCGGGTCGCTGGTGCTCTCTTCCATGAGCACAGTGTTCGGCAAGACGGAGTATAAGCCTTTCGCTCGGGTGGCCAGCATGCTGGCGGTTGTTCTGATCGTGGCTGGCCTGATGGCGATCATCATGGATTGGGGCAGGCCGGACAGGGTGCTGGTCCCGTTTTTCCATTTCCAGCCCAGGTCGATGTTCAGCCTCAACGCCATCCTGTACAACGCGTATATGCTCATCGGTTTTCTGTACCTGGTGGCTCTGTTCCGGGAGAACGAAGTGTGGGCCAAAAGGTTGGGGCTTTCCGCGGTGATCATCGCCGTTGGGGTCCACTCCGGCACCGGCGCCATTTTCGGCTTCGTGTATGTGCGGGAGCTGTACAATTCCCCGCTTCTGCCGCCCAGCTTCATCGCCGCGGCGTTAAGCTCCGGCACGGCCCTTATGATCATAGTGCTCAAGTATACTTTCGACGCCACAGGCAGGAAACTGGATGTGGGTTATATCCAGGGCCTGGGCAAGCTTATGGGGATATTCATCCTGGTGGTGCTATACCTTATTTTCATAGAAAACGTCACTCGCTCCTACGCACCCAAGAATTATGAAGCCTCCTCGTTCCTGTTGCTGCATGGAGGGAAATTCACTTTTTACTTCTGGGTGGGCTTGATCGGCGTGGGGCTTGTGGGGCCTGCGGCCATAGTGCTCAATTCCGCCACCGGGTCCAGCGTCCGGTGGATTCTGGCGGCGGCCTGGCTGCAACTTGCCGGGGTTCTTATGGAACGCTACCTGATCGTGATTCCCGCGCAGATTTTACCCCTGGAGCTTTTGCCCGGAATGGAGATCACCAGCGTGTTCCTGGATGGTCAGTTCGCCACATATTCTGTCTCCGCAGTGGAATGGATGTACTCCATAGGGCTTTTCGGAGTGGTGGCGTTCGCCTATGGCCTGGCCATACGGCTGTGGCCCATGCTGCCGGAAGAAGCTGTGATGCAGGAGCCACCTGCGTGAATATACTTAATCCAAGTTTTCAAAAGCCCCTCCTAACTGTCTGATATACAAGCCGCAGTGCCATGAGGCCTTGCGCTAATCACTCGAGCCCCCATGTTTTCCATTATCCGCCGCTTATCATGAAAATATGATTCAGGATCACCAAGTTGAATTCTGTCATGGCAAGGCGTACAATCTATGATAAATCCGATCTGGGGAGTGGGAATTGTCTGAAGGTAACTTATCTTTTGGTTTTTGAGGGGGGATATATTATGAAAAAGTTGATTTCTGTTGTTTCTGTTTTCTCGGTGATGTTACTAATCGCTTGTGGTGCTTCATCGTCATCAACGGATTCCAATACCGTCCAGGTGGAGCATGATCCGGCCTTGGTAGGAATGTGGGGTGTCACTTCCATTGATGGGGAAGCTGTGGCTTTCCAGATAGGGGTGGAGTTTATGGCCAACGGCGCATACGCCACCAAGGATTATGCGACCGTAGGAGGCTGTGATTCCAGCGGGACATGGGAGACCGATAACGGCGTTTTGATAACCATCATTAAGGCTGTAAGCCCGGAGGGGCCGACCTGTGACCGGAGCGTGGGAGGTGTGGAAAGAAACAACTACACCATCGACGCTGATGTCCTGACCCTGGTAAGCCTGCCCGAGGGCTCTGTGATGACTTTAAGAAAGATGTAGGTCTTTAATATATGGGGAATGGGCCGCGATTCCTGCCGCAGGTCTGTTCCCCTTTATTTTTACTAAGGCAGGTCTACCCTTCAGAGAGTTTTATCTTGCCCGCATCGTCTGTTTTTCCTTTATACAGGCGGTTATTACGTTTAATATCCTTCCACGTCTTTTTCCATAAAATATGGCATCAACGTCGCGATCTCCATTAAACTTGATTTCACCCTATCGGAAGGATAAACATGGCCACTTTAAAAGAAATGATCTCCGAAGAAAAGCTGCGGATACGTGTGGAGGAGGTCTCCCATGAAATAGCCCTTGGCATGCAGGGGAAGGATTTTGTCATGGTGGGAGTGCTGAAGGGGAGCGTGGTGTTCCTGGCGGATCTGATGCGGGCGTTGCACAGGCGTGGGATGTGCCCCACAGTGGATTTTCTCACCATGTCCAGCTATGGCCAGTCCACCGAGTCTTCCGGAGCCGCCAAAATAATCAGCGGGCTGCATGAGGATGTGGCGGGAAAAGTGGTTCTGCTGGTGGACGACATCGCCGATACTGCGCTTACACTGAAGCAGGCCCGGGACCATATCCTCTCCCTTGGGGCCAGGGAAGCGCTCACATGTGTGCTTCTTGACAAGCCCGCGCGGCGCAGGGTGGATTTCGCGCCAGATTACCACGGTTTTTCCATACAGAATGTATTCGTGGTGGGTTATGGGCTGGACGCCGCAAATCGCCACCGGTGCCTGCCCTATGTGGCGGAATTAGTGGATGGCGGTGGCGACAAATAATCTGGGTATGGATCTTGCCGGAAATAGGACAAAGAAGATGTTTTGTGGTATTTTGGAGGCATAAGTAGGGTAGTAATCATGCTTGCGGAATGGAACGACAGCTTCAGCGTCGGTATAGCCAAGATCGACGACCAGCACAAAATCCTCTTTCAGCTTATCAACAGGCTGAGTGACGGAATACATGAACAGAGGAGCCGGGCGGTTTTGGGAGAGGCTATTGAAGACACAATTCAATACACCCTGGAGCATTTCGCGACAGAGGAGGATCTAATGCGTGAGCATGGTTTTCCTGATATACAGAAACATCAGGATGAGCATAACGCCATGACCGCAAAGCTGGCTGGCTACAAGGAGCGATACGAACGGGGTGAGGCGGATTTCTCCATGGATCTGCTTATGGAGCTGATCGACTGGCTGCACAGCCATATGGGCGATACGGATGCCCTGCTAAAGCCGTTCATGAACTCAAGAGGGGTCTACTAGTCGGGTGTTTTTCGCCGCTCCTTCGGCGGATGCGGGCGTCTGCCCATCAGCCGTTGCCATCATATGGAGCGTTAGAAATGGTGCGACATTTCCCCTTCCGGCTCTGGGGGAATGAGAGAGAAAAAAGCGGACCTGCCGGATCACATCTAGGCTCGAAGCGCGGCGGAGACATGCTCCATTACGCTCCTGAAAGTCTCCTTGGGCATCAGCGTGGGCTTGCTTTTCAAAAATTCCTCCCCGCTTTGCTTTATCCGCTCGAACAGTGGAGCGTCGTCCTTTTCACCGAACCGCACCAGGCTGCGCACCGCCAGTTGCAGAAGCTGTAGAATTGACTTTAGCTCATCCTGGTTTTTGACATTTTCATAGGGGCCTGAATGGGGATCGCCATATTCCCGGACTGCGGACCTGATGATCCTTCTTCCCGTCACACCGCCTGATAGCGAAAGAAGTATGTAAATCTCCCTCTCCATGGAGACCAGGAACCTTAGCGACATCTTGTCCACATCGTCCGATTCGCTGCCGATACAGGCGACAAGCTCCTCATGTATGGTTCGCATTTTTCGCAGGAACCGGTCTTGTTCCCGATCGATAAAATTGGCTATGGACCCCGCCATCTCCTCGCTGATCCCGGCGCGAGCCAGCAACACCTCCTCCGGTGTGCGTTCTATTTTGTTTCCCAGCTCCTTGTTGTACTTTCGCATCAGGACGTTTGCCAGCATCAATCCGTTTCGCTCTGAGTAGTCCAATATCTCCGGGAATGTGACAAAATCGGAGAGGATGACATCCAGGGCCATATCCGGCCTTCTCATTTTGGAGATCAGCAGTTGAAGCGAATCGAGCAGGGCAACCCTGTCCTCCCTGGCGCTTATATCCTTCAAAAATCCCCAGAGAAGCTGGAACATCTTTTTTTCGTGCTTGGCGAAGAAGGGGATGTTTTTATCGAATACTCCCCTGGAGAAATGTCCGCCGACCTTGAAGCATTTTCGCAATAGCTCGATTGTTTCGGCGGCCTCTTCGGCCCCGATGCCCATATCCTGGGCCAGCGCCCGCACGTCTTTGTTATCAAATTCCACCGCTTCGTAAAGGATCTTGTGTATCTTTTCATTGGTCTCGGAGCGTTGCTTGAAAAACGAAACGATCCCCATAAGATCCGCCTGCAAGGGTTCCGGCTCGGTCATGGCCCCAGACATGCTCGTCAGCCCTCCATTGTCAAAGGAGAGAGTGTCCATCAGGTAATCTGGCGCCTGGTCCAGTTTCTCTCTGATTCTGGTCAAGGCTACCTTCACCAGGGAGGGGGTTCTGGCTTTTTTAATGAACTCGTCCACGTCATAAATGCTCTCCACCATTTCCATGGAGTTTACGTCGCGGTAATCACGAAGGAAAAGGCAGTCCATGGTCCTGGCGGCTTTCAACGGGTCGTCGCCGTAAAGGCCGGCGGCTTCCCGGAGAAGAATCGCTTTTTCCAGGGAAGGGAGCGCTCCATCGGCCTGGTCGGCCAGCATCCTGCGCGGGTTGTTCACTTCCACCGGAGGCTTTTTAAGCCTGTCGCGAAGTTTGGGGTCCAGGAATATCGCGTCGTAGACTGTTGGAGGTCTGGCCAACCTGGAGGTCGGATCCGCCTCCCTCATCATGGCAGCTACCTTTTTCACCAGCTCCTGCATAGAGCCGGCCTTGATGTTATTGATCGCCGCCAGCATGGTGAGGTTCGGGTCCGGCACGCCGAATTCGTTGGAGACAAGAAAATCTCCACTCTGGGGGGCGCTGGGGGCGGGCGACGTTAGCCTCATGAATTTAACCAGGGCCTTGAACGCCGAGCGCATCATGTACAGGTCCTGTTGGCTGGCGGTGTTGAATGTGGTGGCCAGCATATAGATTCCCAGCCGCGGCAGGGGATTGAAGGCAAGTCCCATTTTTTCCCCCAGCCGGTAAGCCTCGCTTTTTTCGATGGACACGAGGTTCTTCAGGGTGGATACGTCCAGCAGGGTGCGGCCTGTTAGTACCGTGAAATCGTGGCTTTCGGCTCCTTCGCCGGTTTCCATGCTTCCCCTGCCACGATACCTTATGATCACGCTCCCGGCGGATTCATATCGCTTGGAGAGAGCTGAAGCGCCTTGGGATATGGCGTCCATGGCCTCTTCAAATTCCTTATCGCTACTTCCCTTTAGGACGCAATCGAAAAACCCGCTCAAGTGATTCACATAGCTTACAATCGCCTGGAACCTCTGACTTAGGGCAAGCGTTTCCTCGTCCAGGGATTCGATCAATCCGGCGGTTTGCTCTGTCAGCACATAGGCGCCGACGCTGTCGTCCGCCTCTTCGTAATCGCGTAACAGTTCGTCGAACTCCTCCCCCTCATTGTCAGGGGGAATACGCCGACCATTCGTGCTCATTGATATCCTTTTGGAGTAATCCAATAAAGGTTTATAGCGCCTTTCGGTGATTCTAACACACATTACGCTGTGACAGGAATAGGGCGCTACACGCGGTCGATCCCGGTTTTCATTGAAATGGCGGGAGATGGAAGGGTAACAAAACAATACAATATCGTTTGCTTTGATTGTAAGGAAAATGTTATCAGGATTTCAGTTGACGTGGGAGTGAAGAGGAATCCTCCGCAAGATGGCTCTATTTTAGGGGAGGGTTACATCATTGTCAATATATATCTAACGAGGAGTAGCATGACCGCGCGCGTTGGCACTTGCCCCTTTTACAGCAGCCGACTCCCCTAAGGCGCTACCACCCCCGGTAGACCTTCCAACCTTCCCTCCACATGTCCGGAATACAATTTGGTATAATGAGGCGATGGTGAACAGATGAAGATATCCGTATTCGCGGGGGCTTGTGGTGAAAGGGTAGAGGCCATCGCCGAATCGGTGGACGACCGTTATGTGGTGTTAACCATCACCCAATGTTGCAGACATGTGGAGAAGATGAAAGCCACGCTGGAAAACGGCCCTCTGGATGGATTTGAGTTGATGCGAAATATCCGAAAATCCCTTATCTACGACGCCGCAGGCGCCTGTCTGCCCCATGTCACGTGCCCCGTCCCCTCGGCGTTGCATAAGCTGGTGGAAGCGGAGCTGGGCCTGGCTGTTCCCGTGGATGTTACGATAAAATTCGAAAAAGATTAAGGGCCGCCGCCTGGCCAGATCTGGCTATTTTACCAGCCGAAGGTTGGAGCGTTTGCCTTTGGCCAGTTCCGGTTTTGCGGGTTGTTTATTCCCGGTCCCTTCCGGCTCCCTGTGAAACTGGATAATGGAAGTCGGGCACTTGATCCGTTCAATTGAATCCCAAGGGAAAAAGCAGGTGTGGAGCGCTAAGCTAAACCTCATACCCACCAATATGCCTCGCTCGTCCGCTTGCAGCCGTGGAGTTGGATTCTCTCCCATTATGAAATCCACCAGTTCCTTCTGGCGCAGAAACTCTGGCACATCAACCCCTGGCGTTTTTGTGTTGACGGTAACCAGGATGTCGCCCTGGGTCCAGAACCATTCAAATATTGGTAACTTGTTCACTGCATATTCCTCTGTCAGGCATTCTCTCACAGCTTACCCGAGCGCTCAACAGTCTTATGCCCAGTATAAGGACAGCGGGTTAAGCTCTCTTGCCCGTGGCCACCACCTGGCCAATGACAATTATCTTCTCCGTCTTGATTATTGGAAAAACAGGATTGTCAGGAACCAGTTCATATCCTCCCTCCTCCAGCCTTCGGACCTTGCGTGCCATCATTTTTCCATGGTGGATCAATATCAACACACTCTTAAAATTTACTGTCGACTTGTCCACGATCAGTATCTCCCCAGGGATGATCGTAGGCGCCATCGAATTATCCTTCATGACAAATTTCAGTTCATTCGCCGGATCAATAAGCCAGTTTCCAAGAGGTAAAAATTCAACCATGACTTCAATACTTCTCCTGGAACCAATACAGAGCATGTATTATGCCAAAGATAACAGGCTGTATATAAAGGAAAAAAAGCCTCAGTGCTGTTCTAAATCAGGACGTATGGTTTCTCAATGTGTGTTACGAGTTGGATAGTTGTGTCATAGAAGACCAACATGTTGGGTGGGAGAGAGGCTCTTAGTTCAATACTTGCTTTAATCCACGGCCTTTTATATTGAGAGGCACTCCTTAGCCGCAGTGACCACATCCTCCACGCCGATCGCCATCATGCAGCGATGATCCAAGGGGCATTGGCGTTTCCAGCATGGAGCGCAATCCGCCTTCTGATACAGTATTTTCACATTCGCGGCCATGGGTGCCGTCTCATGAGGATCTGTAGGGCCGAAGATACCGACCACCGGTGTCCCCAAGGCCGAGGCCAAGTGCATCGGTCCGGTATCGTTTGTTATATATACGCTAAGTCTTTTCAAGGTGGCGGCCAGAGTTGGGATATCCGTCTTACCCACCAGAGACACCGGTTTATGGACCGCCAGCGCCGTAACCTTGTCTTCTACCTCTCTATCCGTGGGCGCCCCTAACAGCGCCACGTCCGCATGGGGCGCCAGCCGGTCTATCAGCGCGGCAAAGCGCTCTGCGGGCCACATCTTTGCCGAGCCGTATGTGGCGCCGAATCCAATGCCCGCCAAAGGACGGGTTGTATGGGGGAGAAGCTTTATCGAGCTTTCCATGGCGCCATCAGGTGGCTCGATCCGGGAGGCTGCCGGAACAAGATCGGGAATGATACTTTTTACAAGAGCGAAGAAATAATCCTGCTGATGGACTGAATGTTTCTGTGGCCGGGCCAGGGAGTGGGTGAGTAAGAGATTCCTTGCAATACCGGAGTATCCGGCCCGGTGTGGGATGCCACCACGCCAGAACTCCCAGGCGGAGCGAAACGAATTGGGGAAAATGAATAGAAGCTGGTAGCTTTCAGTGAAGATCCCTCTCAATAGAAGGCGTTTTGCCGCCGCTGGTGTTGGGAGTGGATAGATCTTGTCCACCGAGGGCATTATGGCCCCCAGCCCGGCGATATTATCCTTTATGGCCATGCCAATAAAAGCCTTCGGATATAACGACCGGACGCTTTCCACTGCAGGCGCAGCCATCACTGCGTCCCCCAGCCAGTTTGGCATACGAAACAGAATTCTGGATGGCTCGGC
>JAOUMU010000138.1 GCA_029881335.1 Nitrospinota bacterium | reverse complement strand
TTGGCCCTTTCCCCGTCGATCATTGACTTTATCTGACCGATCTTGCTCCCCCGCTCCCGGCTCTTCCGATATACGTCATCGCGCAACTGCCGGTATTCCCCCAGAAATTCCTTTTCATATAGGTTCATCATATTCTTCAATTGCGCAGGGGTGCTCGAATAATCCTTAATGGACATTATCCTCTTGGAGGCTTCGTCCACCACCGAATTGTTTTTATCAAGCTGCGTCAGCCGCAGGTCGGAAATGGGGGCTCCTTTCTCCACCGCCTCCAGGAGGCCGGCTCTCTCCCTGCCAGCGTATTCAGCCAGCGTGGCCGCGTTGGATCGGATAATAGTATTGTAATAGGTCAGCTGCTCCTTTTCATTTATGGGCGCCAGCGCCAGATCGCGCATATAGAACTCCATTTCAATATTCTCCGTGGACAACCGCAACCATTCCTCCGGCTCAACCTGCCTGGACGCAACCTTCCCCTTGACGACCGCCAGCTCCTTCCGGATCTTTCTCCACTTCTCCGCGGCAAGCTTCAGGTCCATGTTCTCCGACATGTCCAACAGGATTTCCAGCGAGGCCAAGGCCTTTTCCATCACTCCCTGGCCCTGGACTCCGGCCTGGATGAACCTGTTTAATACCTCCTCGGAAGGATTTTCCATAGTCAGGATGGTCACCCCCATGCCTCTTTCCAACGCCTGGTGTCCCGCCGCCTCGTTCAGATCCCCAGCGATTGAATTTATCAATCCATAGTACCGCGCATCCCTTTGTTCACCCCAGGCTCCACGCAGGTTTAGCGCGGAAACGAAGACAGACATACCCAGTATTATTGCCAAGGCTATTATCAATTTTATTTTTATGCTCTGGAATCGTCTCATTTTACCCATTCAGTGGCAGTTATCGTTACATTGCGGAACCCAATCAGCCAGCACAAACAAACTGAATTACTTATACTTGAGGCCTATTATCCACAAAACAGGGAGGAATATGAAGTGTTATTTACGGATGGAAAGCGAAGCGGGATTACGCCAGCCTGAAATTACTTATGAGCCTTTCCATATTCTGGGCGATATCGCTTATCTCCACCGCCGACTCACGCACCGCCTCCGCGCTCTTGCGCGCTTCCCCGGCCGCCTGGCTTACACCGTGGATATTGGAGGTCACATCGTAAGCCCCATTGGCCGCCTCGCCCGTGTTCCGGGACACTTCCAGCGCCCCCTTGGAGACTTCCGCCATGGAGGTGGCCACATGTTGCACCCCTCCTGCGGCGCTGCTGACCGTTTCCGATATGGAGGACACAGCCTGGGCCTGTTGCTCCACCGAATCGGTGATTACTCCCACCGACTGGTTTATCTGTCTGGTGATATTGCCTATGTCGGCTATCACTCTGACTGCGTCTTTAGAACTTGCCTGCACTCCGGATATCCGGATGGCGATATCCTCTGCAGCGGACCCACTCTGGTTGGCCAGCTCTTTTATCTCGTTGGCCACCACGGCGAATCCCTTCCCGGCGGCCCCGGCGCTGGCAGCCTCTATAGTGGCGTTGAGCGCCAGCAGGTTCGTCTGCTCCGCGATGCGCTTTATCACTTCAGTCACCTTCCCGATTTCGCTGGCGGCGACGCCCAGGCTGTCCATGGTGGATGACGCGGTGGAGGACATCTGCATGGCCTTGGAGGACACGCCGGAAGCCTCCCGGGAATTTTTGGCGATATTGTTAATCGACACCGTCATTTCCTCTATGGAGCTAGACGCCGTATTCATCCCCTCGGCCATTGTTTCCGCGCCGTCAGATACGCTGGAGACTATCACACTCATCTGCTCCACTGCGGAGGCCATCGTGTTTATGTTGTTGCCCATTCGCTCCGACGCCTCGGCCACAGCGCCGGCCTGCATGGTGATCTGCTCCGCGCCACCTGCCATCATCGAGGAGACTTCCGTGAGACGGGTGGAGGAGGAGGACAAGGATACCGAACCGGCGCCCATGCTTTTTAACATAGAGCTAAGGTTGGCCGTCATCTCGTTTATAGCGTCGGCCAGCTCACCAATCTCGTCGTTGGATTTCACGTCGGCGGTCTGGGTGAAGTCCCCTTTGGCCACTTTCCCGACAACTTTTATTGTGGAGAGAAGCGGGACCGTTATGGACCGCGACGCGATCACCGCCAGGGCTGCCGATATCACCGCCAATAGTATCGTCACCACCGGCAGGGAGGTCTGTAATTCTCCGGCGAGCGTGATGATATCCCCCATTGAGGCCTCGGACTCCTGTTGGAACATCTGGATGAAGGGAATCAGAACCTGGGTTAGCGCCGCGGCTTCCTGGTCGAAATCCCCCATCATCTTGTTGCCTGCCTCGCTCCCACCTTCAATATAGGCCTGCGCCATCTTCCGGCCCATATCGTAATATCCTTTGAACTGGTTCCTGACAACAGGCAGTTGACCCAGTTTTCCCTTGCTCTTGGGGGATGCGGCCAACATGGTCTCCATCGCCTCCAGCCCCGACAGGAATGCGTCATACGATTTTTGGGCTTCGGCGAATCCATCGTCCAACCCATCCCGGCCTCGGGTGGCGGAGATGTCGGTGAGCCACTGCTGGGTCTGGATCACGTCCCTCTCCAGTTTTAGCGCCAAGAAGGCAAGGCGCATATGCTCCTGCCGGGCCTCGACAGCTGTGTCCACCACTGCCTGATTCACCGTGTATGTCCATGTGAAAAGAAGAAGCAACGCAAAAAGCGGTATGACCATGCACAGACCAACCTTCCACCGGACGGTAATCCCGCCTAAAAATCGCTGGATCATTTTGTGCCCCCCTTTATCATATTGCGCCTCAGCGCCGTGTCCCTATTATAAACTCCGCCGCCCCTTCAAGGAGCGGCGGCGCATCGGATATTTTACGCCACTTTGAACCTGGATACTATTTTGTTCAAATCTCCGGCGACCCTGGCTATTTCGCCCGATGAAGAATTCACCTGATGGGCGCTTTCGCTGGTGTCTGTGGCGGCCCTGCTGACCCCCTGGATGTTCGAGGATACATGAGTCGCGCCCCGGGCAGCCTCCCCTGTGTTGCGGGAAACGTCGTTGGCCCCCTTGGCCACCTCGGATATGGAGGAGGCTATGCTGTTGGCGCCGGTAGCCGCTTGTCCCACATTGCCTGCGATCTCCTGGGCCACTTTAGACTGCTGGTTCACCGAATCGGATATCACCTGGATAGACTTGGTCATCGAATCTATAATCCTGGAAACATCAGAGATCACGGACACCGCCTGCTCCGTGTTCGCTTGGACACCTTCTATCCTGGAGGCGATGTCCTGGGCGGCGGTCGCGCTCTGGTTGGCCAGCTCCTTGATCTCGTTGGCCACAACGGCGAATCCCTTCCCCGCATCCCCGGCGCTGGCCGCCTCAATGGTGGCATTGAGGGCCAGCAGATTGGTTTGCTCGGCGATCCGCTTTATCACCTCCGTCACTTTGCCGATCTCCTTGGCGGCAGCCCCCAATCCGTCCATCGCCGTGGTGGCCGTGGTGGACATCTCGATCGCCTTTCCGGCCACGCTGGAGGCGTCCCTGGCGTTGCGGGCGATCTCGCCCATCGACGTGGTCATCTCCTCCACCGCGCCGGATACCGCGATCATGTTTTGGCTCATCTGCTCGGTGCCGATACTTACGGTGGAGACGTTCATGCTCATTTCTTCCACTGCCGAAGCCATGGCGTTGATATTGGCGGACATCTGCTCCGTGGCCCCAGCCACAGAGGTGGCCTGGGCGTTCATCTCTTCGGATCCGCTGGCCAGATGGTTGGAGACGGTCGCCATTTCCTCAGACGACGACGCCAGCACCCTGGAGTTACTGGATATTTCCACCACCAGCGCCTGGATCTTCTCCACGAAATTATTAAACCAGAAGGCCAGCTCACCTAGCTCGTCTTCGCTTCGAGACTCCATCCGACGGGTCAGGTCACCCTCCCCTTCGGAGATGTCCTGCAACCTCTGTACAACGAAACGAAGCGGACTGGTTACCGATCTTCTAATGTAGAACACTGAAAAAGCGAACACACCCAGGGCTATCGCGAAAAGAGCGCCGGAAAATACCATGCTCATATTCGCGTCCGACTGGATTTCCCGCACGTTTTCCCGGGCGATTTCGCCGATCACGTTGGATATATCCAGGGCCGAGTTAATTCCTTTTGTCGCCTCATCGATCCACTGACCTCCGGTGAGGTTGTATGGTTTCCCTTCGGCGCTGGCCTGGTACACCTGCTCACGGATATTCTGGTAAGACCCCAGGAATACTCGCTCGAAGACGGCGATCGACTCGTTGACCTGGTTAGGTGTGGACTCCAGACCCCGGATGGAAAGGATCACCTCCGTGGCCTGATCCACCAGCGCCCGGTACTTGTTCAAGGTCTCCATCGTGTCTTTGCCCACCGATATACCGGACGCCACATGGCTGCCCAGGATGGCTCTCTCCCTGCCGGCGTACTCGGCCAGGGCGGCCACGTTCGCCCGGGTCACCGTGTTGTAATATCGGACCAGTTCCTTGTGGTTCACCGGGGCGAATGATATATTACGCGCCAGGATCTCCGCAGCGATGTTGTCGTTGGTTATCTTTATCCATTCCTCGACCGGTATGCTCCTGGAGGTTACCCTGTGACGGGAGTCGATCAGTCTCTTGTATGCCCCCTGCCAGAGATTATACCTGGTCTTCAGATCCTTCTCGCCGGATAGGGCGAACAGCTCATCAAAATGCTCCACCGCCAGACGCACCTGCTCATCTCCCTGGGCCCCCAGGTTCTTGAACTTTTCCAGCAACGCTGCCGATGGATTGCCACTGCCCAGAATTGTGGCCCCCACACCCCGCTCTATGGCCTGATAAGCCGCCGCGCCGTTCAGATGGCCGGAAATCTCATTGATCACCTCCATTCGCGCCGCGTCACTCCTGTCCGCGTTGGCGCCAGCCACCAGCTGGAACGCCATCACCACCGCCACAGCGAACACGAGAAACAGCATTGATAATACTTTTGCCTGAATTGTCTTAAACATTTACATACTCCTAATAATAATTCCGAGCGCCCAGCCCTGGATTCACTGCCCCGGCAGAGCGCAACACTCCCACACAATCCCAAATTCCAAGCGATCTAGTTAACACCTTTATATCCATAGACAGCACCCTCCCCATAAAGGGGGGGTGATTGTTTCCTTGCGCGCACGAACGTGTTTTACTTTCATTACTACACCTTGAACCGGCCCACCAGCCGCCCCAGTTCCGCGGCTATCCTGTCGATCTCATTGGAGGTGGAGCTCACTCTGGACGCGTTCATGTTGGTGTCTCCGGCGGCCTGGCTCACCCCATGGATGTTTGAAGACACCTCATGGGAACCCTTGGCGGCTTCGCCGATGCTTTGGGAGACTTCGTTGGCCCCCTTGGCCACATCCGCAATGGAAGAAGCCATATCGTCGGCCCCCCGGGCCGCCTGGTTCACGGCGCCAGCTATCTCCTGGGCCGACCTGCTCTGCTTCTCCACGGAAGTGGTTATCAGATCCACAGACTCGTTGATCAGGCTGATAGTGGAGAGCACCTCCCCCATCACGCCCACCGCCTGTCCCGTGTTGTACTGCACTCCTTCTATCCTGTTGGCGATATCCTCCGCCGCTCCGGCGCTCTGGTTGGCCAGTTGCTTTATCTCGTTGGCCACTACGGCGAATCCCTTCCCGGCGGCCCCTGCAGAGGCCGCCTCGATGGTGGCGTTGAGCGCCAAAAGGTTCGTCTGCTCGGCGATCCGTTTTATAACCTCGGTCACTTTGCCGATCTCGCTGGCCGCATCGCCCAGGGACTTCATGGCGTTCTCGGCCATTCGAGAGCGTTCCAGCACCCGCCGGGCCACGCTGGAGGCTTCCTTTGCGTTCTCATTAATCTGCTTTATAGAAAGGTTCATACCATCCACGGAACCGGAAATGCCCTTCATGCTGGCGGACATCTGCTCGGCGCCGCTGGAGACGGAGGCAACGTTGACACTCATCTCCTCCACGGCGGAGGCCACTGTAACAATGTTGGCGGACATCTGTTCCGTGGCCCCGGCCACGGCGCTGGCCTGGGCGGTCATCTGCTCCGCACCTGTGGCCAGGGAGCTGGACACTTCCGACATAGCGCCGGACGAGGATCCCAGCGCTTTCGAATTGCCGGAGATTTCCATGATGAGTTTGGACATGTTCTCCACGAAAACGTTGAACCAGTGTGATAGTTGGCCAATCTCGTCCTTCGACCTTTCACGAAGCCGACGGGTGAGATCCCCTTCTCCCTCGGCGATGTCCTGCAACGCCACGGAGACTCCTTCGATCGGCCTTAGAATCTGATACAACACGAATACGCTCATCGCCAGCGATACCAGTGTGATCAGAATCCCAGCCACCCAGGCGGAATTTCGTATCGTTCCCTGGTTGACGTTGGAGATTTTCGTATATATTGACACCAACTCGTCCGACAATTTGCGAAGCTTGTTGGCCTCCGCTCCAACCAGCACGTTGGACTTGCGAATCTCGTTTTCGTCATCGGAAGAAATTAGCGCCTGGGCCACCCTCTGGAACGACCTCAATTGGGCTTCGATTTCACCTATCTTTTCTTGCGCTTCCTTGTCGTGGATCCCTTTTGTATTCTTGAACGCGGTCATCGCCAGGTTTGATGGGTAATCCCCGCCATTTTTCATGGCCAGCAGCGTATCCATGAATACTTTAAACGCGATCTCGTATTCCGTCCTCGTCGGCT
>JAOUMU010000035.1 GCA_029881335.1 Nitrospinota bacterium | reverse complement strand
CATTGTCGATGGCAGGGTGGTCCATTCCGTTCTTTTGGAAATCTTCACGGACACCGGCGTGGGAACCGAAATCAAACAATAGGAGCCACCGGCTGTTTTCCGCAGTTTCGGCTACCTGCAGATTTTATTTGAATAGAGGGGCAAAGTCCGTAAGAATATTGGCATGAACAAAAATATACTATCCAGGACAGCCGCCACGGTTTTGGCGGTCATGATCGGGGCATCCCTGGTCGGTTGCGCCTCGGGCAACCCAAACGCCAAGGCGCGCTACAGCAGCGGACCTGACATAAAGAGCGTAAAGGAAGCGAGCTATAATGGGCCAAAGGCCCGAATAGCGGTGACCAAATTTGTGAATAAAGCGGCCAAGGCCAACGCGGAACTGGGCTCCGGCATGGCGGACATGCTCGCCACGGTCCTGTTTCATTCCAACAGGTTCATAGTGCTGGACCGGCAGGATCTGGACGCCGTGATCACCGAGCAGGATTTCGCCGCGTCTGGCCGCATTTCCGACGAGACCGCTGCGGTGATCGGGAAGCTGGAAGGGGCCGATCTGCTGGTGATGGGGGCGGTGACCGAGTTCGAGCCTGAATTTCTGGGCGCCGGTGGCATAGCCCTCGGCGTGGTGTCATTTGGGGCGTCGCTGGCTGTGGCCATGGCAAATGACGATGTCCCTGTGGGCGCTGTGACATACATGCAAAGCCATGTAGCCATCGACATCAAGGTTGTAGACGCCGCCACAGGCCGAATCGTCTACGCCAATTCGGTGGAAGGCAACTACAAGAAATGGGGCGGTGGTGTCATAGGCGGAATCGGCGGTGGTTGGTCGCGAACCGGCGTGGGCCTGGGCGGCTTCCAGAATACAGGGGTGGAACAGGCGATCCGTATATGCCTGGACAAAGCCGTCAGCGATATAGTCGGCCATACACCCGCCGAGTATTACCGGGTGGATGAGCAAACAGTTCCAGTTTACGCCAATCAGTTGCTGGCTTTTTATCCGGTCCGGTTCCCCAACGCCGCCCCGGAAGGCCCGGCGGCCCGAGAAGCCATCACTGTTGAGTCTGAAGAGGAGTACCAAAAGCTGCTGGTTCGTTTGAAAGTTAATTCATCCCTCGCGCCTGTGTTTGAATGGAACAATACGCGGTTGCTGGCGGTCTTCGCCGGGGAAAAGCCCACCAGTGGCCATATGGTGAGCGTATTTAAAGTAGTGGATAAAAAAGGCGCCATTGAAGCGCAGGTGGGCCTTACCGAGCCGGACAAAGAGGCAAAAGTGGAAGGTGGAAAAAGCTGGCCCTATGACGTGGTGCGGATGACAAAGTCTAAAAAACCGGTGGTGTTCATCTGGCCCTGATTATCCTGACGACGCTGGCATATTCTGACCAGGGGCGTTGTTTTGTCGGCCAGAGACGTCACACCCACAGAATTTTCTCCGGGTCCACCTGCCCCCAGAATTGTGCGAAATAGCCGATCCCCGACGCCACGGATAGGGCCATGGCCAGAAGAATGCTGGTCTGCCCGATGACGTTGAAAAACGGAATAAAATTCAAAATCAGGGCCAGGATGGCCACCACCTCCGCGGCCATCTTGTATTTTCCCAGCTGCCCCGCAGCGATGTGGATCCCCTGGCTCGACGCTATCATCCTGAGGCCGGATACGGCGAACTCCCTTCCCAGAATCAGGACCACTATCCAGGCCGACACCCGGTCCAGCTCCACCAGTGGCACCAGCGCAGAGAGCACAAGCAGCTTGTCAGCGATGGGGTCGAGCAGCTTGCCCAGGACTGTGACCTGATTCGTCACCCGCGCCAGATGACCGTCCAACCAGTCCGTGCCGGCGGCCAGGGCGAAAACCAGCGCCGCCAATGAGCATGAAAGCTTGGATGGAGAGATGAGGAAGACGATCAGCAGGGGAACCATGAATATGCGGAAAAGGGTGATTTTGTTCGGGAGGTTTAGAGTCAACATGGGGACCCGCTCAATATATAAAGTTACAAAAAAAAGGCCCTGACGCCTGGGCGCTGGCCAGCGAGACTGGAGACGGGTCTTGCCCCTACTCTTCCAGGATATATCGATCCGGGTTGACCGGTACGCCGTTTAGCAAGACCTCGTAATGCAGATGAGGGCCGGTGGAATGCCCGGTGCTTCCCACTTCGGCCAACAAGTCTCCCCTGTTCACAAGTTGGCCAGACTTGACCAGATTGCGGGAGTTGTGACCATATCTTGTCACCACGCCGTAGCCGTGGTCGATCTCCACCAGATTGCCATAGCCCTTGTGATAGAAGGAGCGGATCACCACACCCTTGGCCGGAGCGAAAACGGGACTTCCCACCTGGGTGGACACGTCCAGCCCTTCGTGCATCTCCTGCCGTTTGGTGAAAGGCGACCGCCTGTAGCCGAAAGTGGATGTCACATAACCCTTGGCGGGCCAGATCGAAGGTGTATGGGCCAGAAGCGAGGATTGATCCTTGAAAAATTCGTCCAGCTCAAACAGGCTCACTTCCTGGGAATCGGCGTTGCTTTTCAGCCAGCCCAGCTCTGCGTCGAGAGAATCCACCAAAGACTGGGTATAGTCCCGCGAGGCGGCGGAATAGCTGTCCATATTGGGCCCGCCCAAAAACTTTTCCCGCCCCTCGGCCCCGGCGCTGCCTTCCATGGCGGTGATGACACGCAGCTTTTTATCGAATTGTTCTATCCGGGCAAGCTGTGTGACCATTTCGCTGGCCTGGTTGCCCAGCTTGTTCATCTCCAGGGTAAGCATGGCTCTCTCCGCCCGGAGGTCGTCCAACTCGACAAGCAACAAGTGCTGGGTGTGGTACAGGTAGCCGAAATACGCCAAGGCAGTGAAGGAGACGGCCAAGAGGCCGAACGCAAGATGAATGAAAACCCGAGGGAATGAATACCGCTTGAATTGCTCCGTTACGTTGGGAACAAAAATAATGGTGTATTCCCTCGAAAACAGATCCTTAATGTCTTTGCCTGTCATATTTTATTCTTGCGCGGTTAAGCAGCCATGTTAATTGTATTACAGCACAAACCACCAGCCACATCACGCCTCCGGATCACCACTACGGTAAATACAGAATATAGTTTCCCAAGATCTGGCATCACCCCGGAACTGGACAGCGATATGGCTCTCAATAGGAACATTTTTAGAACAAAACAGCCCAAAAGTCAAATCATTTTACAAATGCGGATTAATTTTTCCGAGCCGGTTTGGCGCCCCTTCGGGCTGATGGTTTGTCCCGCAGTACGAACCTGTCGTCCAATGACACATAACGGTCCGCAGCCTCTTTCATCACTTCGGCACAAGTCTCCGGAAATGACCACACCTCCACCTTGCAACCCCGGTTCTTCAGGTACCACAACAGCGGCAGATAGTCCTTATCTCCAGCCAGGATCACAGCCACATCCATTTTGTCCGCCAGGGTCACAGCATCGATGGTCAGCCATGCGTCGGCGTTCTTCATCGGCTGTTTTATCTCCCCGCCCAGGGAGAGCCAGAACCTGCGAAATTCATCCGTGATATTCTTGTGGATCGGCTTGTAATATATGATCCTGGTTACTTCGCGCTGCCCGACTTCCTCAATTAAAAGAGCGTAATTCACTCTTCCGCCATGGACATTGTATCCTGCCATTTCGATATTTTCGGCGTCGATAAATACGCCCACTTTCTGATATACGAGTGTGCTCATGTTTCCCTTTATATTTTCCTTGCCGCGGCGGCCTTCATGGCGCCTGGCGTTAATCGCTCATTATACCGTATCGCGATCCCTGGCGGCCCATTATCACCCCCCCCCTATTTTTCCGCCAGTCGACGCGCCAAAGCCAGGGCCTGGTCACGCCCATCCACTTCCCCGTCCAGTTGCGCTTTGAACACCTTCTCCAATATCTGCCCCAGAAGCCGAGAGGGCTCCAGCCCCAGCCCCAGCAGGTCGGCCCCCGTCAAAAGCGGCGCCGTTTCCCGGACACTGGAGATATACCTTGTCACAAGCTGTCGCATCCCCTCTTCTTCGCTTGTTGCCGCCAAATAGAGCAGCGGCTCCTCCTCCATCCCCCGGAAAGCCTCTCTGGCCGCGGAGGGAGGCGGGGTCCGCCGCGCCACGGAGCCGATAGCCCCAGCCGCCTTTTCCGCCTTCTCCAGGCTCCTGACCGCCAGCTCCACCAGATGCTGGGAGGACTTATACGCCGCGCGCATTTCCTGCCGCCCCTCTGCATCCAGGGTATCCATCAAGGCCATCAGGAACAGCAGCCATCTGCGCGCAGGCCTGTGGGAAAAAGAGAGGTCATGCCATGCCAATATTTCCTCTAGCCGGTCCATGACCCTCTCCTGTGCAGAATCGAACCTGATCATTGGGTGAATGAACTTCAAGAGATTCAGCTCCTTTAGCCTGGCCACCGCCAGAGCGGGATGGCGCTCCATCAGGATCATCACGATCTCGGTTATCATCCTCTCCCCGCTCAACCGGTTGAACAGCAGGTTGCGCGCGGCGTTCTCCAAAAGCGCCAAGGTCTGCTTTCCCATGGAAAAGCCGAACCTGCTCTCGAACCGCACCCCACGAAAGGCGCGGGTGGGATCCTCCACAAAACTCAAATTGTGCAAAACCCGGATGGCATGGTTCTTCAGGTCCACCTGCCCGCCGAAGTAATCCATCAGCATGCCTGGCTTGGGTCCGTTCAGTCGCACCGCCATGGCATTAATGGAAAAATCCCTCCGATACAGGTCATTGCGCAAGGCCCCATGCTCCACAACAGGCAGGGCGGCAGGGTGGGGGTAGTACTCTATCCGGGCGGTGGCCACATCCAGTTTTTCGCCGTTCGGCCCCACCACCACCGCTGTTTTAAACTTCAGGTGGGAGTGGGAGCGCCATCCTATCTGCCGGGCCATCGCCTCGGCCAGCGCCACCCCATCCCCTTCGGTGACAAAGTCCATATCTGAGGATGGAGCACGCATAAGCAGGTCGCGGACAAAGCCGCCGGCCACGTATACCGGGTATCCCAGTTCGTCACCAGCCCGGGCGGCGTGCTCCAGGATCTCCAAATGGCGTGGGTGAATCAATTCCTTCATCATGTTCGCCACATTCTTCATCTGCGGCTCCCGCCTTTTGGTGTCGCTTCCCACCCTTCCTCGCCTCTTCAAGCTGTCGCCATACATGCTCTCCAGCGCCATACCTCTGGTGACCAGCCCTACCAGGGCCCCCGTCACCCGATCCACCACCGGCGCTGTTTTTTGCCGTCTTTCCAATATCAGATCCTCCAGAGTGGCCACGGGGGTGTCCGGGTGGACCACGGAAAACTCTGTGATCATGTAATCCTCCACCGGCCTCTCCGCCATGCCATGGTGGATCGCTTTCTCCACGATCGACCTGGTGACCATTCCCGCCACCTTTCCTTCCCGCAACACCGGCATACCGTTGATGTCGTACCGGGTCATTTTCGCCTCGGCGTTATCCATGGCTTCCCCAGCCTCGGCAAATATCACCGTCTCCACCATGATGTCCGCCACCAGGATGTTGGCTTGAGCCTCGGCGTCCACGGCCGCCTTGAGCTGATCCATCACCTGAGGCATCATCAGCCCCTTGATGGTGGCCGAAGCCGCGGTGGGATGCCCCCCGCCCCCCATGGCCTGGGCCACGGCGCCGGCGTCCACCCCCTCCACCCGGGAGCGGGCGACCAGGTGGATCCTGTCCGCCATGCGCACCAGGATGAAAAGCGCCGCCGGATTCTCTATGTCCATGATCCTGTGAGCCAGGGTGGAGATATCCCCAACGTACCTTTGGGCCGTGGCGTGGGCGATGGCCACCGCCGCCCCTCCGACCCTATGGACCTCCAGGCTTTTCAAAAGAGTACTCAACAGGTCCACCTGCGTCGCCGTCAGTTCCTGGGCCAGGCTGGTCTTCACGATATCCAGGTCCGCCCCTTTGCCCAGCAGCCATTCCGCCGCCTGAAAATCCTCCTTTCGCACAGAGGAAAAGGTGAGGCTTCCGGTGTCCTCGTACAGCCCCAACATCAGCAAGGTGGCCTCCGAAGGAGTGATGTCGATCCCACGCTCCCGGAAGATTTCGGTGAATATGGTGGCGGTGGAGCCCCTGTCCCTCACATCGGCCAGCTTATGCGGTATGTCGATATTGCCCGAGGGGTGATGGTCATAGATATAGGTCTCCACCCCGACGCGATCCGCCACAGCGGAGAAAGGCCCCACTCTTTCGCGGGTGGAGGCGTCCACCACCACCAACTGGCGAATCATCTCCATGGGCAGCCCTTTGAGCCTGCGGAAGTGGATGGGAAAGCCGCCCCGGTCCAGAAAATCGCGCACCGGCTTTTCCTGGGCGCCAGGGAAGACCATCTCCGCGTCCGGATAAAGCTTTTTCGCCGCCACCATGGAGGCCAGGCAGTCGAAATCAGCATGCAGGTGGGTGGTTATGATTTTCACCGAACCGGCTCCCTTTTCTCGCGCGGCGCCTCCAGCTTTTCCACGGCCTTGGCCAGTTCCTCCATGGAGCGGATCACCGGGAAGGGGGGAAGAGCTTCCAGAAAGGCGCGTCCATATTTTTTTGTTTTCACCCTTTTGTCCAGCAGGGCCAGAAATCCCCGGTCGTCCCGAGAACGTATCAGCCTTCCCAATCCCTGCTTGAGCGCCAGGGCCGCCGATGGCACCTGGTAGTCATTGAACGCAGAGCCCCCCATTCTCTCGATCCTCTCGATCCTGGCCGCCACCACTGGGTCGTCCGGGGTGGCAAAGGGGAGCTTGTCTATTATCACCGCGGATAGCGCCTCCCCCTTCACGTCCACCCCCTGCCAGAAAGAGGCCGCGCCGAAGAGCACGGAATGGGTGTCATCCCGAAACCTTTCCAAGAGAGCGTCCCTGGGCGCCATCCCCTGCTTGAGGGCGGTGAAAGGAATGGAGCCGTCCAAAACCTCCCAGCATTTTTCCAGCGCCCTGTGGCTGGTGAAAAGCACGAACGCCCGGCCCCGGGAGAGGGTGATCAGGTCCAGGATTCTCTCCGCCGCTTTGGGGATGAAGTTTCTCTCCGCCGGGTCCGGCAGATCCTCCGGAATGTACAGGGCGGCCTGGGTCTGATAATCGAAAGGGGATTCTATGGCCATGGTCTTGGCTTCCTTCCCCAGCCCCAGCCTGCCTGCGATGAAAGAGAAATCACCAGAGGTGGCCAGGGTGGCGGAGGTGAGCACCACGCCTTGGGTCCTGGGATACAGCTTCTCCACCAGGTGGGAGGAAACATCGATGGGGGAGGAATGCAGAAAAACCCCGCGCCCCCTCGGCTCTATCCAATAGACGTTGTCCTTCTCCTCCATGGTCAGATACGCCGTCAGGCTCTGGGCTATCTCCTCGAACCGGATTGAAAGCGCCCGGATACTCTCCGGCGCGTTTTTCATGGAGGAGAGATAGTCCGACACCAGTGACAGGGAGTGTGTCAGCTCTTCCACGTTCCCTGCCAGCCGCGCCGCCTCCCCCTTGGTCAACCGGCGCTTCTCCTCGCGCCCACCGCGCGCAAAAGAGAAGAACCTGTCTGCCCGCTCCGGCAGAGCGGAGACGACCCTGGCTGTGTCATTGGAAAACAGTTTTGCCGCTTTCAATTCGCGCTCGGTGTCCCGAACCGCCTCGGTGATCCTGTAGCTGGACAAAGTGACGCCGAAATATGAGGTGGCGATATCCTCCACCAGGTGCGCCTCATCGAACACCACCGAATCGTACTGTGGGATCACTTCCCCAAAAGAGCCATCCCGCACCGCCAGGTCCGCGAAGAACAGGTGATGGTTCACCACCACCAGGTCCGCCTCCGCCGCCTTGGCGCGCATGGAGTATACAAAGCAGGAGGAGTAGTATTTGCACGCGGCGCCCAGGCAGAGCTCCGATTTGGAGCATATCTCGCCCCACGCGGAGTAATTGTCCGGCAGGATATCCAGTTCGGCGCGATCCCCGGAGTTGGAGTCCCTGGCCCACTGAAGCACAAGCTCGAAGAGGGAGGCTTCCCCCTCCCCCGAGAAGAGAGGGCGCTGAGTGAAATTGTTGAGCCTGCGGCGGCAGATGTAGTTTCCCCTCCCTTTCATCATGGCGACTCGCACAGGGACCCCGAAAAGCTTCGTCACCAGGGGGATGTCCTTTCCCATTATCTGCTCCTGCAGATTTTTGGTGCCCGTGGAGACCACCACCTTGCGGCCGGAGAGGATGATGGGGATCAGGTATGCGATGGTTTTTCCGGTGCCGGTGCCCGCCTCCACCAGAAGCGCTTGGCCCAAGGTCAGGGCGTCCAGACAGCCTTGGGCCATTTCCGTCTGGCCTGGGCGGCTTTCATACCCCGCGCCCATGGCGGCGGCCAGAAGCCCGCCCGGACCCAGCAGTTTTTCGAGGCTGTTTTCCATCGGCTGTCAATCAAACCGGCGGATTGATAAAAATCGCGGGGGGGAGCGTTCCACTAGAATGAATCCCCCGTCGCTCCCTTTTCGGGTTTTGCTCCTTCCCTCCGCTCCCCGCCTGGGAGAGGAGGACGGCAGTGTCTATAAATTGGCGGGGTGAGATTGGGGGGAGGCCTTTCGCGGAAAAAGTACCTCCCGGTAAATTCCACCCGCCATCTGATGGCTATAGGGTCCGCCCCACGGCCTCGGCCACCGGCCTTAGTTCCTTCATAAGAGTGTCGAATTTGTGGGGTTTCAATGATTGCGGCCCGTCGGAGAAAGCTTCCTCCGGCTTCCAGTGCACTTCGATGAGCAATCCATCGGCGCCTGCGGCCACCGAAGCCTTGCTCATGGCGTTGACATACTGCCAGTATCCCACGCCGTGGCTGGGATCCATCATAACCGGCAGATGGGTCAGCTCCTTTAGCACCGGGGCGGCGGAGATGTCCATGGTGTTGCGGGTGGCTTTTTCGAAGGTCCTGATTCCCCGCTCACAGAGGATCACCTTGTGGTTGCCTTCGGAGAAGATATACTCGGCGCTCATCAGCCATTCCTCTATGGTGGTGGCGAGCCCCCGCTTGAGCAGGATAGGTTTATCCATTTTGCCCACTTCTTTTAGCAACGAGAAATTCTGGGTGTTCCTGGCGCCTATCTGCAATATGTCGGCGTATTCATGGACCAGATCCACTTCTCTTGGATTCATAACCTCTGTGATGAAAGGAAGGCCGGTGGCCGCTGATACGTGGCGTAGAAGCTTTAGCCCCTCCTCCTCCATTCCCTGGAAACTGTATGGAGAAGTGCGCGGTTTGAAAGCGCCGCCGCGCATCATCTTGGCTCCGGAGGCCTTGACAGCTATGGCGGTCTGCATCAGCTGCTCCTCGCTCTCCACACTACATGGACCGGCCATGACCACTATCTCATTGCCGCCGATCTTTACACCTTTGACGTCAATGATGGTAGGTTCCGGTTTGACTTCTCTTGAGCACAGCTTATATGGCTTTAAGATCGGCATGACGTTTTCCACGTGATGAAGCGATTCCAGCGCGTGCAGACGCGCCTTATCCCTGGCGTCGCCCAGGGCGGCAATGACGGTTCTCACCTGTCCGGTGAGGACCTTTGCTGTGTAGCCGAAATCGACGATTCTTTTTTCCACATCCGCAACGTCCTGCTTGGTCGCTTCGGCTTTCATAACAATGATCATTTGCACACTCCAAAATTAGTGATAAGCCCTTTGGCCCTAACAAAGGGCCTACGCCATGGGCTGAACTCAGATATTAAGCCATCCCGGCCAAAGTTACAATATTTCTTGAGGATCAAATCTGCATTGTGGCAATCGCCGGATGTTGGGTTATAATGTCGGCTCCATATTCGCCGGAGTGGTGGAACTGGTAGACGCGCGGGACTCAAAATCCCGTATGGGCAACCATGTGTCGGTTCGATTCCGACCTCCGGCACCAACTTGGGCGCCCTGCGGCGCATTCTGCGAAGGCTTTTCCGTGTCAGGCATAGTGACAGTCGGGCAAGTCTCCGGTTTACCGGGAAGTCATTTTATAATCGATCAGACTGCGAATTTTCTTCCCCGTCAGCTTCCTGCTCCCTGGATTGGCCCGGAACTTGCCCGATTTAATCAAATGATTTAATTATGGATTGATAGTAGAATAACCATGCGTTTTCATGTTAAAGTAGCGCTCACGGAGCATATAAACAAAATAGGTGTGAAATGGCTGACCTGGATCCGAACATCAGGGTGCTTGTAATAGATGACTTTGCCACCATGCGCAAGATCGAGCGCAATATCTTGTCCCAACTGGGCGTGAAGAACGTGGACGAAGCGGATGATGGCACCACGGCGCTTCCCAAAATCCAGCAAAATAAGTACGACGTTATCCTGCTGGACTGGAATATGCCGCAAATGAGCGGCCTTGAACTATTAAAGGCGGTTCGAGCCGACCCGAACACCAAGGATGTACCGATCATAATGGTCACCGCCGAGGCGTTGAAGGACAACATTGTGGCCGCTGCGCAGGCCGGTGTGAATGATTATGTAGTTAAACCGTTCACTGCCGCGGTATTGGCGGAAAAGTTGAACAAGGTCCTTCGATAACTCCCTTCGCTCCCTGGCGTAGTTGGCCGGGGCGAGATATGGGTTTTTGTTGAGTTTGCGGGTTTTTATACCAGGCTGGTCACCCGGCGAACCAAGCTATATCCATCCAAAGGTATTTCTACCGAACGGCTTCCATTCGGAATCCTAATACGTGTCCGGTTACCACAGGAAACATCGTTACCAGAGGCGACACCACCCCCGCGTTCATGTCAATAGATTCATTCATCTTTATGGCGCATATATTCAATACCCTACAGTCCACCCCCTTTGCCTGGGGTATGGCACGCCTCTTGCCCTATACAATAAGGAGAGCCTTGGCTCTCCTTAGCGGAGGCGCGATTATCCGGGCCTTGGCCCAAATCAGTCAAACCAAATGAGGGCACGATGAAACTACATTACGAAAAAGAGCAGAAGACATCCACCATCGGCGGTCGTCTGGTGGGGGGGCAACCGGCGAACAATCCTCCACTCATGATCGGGAACATGTTTTGGCCTGGGGACAAAATCGTCCAATCCCGCAAGGAGGGAAAGTTCGACCGGGAGGAGGCGACGAGCCAGATCCGCCGACTGGAGGCTTTGGAGAAAAAAACCGGGCTCCCCTCTTTGGTGGATATGGTGGCCAACACCGGCGACGAAATGAAACACTATATAGATTTCTTCGTCGAAGCCACCCAGGAGTCTGGCATGCCCTTCGCCTCCGACGCGTACAAGACCCAGGTGAAAAGACCCGCCGCTGAACATGTGGCCTCCCTGGGACAGATGGATCGCTACCTGTACAACTCCCTCTCTTTCTGGGAAAAGGAGCTGGAAAAAGAGATCGAGCAGATCGCCAAGCTGGGGGTGAAGCATGTGGTTCTGGGCCTGTGGGACGCCCAGGACGATTTTTCCAGCGGCCGCCTCAAATGCCTGGACGATATGTATAAGCTTTTGGAACCCTATAACTTCGAAACGATCCTCTGCGACTGCTCCGTGATGAGCCTCCCCACCTCCATGATCTGCAATGTCTCCATGGGGAAGATAAAGGAAAAATACGGCCTTCCCGCCGGTAGCGGCCCGGCCAATGGCGTGTACATGTGGATGAAAAACGCCAAGGAGATCGGCGGCCCCGACGCCTTCGCCGGGGTGGACGCAGCCACGGAGGCAATCTCTTCGCTGGGAGCGGACTGGCTGATGTATGGCCCGGTGGACGCCATGGACCGGATATTCACAGGCGTGGCGGTGGCCCAATGCAACTTTGCCTCCATGGTGATGGATGAGTATAAGGAACTGCCGGAGAATCCGAACCACCCCTTCCACCTTCTTTTCCCGGATGTGGTGAAACAGTTCCACGACAAGCTGGCCGGAGTTGAGAAGAAGCGCAAATGGCTTAAGTAGAAGCCTCTTTGCGAACCTGCGGGGTGTTCCTCGCCCCGCAGGTTTATTCCAGCGCGCGGTGGACAGGTCGGCCACCGCCGAAGCGATAAACCATCCACGCGCTCCCCGCGCCCAGCACCGCCCCACCAGCGATATCCATCGGGAAGTGGACTCCTGTGTAGACCCGTGAGAATCCGACCATTGCGGCCCATGCGAAAAGAGCCATGATAGCGGCCGGCTTCCTGATCACCAGGGCGAGAAACATCGCCGCTCCGAAGGCAGTCTGGGTGTGGCCGGAGGGGAATGTGCGGTGGTATAACAGGGAAAATGGAGCCCGCACAGTTATTTCGCCCTTCTGAATTCTTTCTTCAAAGTGGGCCAGGGGCCTGTCCTTTGGCAGATTCTGCTTTATGGCATGCATGGCGCCACCGCCCACCACCAGCGCCACCAGAAAAAGCGCCGTCATCCGGCCGCGTCTATTTTTCCATGGGGCCAGGTTCCAGGTCCAGATCAGCATAAAACCGCAGGATATCACCACCGTGGCGTCTCCCGTCACGGTGACAAAAGACATCACCCCATCCATCAAAGGAGAGGCGAAACGCCCGTTGATCCAGAGGAACATATTTTCGTTGAAACTTTCCATGAGGATCATTTTACCGGATATCAACTTCTGGAGGCGTGTCCGGCCTGAGCTTTAACCGCATCCGCACCCATGACTCAGACAAAAATACCTCCAGCTGGGTGGGCATTGTGTCCCGGGAGACCCGAAGGAACATCCACACAGCCGCCCCGGCCATGACGGCGTCCGGGCCCCACACACCAAGGGCCGGGGGTATCTTGCCGCCGGAACCGAGCCCCTGGCCGATCATTATCAGAAGATAGTTGATCACTATCAGGATAACTCCCATGCCCAATCCGCCCCCGGAACCGCGCCGCTGGGTCATCACCCCGGCCAGAGCCCCCAGCGCTCCCAACGCCAGGCAGCCCAGGGGAATGGCGTACTTTTTGTGGATTTCCACCTGCTCCCGGTACGAGGGCTTTCCCTGCGCCTCTTTTTTATCTATCTCCTCCCAAAGTTCCGGGATGGACATCTGGGGCGCTTCTTTCTCCAGGGGCTGGTTAATCTTTGCGCCCAGATCCATTTTTAGAAAATATTCCTTGAACCCAATGGTGGTGTAGTTCTGCCCCGCAGTGTGGATTACCCCGTCCCGCAATCCCATAGAGAGGACCCCTTTCTCCTGATCAGATTCCATCATCCCTGTTTTCGCCTCGATGATGCTTGTCCGCCCCTCGCTGCGTTGGTCGGAAATAAAAACCCCCCTCATCACACCGTCCCGGTTTTCGTTCACATAGATCATCAGGCCTGGAAACTCGGAATAAAATCGCCGCTCCCTTATCTCCGACTGCACACTTTGGCTCAATATCCTGATGGCGGTTTGCTGAAAGCGCAGGTTCCCCTCGTGGGCAAGGGTGATGGAAAGGTACAAGGTGGCGCCTGCCGCCAATGCGGAGAAGAAAACCACTGGGGCCAGAAGCCTGGCGAAGGAGATCCCACCCGCGCGCATGGCGGTAATCTCGTTGTCTGCAGACATCCTGGAAAATGACATCAGCGATGACATCAGCACTGCCAACGGAGCCGCCAGCGTCAGAAACGCGGGGCAGAGATACAAGATCAGCATTCCCGCGGTTTCAAAGGATGTGTTGCGCGCCAGAAACAGGTTTGACAGAAAATTCACCTTCTCCAGGAGCAGCATCGCCTGGATGGTGAAAAGTGAGATCAGGA
This sequence comes from Nitrospinota bacterium, assembly GCA_029881335.1. Taxonomy (GTDB): domain Bacteria; phylum Nitrospinota_A; class UBA7883; order UBA7883; family UBA7883; genus JAOUMU01. The sequence goes on along the minus strand of JAOUMU010000035.1, from coordinate 11,836 downwards.
ATACTTTGAATTGTTCCTGAAAAATGTAATAATCCAATATCCTCATGGGTTAAAATGATAGCATGTCATGGGAGACTTAACCTTGAATTACTTGGTTTGAAGTTTTTATGCAGGACGCTTCCGCCCCTTCCCAGGGGCTTCATGTATTAGTGGTGGATAACCACGACATATCCTGCATGGCAATGGAGGACAAGTTCCGATCCCTCGGTTTTTCCGTATCCATAGCCAAAAGCGGCAGGCTGGGCCTGGAAATGGCCAACAGCCTTTCGCCCGATTTTATCACCATGGATCTGTCGATTGATGATATGGACGGCCTGGAACTGATAAGCAAGTTCAGATATTCCGAAAAAACTAAAAGCATCCCCCTGGTAGTGGTCACCGGAATTGAAGACCCGATACAAAAGGAGCTTTGTCTTCGCCGGGGCGCCAGACAAGTGTTCCTGAAGCCCATTGACACGTGGGAGGCAGACTCATTTGCGCATGCTTTCGAAATAGAAAAAGCGGCTACCGGCTCCGGACGGCGGATTCTGGTGGTGGACGACTCTTCCACCATGAGAGCCATCACGCGTCACCTCCTGGAAAAAGTGGGGCACGCGGTGCTGGAAGCCCACGATGGCGCGGAAGGATGGAAACTGCTGGAGGGCCAGCACTCAGAACTGGACATGGTGGTGACCGACATAAACATGCCGAATATGAATGGCAGGCTCCTGATCGAAAAGATCAGGAGTGACCAGCGCTTCCAGTTTATTCCCATCATCGTATCCACCACCATCTCTGAAAAAGAGGGGATCAAGCTGTTTTTGAATCTGGGCGCCGACGACTATATCGTCAAGCCCTTCGGCACCGAAGAGTTTCTGGCCAGGATCCAGAGTCATCTGCGTGTAAAATCGCTGTACGAGGATCTGAAAGAGGCGAACATCACACTGGCCCGCTTCAACGAAACCCTTGAGTCAAGAGTGCGGGAGCGCACCGTCGAGCTTGAAGCGGCGAACATGGACGCCATATTCAGCCTGGCCACCGCGGCGGAAGCCAAGGACACAGACACCGCCATCCACATCCATCGCATCCAGAGCTACAGCCACGCTCTTGCCCTTAAGCTTGGCATTCCGAGCGAGAAGGCGGACGAGATCGGGTATTCCTCCATCATGCACGATGTGGGGAAGATAGCCATCCCGGACCATATCCTGAAGAAAACCGGCAAGCTGACCCGCGAAGAGTTCGACATCATGAAGACCCATACCATCCATGGGGAGAAGATTTTGCGGGAGCGCCCCTTTTTCTCCGTGGCCCGCAAAATAGCCCGCAGCCATCATGAAAAATGGAATGGCAGCGGCTATCCTGACGGATTGGCCGGCCATGACATACCCCTGGCCGCCAGGATTGTGGCCGTGGCCGATGTGTTCGACTCGCTTACCTCCTCCCGCCCATACAAAAAAGCATGGAGCATGGAGGAGGCCCTGGAGGAAATTATCAATAGCTCAGGCGCTCATTTCGACCCCGCTATCGTGAAAGCATGGGTGGAGATGTACGACTCCCGGCTTATCGCCAAGATCCACGACAGCTGGAAGGCCCAGGAGATGGAAAAGGACGCCAAAGATAGCGCCGCCTGATCCGGCTATCCGAATGACTTGGCGAGGGTGTCCCATACTATCAAGGCGTGAGAATCCCAGGAGAACGTAGCCGCCCTTTTCGGGCCCAGCTCACGCAGCCGATCCCTCTCATCCTTCGATCCCGCCAGCCGCAACAACGCCTCTGTGAATAATTCCGGCTGGTCAGGATCCAGAGTCAAGGCCGCATCCCCAGCCACCTCCGGAATGGAGGAACGGTCCGTGGTGATCACGGGCGCCCCACAGGCCATCGCCTCCAGCACTGGCAGGCCGAATCCCTCGTAGAGGCTGGGATAGAAAAACAGATCAGCCCTGGCATAAAGGGCAGCCAGTTCACTCTGTGTCACATACCCCAGCGCCCTCGCCCTGCTTTTCAGCGAGCGCCGCTCCAGTTCCTCCGTGAAATCGCGGAACTTCGGGTCGTCATCCAGGGCCCCGGTCATCAGCAGGTGATAGTCCGGGTCCCTCTCCAGCAGTTTGGAAAACGCGGTAAAAAGTAGGTTTATGTTTTTTCGTGGATCAATGCCCCCAACATTCAAGATGAATTTCTCAGGCAGGTTGAAGCGGGAGAGGTCCGCATCGGCCTGCGGCGTGAACACCCGATCCACGCCCAGGTGGGCCACCACTATTTTCTCCGGCGCCACTCCGGCGTACTTCACCACGTCGCTTTTCGTGTGATGAGAGTTGGCGATTATCACCCTGGCGCCTCTCAGCGCGGAGATCTGTTTCATCACATGGGCCCGGTGCTTGAGCGAGGAGTGCATCTCCCCCATGGCAGCCTGGATCAGGTCATGCGCCTTGACCGCGTAGGGGACCGATATTCCCGCAGGGGCGTCCAGATGGGATGGGAAGAAAAACGCGTCCAGTCCCCTTTTTTTCACCGCCGCGGCTATCACTGGCCGAAAAAGAAAATGCTGCCATACATATTGGCGTAGCATCGGCCGCAGAGGCCCCACATAGCGAGTATCGTAAGCCTCCGATCCCAGCGCCAGAGGCTCTTCGGCCTCCATGCCCGGGTCGTGGAACGGGATCATGGATAACTCCCTGGGCGCCAGGCGCATCCTGGCCGCCAGGTTTCTGATATAAACGCCGATCCCGCGCTTCTTGTGAGCCTTGAATCCCTCTTGCAGACCTCGCAGGTCAAAACCGATGTTGGTCATGAAGATAGCCGGCCAGTGGCTGGATTCGAGCGGATCACGGCAGCGCAGCCATCAGCCCGTTCGCCTGCTCCACGGTCACATTTCGAATTAAGACCCTCTTGGTCCTGGAGGACTCGCCAGACAGTATGGTGACGGAGGATTTTGCCACACCGAAAAAATCGGCCATGGTCCTGATCAGCTCCGCGTTGGCCGCCCCGTCTACCGGCGCCGCCGCCAACCGCACCTTCAGGGCGCCCGCCACCACACTCTCCACTCGGCTGACGGAAGAACGGGGAGAAACCTTCACCGCCACTATCACACCTTCCCCCCCCTGCCCGGCGCAAGGCATCCTGGCGACTGCCGGTTTATGGCGGGCACATTCATTTGGCGCCCAGGGAATAACCGATCTGGATCAGGCTATTACCCATAAATACCTGCAGGAACATTATGGCCAGCAGAACCACTATCGGGGAGAAGTCGAGCCCCCCCATCGGTGGCAGTCTCCTTGACACGGGATTCAGCACCGGATCAGTGGCGCCCCTGATGATCATCACGATCTGGTTGTATGGGTCCGCATTCACCCATGAGATGACCACCCTGGCGATTATTATCCACATGTATACTGTCAGCGCCGCCTGAATGACATAGCCTAAAGCCACAAAAAAGTTTCCCAGTATAAACATCTTAACTATCCCTGTTTTTCATTTTCATTTCCCACCCAATTGTTGGCTCCGCTCCATGGCGGCGCGCACCGCCTTAATGATTGAACCGCGGAATCCATCCTCCTCCAGTGCGGCCAGCGCGGCGATGGTGGTCCCCCCAGGGGAGGTGATCCGCTCCTTTAGTATGCAGGGGTGCTCCCCGGATTCCTGGGCCAGGTGGGCGGATCCGTAGAGCGTGTGCCGCGCCAGAAAGGTGGCCACGTCCCTGGGTAGGCCGCAGCTCACCCCGGCGTCTATCAGCCCTTCCAAAAACATGAATACATACGCAGGGCCGGAGCCGGACAGCCCCGTGACAGCGTCCATCAGCGATTCGTCCACTTCCACGCTTCCCCCCACCGAGCCGAACATCGCCAGCGCCACGGCCATGTCATCCTCCCCTGCGGTTTTGCCCACGCATATGGCAGTGGCGGAGTGGCCCACCGACGCGGCCATGTTTGGCATGGCGCGGATCACCTTTGCCCCGCAATCGAGCCAGGACTCCAGGCTGGCGGTGGAGACACCGGCGGCGATGGAGATCACCAGGGTCTTTTTTGATATCGATTTTTTCAGCGAGGAGACCACCATTTCCATGACCTGCGGCTTTATCGCAAAAACCACTATCTCCGCCCCCTCCACAGCCGCCATGGCGCTATCGGCCAAAGTCACATCAAGACCCGCCATGGACACCATCGCCTTCGAGGCCGGGTCGTGGGCAATTATCGCCTTGGGACTGGCGGCCCCGGACTTCAGGATTCCACGAATTATCGCCTCCCCCATGAAACCTGCGCCTATGAAGGCGATCCTTTTGCCTGCCAACGCGCCCCCCGCCGCGCTTTTCTTTGTCATTTCACAATCTCCCTTATAGCCTTTCGCCGAATATGGCGGAGCCGACCCGCACTATCGTGGCGCCCTCCTCCACCGCCACTTCGAAGTCGTTGGTCATTCCAGCCGAAATCCGATCCATCGTAACGTTTTCCACTCCCAGCGCGTCCAGTCTTCCGGCCAGCTGGCAAAGCTCCCGGAAATAGGGGCGTGATTCCTCCGGATCGTCACTGTATGGGGGCACTGTCATCAATCCCTGGATCCTCACTCCCTCCAGCAGGGCGGCCTCTTTTACTATCCTTTCCGCGTCCTCGGCCCGGCATCCCGACTTTTGCTTCTCGCCGGAAAGGTTCACCTGTAGCAGGCAATGGACCACGCTTCCTTTTCGCGCCGCCTGCCTGGCCAGTTCCCGAAAAAGCTCCATCCTGTCCACGGAGTGTATAAGGTGGAACAAGCCTGGGCAATATTTGGCCTTGTTCGTCTGCAACGGGCCGATGAGGTGCCACCTGGCCCTGGGCCCGATGACCGAGTACTTATCCCTGGCCTCCTGGACCCGGGATTCCCCCAGGCTCACCATTCCCGCCAAAACCGCCTCCAAGGCCTGGTCCGCGCCCACGGTTTTGGTGACAGCCACCAGCTCCACCGCTTTCGGGTCACGCCCGCTTTTGGCGGCGGCCTGTTCGATCCGCTCCAGGATCTTTCTTATGTTGTCGGCAATGACCGGCATGGATCGATGACCCGCATGATTATGGGTAAATCGTAGCTTATCGGCCCATCGGATTCAAACATAAACGCCGTGTGGCCGGAAAAGAAAAATCCCGCCCCGGGGCTTGCCCGGAGCGGGATCGAAAAAAAGTCTGGATCAGATCCACCTGCCAAGGCCACCACGCTCTACCCTGATGGTATACGTCTGGGTCACCTTGGGATTTCTGCTGGCTATCACCACTTCCACCGGCATGCTCAGGTTACTGGGCTTCACTGTCCCATCCGGACCCAATGCCACCATTGACACGGGCGTACCGGGGCTCACTCCAACGGCGACAGACTTCACATAAGCGTCTCGATAATGCGCATTCACATCCAGGCTGTAGATTCGCTCATCCGTGCCGACATCCAGAGCTCCGTTATTGTTCTTGTCAAGATAGATAGCAATAGCGGAAGCGCCGGGCGTATTAACCCCGGTGAATGAGATCAGAGCCCATTGATTCGACCTGACCGCCTGAGACCTGGCCTTCTGGAAGACACCGATCACATTGTCCGCAGCCCCTTTCGCCCTCCACATGGGCATGTTGCCAGCCACCGACGAAAAGGACAGTCCTGCCAGGATGCCGAAGATCCCGATGGTCACCAACAGCTCTATCAGGGAAAAGCCGCTTCTGGCTCCAGTGCGCCTAGCGCAGTACTTCCATCCACGAAACAATGACTGCCTCACTGAATCCTCCTTGTTTGGTTGCGTTTTGGAAAGTATCTCCACCTCTGGACATCACCCTACCATCGGATGTCCTGAAGTACAGATGGTTATCATCCACCACCAGCGATCCTGCCGTGTTGCCAGTCGCAAGAGTTGCAAGCGCGGAGCCATTCTCGATGTCACAAACGAAGATATTTCCAGTTGTGCCCCCTGCGGCAGCAGCCGTGGGCGCACAGGGATCCTCGCTGGTGGCCGTGGAGGTACCGAAATAGACCCTTCCAGCGGTAGCGAACGCCGCGGCGTACACTTGCTGCCCGGCAGGCAGATCCATGTTCCACAGCTCGTTGCCAGCAGTGCACTTGGTCTTGTCGTCAGTGTCCCTCACCGCGTAGAACTTGTAGGTGTCTCCCGGATCGTCGTCGTGATACGGGCTGGACGAAGTACCGAAGAACACGTTGATCTTGTACTCCAGCTTGCCGGTGGAGGAGAGCGTGTTCGTGGACGTCACCGAGGGGGAGGCGTATATGGCCAACCTCTCATTGGGATCGGAAGGAGCCACCTTGTTATGAGTCTTGAAAAAGGTGCAAATCTCGAAATCGGTCCCGGTGGCCGCCAACGGGTTATCAGGCATGACGCCCTTGAAGACCACACCCTTGTCCGTGCCTATGAACCAGCGGTCGGCATATCCGTTGCCGTCCGAATCCAACAGCGCCGGCTGGCCGCTTGGAGTAGCGCCCTGAGCCTCGATATCGGTATCCAGGTTCAGTTCGTACAGAAGCTTGCCGGTCTCGATCTCCAGCATGTATATTTTGGGATATCCATGCGGATCGGTGTTCACTCCAGAGACGAACATCACCACCCATTGGGAATTGCCCCCAGCCACCACGCGGCCCACGGAGCCGATGGATGGCGCGGAGCGCGAGCGATACAGGTCCGGATCCGCGTAATCCCACATGATCTTGGGATTGGCCGTATCGGTCACGTCGAGGCCAACTATATGGTCGCCGCCGTTACCTTGAGCCGTGATCACCATGTTGTGCCATGTGCCATCTGCGAACCTGACATGGGACGCCACAGGGCTGGCGTCCATGAACGCCTTATCCTCACGGTTCATTGGCAGGTTCTTCAGCCGCGACAACAGGTTGGCCGGGATCAGAGAGAAGGTCTCGCTGCCGTCGCCGTAGTTCGGTCCGGCGCCGGTGGGCCACTCGTAATAGCCGCGGTTGATGGGGAAACCCCGGAGGGGATCCACCACTCCTGCAGGAGGAGTTCCCGGCGGCCGATAAAACGCCCCTTTGGGGTTTATCGCTCCGGTGTCTTTCGGTTTATTGAAATCGCCCCTGAATGTGAACAGATTGGCTTCATTGGAGAAATCGCAGGTGAATGGAGCCGCCAATTTGCTCTCGTCCACATAATAGGGGCGGAACTCGCCTGCGTAGAATGAATGCAGCATGCCGGAGCGTGATCCCACGTACAGCTGGGTCGGGCGCTTGCGCTGCTCGCACCGATACTGGTCGAAGCTGATTCTGTCATCGTCCTTGATATCGCTGCCGTAATACCATCCTTGCAGGCCAGGCGCGCCCACCACTGCAGGGGTGCTGTGGTCTATCGCGCCCAGGAACCACTCCTTATTGAAACCGCTTCTCTTTCTGGAATAGCCCCTGGCCCAGTTGAGAAGCCAATCTTTATCAAGGCCGTCAAAAAGCTTATCGCCGTTAAGATCGTACTCATACACACGACCCGCGTTGGTCATGATGGATCTGCCGTCCAAACCCACCAGTAAATAGTTTACCAACCCGGTGTTGAGAAGAGCCGGGGTGGTGGTGTTCACCGTGTAGTAGTTATAGCTCGCCACCAGATGAGTCCCCACACCGGGAGCCCTGGTGAACGTAACTGTAAAATCACCGGTGCCCCGGTTGATGTCGCCGGTCCCAACCATCTCTCCGTCGAGACTGCGTACACCATAGTCTCTGAAGGTTTCCAACCTCCCATAGCTATCCCACCCACTGATTTCAATGGTGCCGGAGACCACATTTCTATTGGCCAGGCGTCCGGACACTGTTCTGGCAACGCCGTTAATTACGGATCCGGAGCTAAGGGCCACAGTCTCGTTAACAACGGAGTACACGCTCGTATCAGGTAACAGAATGCGCCTTGCTTCAGGCTTTTTCGTCGAAACGGAAGAGGCGGAGCCGCCCAGCTTATCGCCAGCGTCCCAGTTCAATACCGGAGTGAACCCGGCGCTGTTCTCTGAGAACCACGGGTCGTACAGTTCTTTGGAAAACACGTGCCCGCGGAAATCGGTATTGTCCAGCCAGGCGCTATCCCACTTGAAGCTGGCGTCGTATATCACGTTGGACAACGGCACCGGCGCCGTGTGGGCAAATCCTCTGGGCCCGGAGGCGTTGTATGAAAGCGCCACGGAAGCTATCCTCGGCGAACAGGTCTTGTCCACCGTTATCATGTCAGCCTTCCACAACAGGACGTTTCCTACAACTGCGTTGCTGATAAAGCTCACCGTCGCCTCACGATAGGTGGTCTCGCTCACAGGCTTTGTCACCGCCTGGTATGAGGTCATGGTGATACCGGGAGTCCAGTCATACACCTTGTCTCCGGTAATGTCCCCACTCCGCGCCAGATCCCATTCATGGACGCGGGTCCATTCCTCGCCGCCATTGGTGGACAGGTAGTAGTCAATCCTGGTGTCGCCAGGCGACACGCCGCAGGAGGCCGACGGCATGGTGTCCTGCACCTTTATGGTGGCGGTGGTTATGAAGGCGTTGCCGGCTGCGGCCAGCGTGGCGCTGGGGCTGGCCGAGACATTCATCTGCACGGTACCGCCATTGCGGGCCTCGATCAGGAACATGTTGTCGTTAAAGTCCAGGTCGTAACCCGTGTAATGCGACTCAAAGGTAAGAAGGGTCGAGAAGGGGTCTTTGTCCGGCGCCAGCCAAAGGGCCCGGTTAAAATCGTTTTTCGTGGTGACGCCGTTGAGAAAATAGATCTCATAATCCCCGGCGTTCACGGTTCCTGTGAAACTGAGTCCGAAGATATTACTCAACGCATTGGAAGCCGCCGTTGGGAAGAGCCCCTGGGTCCATGAATATGGATAGGAGGTGCCACCGGCGCCCTTGTAATCCATGCTCACATATTTGCAGTCCGCTCCGCCCAACAGTACAGGGACTCCCGCCACAAAATCCTCAGGAACACTTTGCGGAGCTGGCCATGCCAGGTCGAACTTGAGGTTCAGCGAGACGTAGCTTACTCCACCGCCGAGCTGTATAGCATTCGAGACAAGGAGTTCCCTTTTGGTTTTCGCGCTGTTCACCGCTTTACCGACGTTGGCGCAAGCCGGATATGAAGGCAAAGCCGCTGGCTGGGGGCTAAAATCATTCTGATAGCTCCAGTAGGTATTCGTCCCCGCATCCTTCGTTGTATACGCCGTGCGAACATGGTAAAAATCCCTGTTCTGAAAAAACGATATCTGCGTGCCGGCCTTGAATCTGCCGACTTTTATCCGGGCGTCGCGCCCGTCCAGAATACCATCGCCATTAGGAATCAAGCTTTTGGCGGAGTAGTCACTTTCTGTCGAAGGACCCCACACGACAGAAGTAAACGCAGTATAGAGGTTCCCAAAGCCGTCAAGCCCCAAGGTATACCATACAGGGTCGTACCACCTGTCAAAAATGTTATCGTTATTGGTGTCTGTCACCCTGGGGAAAAGGTAATTGATCAAGTGGTATTTGTTGGTTGCGACGTTATAGAAATTCTGGTCGGTCCAGTACAGGAAATAAAAGTGCAGCTTGTTGCTAGAAGGGAAGCCCACCGCAGCCAGCTCCTGTTCCACCAGCGGCTTGATAAACCAGCCCATGCTGTTGTTGAACTGGTTTCCCACAATCACCTGGGACGAGTTATAGTACGCCAAGTCTAGCGGGTCTTCATAGACAAAAGCCGCGTACACGTCCTGGTCGAACGGCACGGTGTATGCCTCCTGGACCGTTGGAGTGGAGAAAGAGAGCGCCACTTCGCCGCCGGCGGTGACGGTGGTGTGGGTAAAGGTATAGTCCGCCGCCGCAAAGCCGCCTGAATCGACCGAGGCGTAGTTTCCACCCACCACGCATCCTGCCGCCACTGCGGGGCCGGATGGGGGAGGCGCCGCGCCAGCCACCCCTGAAAAGCCTGCTCCCGCTATCAGCGCCAAAAGCGCCAAGGCAGAAACCAACGTACCGTTATTTGAAAAAACGTTTTGCCGAAACATTGTATTCTCCTTAACTTAAGAACTTAGGTCGACTGGGTTAGTAAGATCTGCCAGTTCAATTTCACTCAAGTCCATACCGGATGAGGAGTGGCCCTCGTTGGCGAACTCCTGGGCCAGCCCGGGAATAACCTGGCCCCTGCCGGAAATTCTTCCCGCAAATGTCAGCTCATGGATGGCCTCGGCTATGACGACCCCACCAGAATATATAACGCCCCTGGAGCGGACAAAGATCATCCCGTCCTTGTCATTCACCGGATCGTAATCGTTGCTACATGGTTTAGTGGCGTTTTTTCCCTTCAGGTTTGTTGAATCGACTGTCTCATCGCATGTGGCTAGAGGGTCTATCACCACCGAGGAATTCACATCGGTATAGGTATCGTTGGCGACCAGGGAGGAGTCGAACATATAATCGACGTTATCCCACACCGTAACCGTATATTCCACGGTCTTTGTGCCTATGGTCCAGGGCCGATGGATTATCTCCACACCATGCCCCGTCCACAATCCGTCGAAAGGGGAGGCGCCGAACTCGCAGCCATTGGAGGCCGTGGTGGGATAGTCGCCGCACCAGTACGTCCCGGCGGCAATTCCGTTAAAGGTACCGTCCAGGATCCAGTTCCAGGTGGGTTTCTTCCCATTTACCATATTCTGTTCGTTGGCCTTGACGAACTCTTTCTGCAACATGGTACGGCCATGGGATATGCCCGCCTCCGCGGCGAAAAAGGCCATCACCTGGTTTTCCATGTTGCTGGCGATCTGCTGCTCCAGGGTGGTACGGGTGGCCGAGTATACTCCCATCACCGTGATCATGGCCAGGGTCAGCAGAGCCAACACCAGCACCGCTCCGCTCCTCCCGTTGGCCGAACGACGGCCCCGGGCTATATAATTCCTTTTCATGGCGCTAACCTCATCTTTCATCGTCATAGATTCCGCACAGTCATATCTTTCTGTCTCTTCTCGCCGCATCACAGCACACTCCTCATCCGCACGGTTCTGCTGATCAGCCTTCGCCGCTTGTAGTCACCGCCATTGGCCGGCTGGGCTATGGTGCTGTTGTCTATCGACTGAGGATTCTGCTTGATTCCGGCCGCCGCCAACATGTTGTCCTCTTTATTACTTCTCACTAAAAGGAATATGCGGCTCATCATGGTCCGGGGGCCAGAGTTGTTCGTATTATACTCCAGCCCGTTGAGCCACTCGGAAGCAGTCACCATGCCATCCTGGACATCGGTTGCGGTCACCCCGTCCACGCCGTAGAGGATCTGGAAATCCTCCACGTAGTTCGACATCACTTCGATACTGCCCGTGCCCACGTTATACCGCACAAGCTGCGGATTATTCGGCTCGGCTGTTGTGACCTGGACAAAATAGTACATGTCCTCGCCGATGTTTATGCATGCCACCCCCGACGGGCACCCTCCCGAGGGGGGATTTACGAAGCTCATGCATGTATGGGGCCGGTTCGCGGAGTCCGGGTTGCTATTAGCCCTGTTGTAAGCCAGTTGCACGGTTAAATTTCCTCCGGCGGAGTTCCATCCCCCACCGGTGAGGTTCTGCTGGCAACTGACATTTACAGGACATACGGGATCGTATATCAGCACATTATATTGCTCCAGCAGGTCGCTGGTTTCCTGGGTGGTCAGCGTCATGCTGTAATCCGGCAGGCCCATCAGCGAAATCCGGGGAATCTTCATATTGGCGTTATTGGTGCTAAAGCCGGTCGGGCCCGTGCCATCCACCTCCACGCATATCGGGATCGGAAGATAACCCCAGAACATTTCGGTCAGGTCCGTCCCCGGTAAAAGAGCATGGTCAAGCGCGGCCAGGCCGGCGTTACGGGCGGCCCAGGTCGTTGTATCCGCGTTGTCCACGGGCATAAAGGGGATATCCTGGTGGGC
>JAOUMU010000137.1 GCA_029881335.1 Nitrospinota bacterium | reverse complement strand
GGTTCCGGCGTTGGGCCTAAGGTCTGTATCGTTGGCCAGCACGTCCACCGTCGCGCGTTCCACCGATCCCTTGATCAACCGGACATGGTCATCTACCAGGATGAATCCGGGCGGCTCTCCTTGCACCCCCCTCAGTGTATCGCGGAAAACCTCCCTGTAATTCAACTTGGTTATCAGCACCACCCAAAAAAGAGTGGGCCTGGCAGATGGGCGAAGATTTGATGTTTGTGGACTATGGTTGCGAGGATTGCGTAGATTTTGGTTGGTCAGGAATTCATGCCCACTATTCGGTTCGCCATTATATATCGCTATCTCGTATGAATCAGCATATTGCACTCCCTCGGGAACCTGCCATTGCACCGTAACAACACCCCCGGAGTATGACGCCGAGTTTATGAACGCCTGATAAGGCGAGGCGCATTCCGGAGAACCATCAGGAGATGGATATGTCTCCGTCAGGATCAATGTGACTGTGGCAGTGCTATTTTCGTAGCTTCCACCGACGATAGGATAATCGTAGGTGCTTACCGACAGCATGTATTGGAATCTGTAAGCTCCCGCCGCCACGCCGGAGGAGCGGCTGAAAATAAATGGAGGATTGCTACGGACTGTGGCTGGTGAGCCAGAATATGTGGGGGTTCCCCTGACATGCCCGCAGGCAGGCTGCCCCCCATATAAAGACACAAGTGCACGATCACCTACCATATAATCGTTGGATGTCACATGAAGCGGAAACTCGGCGTCCGTGTGGGTGATGGTATAGCTATCGTTGTATGCGATTGATTCCGCGCATCCCGCCAGTACTGTCGCCGCTCCAATGATCAAGGCAAAGGCCAGAACTGGCAAATACTTTTTCTCCATCATGCGCCCCCCGTCGGCGTGGCGGTGAATTCCGAGCTCTGGCGGCAGGTCAGCCCCTGGTCCGTGGTCCATGCCGCATGGGAGAGGCCAACTAATGCGTTGTCGATCACCTTGCCATCAAGAACAGCGGAAATATCGAATCCGGCGTCGGAAAGGGTGGCGGAGAGGTGGAAGGCGCCATCGGGCTGTATATGGCCGTGGCCGATGGTCTGGCCATGCTGTTTGAATTCCAGGAACTTGCCATCCTGCACAATCTCCCCGGAGGTTCCATATCCTTTTCGGACCACGGAACCGTCGGAGCAGCTGATATCGGCGATCTCTATCCTGATGTCATAAACGCCGGAGAGGGACCCAGTTTGTCCGGCGCCGGAGGAACCGTTGCCTGATCCTGAATTACAGCCGGCGATAATGAACCCAAGAACAGAGGTCAGGATTAAAAGGAGAGAGATATTTCGGCCTGCAAAGGTCATAACATGCCCCCAAAAAATCCAGTGTCCGCCTGGCAAGAGTATTAAAAGAATATTGAAGCCATGACAAGCAAAGTTATAAATGGACTTTATAGGAATAATAAACTTTTGTCAAACCAATCAGGGATTGAAAAGCATGGGGGAGTTTATGGCTGATTATTTTTCTACATGGACGGGATTCAGCGCGGTGGCCACGGGGAAGCAACAAGACCTGACCCCTTTCGATGATGAGACGCTACTGCCACATTCATTCAGCAATGAGGAACAATAATCCTAACCTACTCAACACTCCACCTTGTGATGAACAACTTGCTTAAAGTCATACTCTGTTTCAGCCTCGCCTCAATTGCCGTCAATAACGATTCCTTCTTCCTATCCACGTCATCCTGCGCTTCAAAGAGGTTCCGCCGTTTAGTGGTATATGGTCCAGACGGATTCCGCCCAAGGCGGTTTCTCTTGGCCAGGCTAATGCCGGAAGTGGCGCATCCCGGTGAAGACCATGGCCATGCCATGCTCGTCGGCAGCGGCGATCACCTCTTCATCGCGCATACTGCCTCCAGGCTGGATCACCGCTTTTATTCCCACCTTGGCCGCCTCGTCAATGCCGTCCCGGAATGGGAAAAAAGCGTCCGAGGCCATCACGGCGCCGGTCAGGGGGCGGCGAGCCTTTTCATGGGCGATGCGGGCGCTGTCCACCCTGCTCATCTGGCCGGCGCCCACGCCGATGGTGGATTTGCTGTCGGCGTATACGATGGCGTTGGATTTGACATGTTTTGCCACGGTCCAGGCGAAACGTAGAGCTTTCATTTCGTCATCAGTCGGTGGGCGTTGGCTCACAACTCTCAGGCCCTCCTCGTTCAGGGTTCTGCTGTCGTCGTCCTGCAGCAGGGCCGCTCCGGAAAGAAATTTGGCGGTTAGCGCGGCCACCATCTCCCTGGATGGCGCCTGAATCAAACGGATATTCTTTTTCTCCTTCAGCTTCGCCAGCGCCTTGACAGAGTAGCTGGGGGCGATCAGCACTTCCACAAAGAGCTTTGCTATCTCCTCCGCAGTGGCATCGTCCACTTCCCGGTTCACGGCGATCACGCCACCAAAGGCCGACACTGGGTCGCACTCGCGGGCGTCCAGATATGCCTGAACCAGGTTCTGGTTCACCGCCACGCCGCTAGGGTTGGTGTGTTTGATAATGGCGACGGCGGGCTCGGAGAACTCAAAGGCCAGATCGTATGCGGCGCTCATGTCTACAATGTTGTTAAACGACAGTTCCTTGCCGTGTAGCTGGTCAGCCTGGGCCACGAATCCCCGGTTATCCGCCATGGTGTAGAGGGCGGCGTCCTGATGTGGATTCTCCCCATACCGAAGGGCCTGGCTCTTTTCCAGCTGTATGATCATCCTGTTCGGAAACTTCACCTTGGAGGAAATCCGCCTGTTCATGTAGGAAGCGATCCGGCCGTCGTACCAGGCTGTATGGTCGAACGCTTTGGCCGCCAAGGTGCGCATGGTCTCTCCAGTGAGGGCGCCGTCGTTCATTTTCATCTCCTCGGCCACAACGGCGTAATCCGCCGGGTCCACCACCACCGCCACATGGGCATGGTTCTTCGCCGCGGAGCGGACCATGGCCGGGCCGCCGATGTCTATATTCTCCACCGCCTCATCAAAGGCCACGTCCGGCTTTGCGATGGTCTTCTCGAATGGATAGAGGTTCACCACCACCATATCTATGGGATCTATGCCGTTGTCCGCCATCTGGCTCATATGGGAGTCCAGGTCCCTTCGGGCCAGGATGCCGCCATGCACTTTCGGGTGCAGCGTCTTCACCCGTCCATCCATGATCTCGGGAAAGCCTGTGTAATCACTCACATCGGTGACCATCAGCCCCGCGTCGCGCAGAAACTTTGCGGTGCCCCCAGTGGAGAGAATCTGGGCCCCCATGGTTTGCAGGCTTTGGGCGAATTCGGCCAGCCCGCTTTTGTCGCTAACGCTTATTAATACTCTCTTTATTGATGACATGGTTTTTCCGGATTATTGCCGCCGTGAGTTTGCGAATGTAATGAGTGAATGGTAGTCTGTCAGATGCGATTCGTCAAGATTAACCATATTGTATTTCGAGGCGCCGATGTCTTCTGATAAACCGTGGCTGAAGCTTTTCCCCCGTTCCTTTGTCGCAGCAGACCTGGTAATGCAAAGCTGGGCCGATATTGAGCCATATTTCGCCAAATTGTCCCAAAGAGATCTTCATACCACAGCGGAGCTGGAGGCGTGGCTGGCCGACTGGTCGGAGGCTCAGTCGGTGGTGGAGGAATTCGCGTCTGTCCGGTATGTGGAGATGACATGCCACACAGATGACGAGGATAAAAAGAACGCCTATCTGGAATGTGTGCGGGAAGTGGAGCCGAAGCTGATCGAGTGGGAGAACAAGCTGGACCACAAGTATTACGATTCCCCATTGCGCGCCAGATTGAATCCCCGGAGGTTCCAGCAATTCGATAGACGCAAGAAGGCCGACATTGAGCTGTTCACCGAAAAGAATATCCCGCTGGGAGTCCGGCTGCAGGAGCTGTCGCAAAAGTACCAGGAGGTCATGGGCGCCATGACCGTGGAATTTGAGGGAAAAGAGAGAACCATGCCCCAGATGGCCCAGTTTATGAGAGAGCCGGATAGGGGATTGCGGGAGCGCGCCCATCGCGCCTCTGCCCAACGGCGGCTGGTGGAAAAGGAAAAACTAGACCTCCTCTTCGACGAGATGCTTCAGGTCCGGGGGGAATTCGCCGCCAACCTGGGACTGAATGATTACCGGGAATACTGCTTTCGGAGCAAGCTGCGCGATTACACGCCGGAGGATTGCCTGCAGTTCCACGAGTCTATAAAAAATACGGCGGTGCCCCTTGCCGGCAAGCTTATCGAAAAAAGAAGAAACGCCCTGGGGCTTGGCAGCGTTGCGCCATGGGACACCGAATGCGACGAGAAGGGGCGTCCGCCCCTGAAACCCTTCACGGAACCGGAAAAGCTTGCCCAGGGAGTAACCGATATTTTCATGCGGCTGGATCCCAGACTGGGGGAGAGGTTCGATTCGATCCGCCATTCCATGGACCTGGATAGCCGCAAGGGGAAAGCGCCCGGCGGCTATCAGACAACATTCTCGGAGAGGCGCATCCCCTTTATATTCACAAACGCCGTAGGCTCCCAGACGGATGTCAACACCTTGTTGCATGAGGGGGGCCACGCGTTCCACACCATGGAGAGCCGCACCCAGCCCCTTACATGGTACCGCCACGCGGCCATGGAATTTTCCGAAGTGGCGTCGATGTCCATGGAGCTTTTAGGTGGCAGGGAGCTGGATCCTTTTTACGACAAGAAGGAGGAGAGAGACCGCGCCAGGGCAGAGCATCTGCGGCATGTGGTGGACATCTTCGGATGGGTGGCGATGGTGGATGCGTTCCAGCATTGGCTATACACCCACCCCGGCCACTCCCACGCCCAAAGAGACGACAAATGGGTGGAGTTGTATCGGAAATTCTCGCCGGAAATCGACTGGTCCACCGCCACACAAGGCGCCCTGCGCAGCTTGTGGCACAGGCAACTGCACATATTCGAGGTCCCTTTCTACTACATAGAATACGCCATCGCCCAACTGGGCGCGTTGCAGATATATCGAAACTACCGCGCCCAGGGGAAGATTTTTGAGGAGATCAACAGCGCCTTAGCCACCAATGGCGCTCGGGCCATATTGAGCGAGGAGACCCTAGAATCTATCCGACCCCGGCGGGTGGTGGATCAGTACCTGAATGCGCTTGCCAGGGGGGGCTCGGCCCCGGCGCCGGACCTGTTCGAGGCCGCCGCGATAAAGTTCGACTTCTCCGAGAATGTATTAGGCCGCTTGATGGGAATGGTGGAAGCGGAAATCGGCGATCTGGGGTAGATGAGCCGTCGAATTTCCCGGTCCGATATACCTTCATGGCCGGCTGTTTGAGTTGGCCTTGTCCGATAATTAAAAAGCCGATCTTCACTGTGAAGATGACGTCGTGTGGATACCCATATATCATGGTCCCATGGCGCCCAGCCTGAACCAGGAGTATAATGGCGGGAGACGAAACAGTAGTAATGATGACAGGGGGCGGTGCGTGATGGCCGCCCTTTATGGTGTGTGGCCATGAACGACCCATTCTCCCAATGGAGGGCCCGCAGGAAAAAGCTGGAAGCCCAGGCCCGCAGAATACTTGGCGTGAAGGAAGGCGCTTGCCTGGAGGATCTGAAAAAAGCCTACCGGGAACAAGCCAGGATTACCCACCCCGATACGAATCCTGACGACACGCAATCCCATGAGAAGTTCATAAACGTAAAAGCGGCTTTTCTGGTGCTGGCCAAAGGAAAAGAAGAAGAATTGGCCGATGCGCCAGAAATGGCGGAAATGATCGAAGAAATGAGCCAGGAAGAATATATGAGCTGGTGGGTCAGGAAATGGGGTTGATCAGCAATTATTAACCTGGTAATTGCAAAGTTATCCTTTCAACGCCAACCGATTTCAAACTCTTGCTGCAAGAATATTTTACCATGTTATAAATTGTCATTGGCCGACATGTTTTGTGTCACGTAACGATATCTGACATTATCTGTCGGCGTACCCAGATGCGACACATTGTAACAGTCTATCTTACAATAATATATCTCATTGTCAGGAAGATTTGAGATAATTGCGCATATTTGGCAGGGCACTGTCTGCTATTGAATACATATTGCCGGCCAGGTTCAGGATGCTGGTGGCATCATTCCCACAATCAGTTTGTATTCATACCGTTAGCAGGTTGGCGCCATACATGCACTAACTTGTGGCGAGACTTTAAATTAGTCAATAAGAGAAAAGGAAAGATGATTAACGAAAGAAAAGAAGATAGAGCCGATATCGGCGGCTTTCGCCGGGAGATGGCAGAGGCCTCGGGGTAGCCAACCAGGCCGCCGTCTCCGGAGGATGGCCGATGCGCGAAGTGCAAGCTTTGAAAGTCGGCTGGTTTTCAGGGAAGCAGGAGACAAGTTATGAGAAGCAGAATAATGACGTTATCTTTGGGTTTGCTGATGTTGGGCGCCATGGGTGTGGCCGAAGCGGAAGAAATCCAGGATTACATTTTGGTAAGGATGAGCGACGGGTCCAGCGTTCTGGAGAAGGCCTGGGTGGTTTCTCCCAGGATTATTGTCACGACCCCGTTTGAGATGGAGGCTTATTTGGCCGATGGAAACGGGCTGCTCACCAGCAGCAAGGCTAACGTCAATTTTTTGGCGCGAAACCGGCTTGCCTGGATGAAGGTGTATACCAGCGATGTGGATCTGCCTGTGAGCAAGGATATACCCGAGGAGGTACTGGAAGTTATGACAGGGCTGCACCAGGCCATCGAGCGGGCGGGCGGCCTGGAAAACTTCCGCAAAAACGTGCAGCCCCGACAGAAGAGGTATCGTGAGCCGATTATCAGTGTCGACTCTGGCATGATCAAGTATTCATGATTTTTTCGGGAGGAGGATCTCCTCCTCCCATTTTTTTCCTTAATCCGTGTGTGTAGCGATAGGAGCCCGCCAGTGAAACGGGGGGGGCCATATACATAATCCGGGGGGGTAACATGCGCATCTTTGTTGCTTTGCAGGCTTTCATTTTGCTTGCGATTTCACAAACACCGGCAAGCGCCGCCACTG
>JAOUMU010000034.1 GCA_029881335.1 Nitrospinota bacterium | reverse complement strand
CGGAAACATATCAGGAGACTATCCATGGCAAGATCCACAAGCTGGGCTACGAGAAGGCCGCCAAATGCTCTGATTGCCACATGGCCCACATCATCCTGCCCGCCTCGGACCCACGTTCATCCGTGGCCAAGGCCAACTTGATCCAGACTTGCGGCAGGTGCCATTTGCAGGTTACCAAGAACTTCACCGAGTTCATCCCCCATGCGGACTACCACTCCATGAAGGAGCGTCCATTCATCTATTACACATACTGGTTTATGACACTGCTTCTCTTTGGTGTGTTCGGCTTCTTTGGCGTGCACACCCTTCTTTGGCTTCCGCGATCGTTAACCCATGCCCTGTTCGCTCGCAAGGTAAAGCCCTCCCCCACTGGCCGTTATATTCGCCGGTTCGAGCTGCGGCACAGGATCACCCACATCCTTGTTATTATCAGCTTTCTCTCGCTGGCGCTCACCGGCATGGCGCTCAAGTACTCCTACCAGCCTTGGGCCCAGACTATCACCTGGCTTCTTGGTGGGGTGTCGGCGGCTGGATTCATCCATCGGGTGGCAGCGGTCATCACTTTTGGATACTTCCTCTATCACCTGCGGGCGCTGGCCCAGTTAAAACGGAAAAGCGGCCTGTCGTGGCTCAGTTATATCTTCGGACCAGAGTCGATGATGTTTAATCTAAATGACATCCGTCAGTTCTGGAGTACTGTCAAATGGTTCACATGGCTTGGGCCTCGTCCAGAGTATGGCCGGTTCACCTATTGGGAGAAATTCGATTATTTCGCCGTCTTCTGGGGTGTACCGATCATAGGGATATCCGGGCTGGTTCTCTGGTTCCCGCTATTTTTCACCCAATGGTTGCCCGGGTGGATAATTAACCTGGCGATGATCATCCACAGCGATGAGGCTCTGCTGGCGGTTGGGTTCATATTCACCATCCATTTCTTTAACACTCACCTGCGGCCCGACTCCTTCCCCATGGACCCGGTGATCTTCACTGGATTGACTCCGGAAGAGAAATACATGGAAGAGCGTAGCCTGGAGTACGCCACACTGAAGGAGTCCGGCAGGCTGGCTGAAGTGGTGACAGATGAGCCTTGGCCGACCAAGTGGCGCATAATAGCCTATGCAGCAGGCAGCCTATTCCTGGGAATTGGTATCCTATTGATTATTTTGATAATAATGGCTGCCCTCTCCGGGTAGAACAATCTGTGCCCCAAATCCCCCGGGGAAAAGTGTTGACAAATCCTTGCCCTGGGTTCATATTTACACA
The DNA here is from genome assembly GCA_029881335.1 of Nitrospinota bacterium. Classification (GTDB taxonomy): domain Bacteria; phylum Nitrospinota_A; class UBA7883; order UBA7883; family UBA7883; genus JAOUMU01. The sequence goes on along the minus strand of JAOUMU010000034.1, from coordinate 24,938 downwards.
TGAGCATACATTCATATATAAGGCCATGAAAAACGATACAATCTGTGAGGTGAACCTGGTGGACAGGGAGAATGTCGAGTTGGTGCAAAGCAGAATGACTGACCAAAAGCAGGCCATGCAGGTGGCTGAGTTTTTCAAGACCCTGTCCGATCCCGCCCGGATGCGCATTATCGAAGCTCTTTCAATACGCAGGCTTTGTGTGTGCGACCTGGCGCATATCGTGGGGCTTTCACAGTCCGCCACCAGCCACCACCTGCGTTCGCTCAGAGACAGGAGAGTGGTCAAATTCGAAAAGATTGGAAAGATGGTGTACTACAGCCTGGACGACGAGCATGTGGCTGGGGCCTTCAAGGCGGTGTTGGACCACGTGGTGCACCGGGAGGAGGATTAGATGGATTTGGTAATGGACTCCCTATCCTCTTCCTGGGCCATATTGGAGGACTCGGCCATATTCCTGCTGGCCGGATTTTTCCTGGCGGGATTGGTGAAGGTCTTTTTGCCGATGGACCTTGTGAAGCGCAAACTGGGCGCCGATGGTTTCGGCTCTGTGTTTAACGCGGCCCTGGTTGGCATTCCCCTTCCGTTATGCTCGTGCAGTGTCATCCCCACTGCAGTATCTCTACGCTCCAGCGGCGCATCCAAAGGCGCCACCAGCGCTTTTCTCATTTCCACTCCAGAATCGGGGGTTGATTCCATAGCAATCACATACGCCTTGATGGACCCAGTGATGACAGTTTTTCGTCCTGTGGCGGCGTTCGCCACCGCCCTTTTCGCCGGAGTGATGGAGAACCTCATCGGCGACAAGAAAAGCGGATCTTCACCCCAGGTGGATATTGTATGCAAGGATGATTGTTGCGCAGATAAATGCGAATCAATCGGCGATCCCTCTGGCCCCGATGAGCCCCCCGCGGGGGATCCCCCCAGGGGCAAGCTTGTGACATCATTGCATTTCGCTTTTGTCGAGCTGGTGGACGATCTGGTCGGCTGGCTCCTGATCGGCATTCTTGCCGCAGGTGTGGTGGAAGCAATGCTCCCGGACGATTTCTTCACTCAGTTCGCGGGTGACGGATTTATATCCATGCTTGTGATGCTGGCCGCCGGAGTCCCCATGTATATCTGCGCCACCGCCTCCACGCCCTTGGCCGCGGCTTTGATGATAAAGGGGCTCTCTCCCGGAGCGGCGCTGGTGTTCCTGCTCTCCGGCCCTGCCACCAACATTGGAACGCTGGTCATCATCAGGAAGCTTCTGGGGACCAGATCGGCAATAATATACCTTTCCGCCATAGCTATAGGTTCGCTGTCGGCCGGGTTGGCGCTCAATGGTTTATACCAAGCCCTGGAGATAGACGCCACCGCAGCCCTTGGCCAAGCGGCCGAGGTTTTCCCCCATCAGGTGGAATTAGCGGCGGCCCTTATATTCTCGGCGCTGGCGCTACGGTCTTTTGCCAGTGGGCTTATAGACAGATCCTTATATTCCCCGCAGGGGAAGCCCGCATAGCGGCTTTAACTCGCCATATAGCGGCTTATTTCGCCCTTTCCATATACTTTCCCTCTGCGGTGTCCACCCGTACTTTCTCCCCCTCTTCGATAAACGCCGGAACCTGCACCACTTTGCCCGTCTCCAGAGTGGCGGGTTTACTTTGGCTTGTGATTGTGGCGGTTTTCATGAGGGGATCGGTTTTGGTGACAGTCAATTCTACAATGCGGGGCAGCTCGATACCGATCGGCTTTCCTTCATTGAATTCTATTTTCACCTTGGTATTAGGAACCAGGTAGTCCATGGCGTCTTCCAGAATCTCTTTATTAAAAAACATCTGTTCATAAGATTGCAGGTTCATAAAGCAAAATCCAGCGGTATCCTCATACAGATATTCCATCTCCACCTGTTCGAGCACGGCTCGTTCCACCTTTTCCTCGGTGCGAAACCGCACTTCGGTCTGGTTGCCCTGCGTCAAGTTGCGCATCTTCACCTGAGCGTAGGCGCCCCCCTTGCCTGGCTTGACGGTCTCGAAAGTCATTACGCGCCAGATATTCTTATTGTGGTTAATTATCATGCCGGGCCTGATGGAACCGGCGTTTATATATGTCGCCATGGTACTTGGTGTCTCCAGAATTATTGTAATCTAAGCGCAAAAAAAGAAGCCGGTATGATACATGCCTTTTCTTGTCTTTACAAGAGGGACAAATTACCAGGGGGACAAATTACCGGATAACGCTGGATGGTTATTACAGAATCCAGCTGTAATGGTAGATCATCCTCCCCAGCAACCGCAGGGCCCATGAGCGATGGAGCGGCTCCAGGTCGTCCACTACACGGCTTTTTACACCGTAATTCTCATAAATTTTCAGGAACTTGGCCACCACCTCCGGATCCCTCACCACTAGGTTTATCTCCAGGTTCCAGTAAAAGCTCATCGAATCCAGGTTCGCCGTGCCGGTGGTGACCCAATCGTCATCAATAATGGTGAATTTGGAGTGGAGCATTTCCCGAGTATATCTCATCACATTCACCCCGTGCCGCATCAGCCGCCGTAGCGGTATCCATGCCGCCAGGTCCGCTATCAACACATCGGAGCGGTCCGGAAGCGTTACCCGCACATCCACCCCCCGCCTGGCCGCATGAATCAGAGCCTTGACGATTTTTCTGCGGGGTATGAAATACGCCTGGGCGATCCACACCCTCTTCCTGGCCCTGTTGATGGCGTTTAAGTGCATTTTTTTCATCGGATAATTCTGGAATTGTGGGCGGCTGTCACACACCTGGATCCGCTTGGTCGTAAGCTCCTTAAACCTTGGAGGTTTTGGCCTGGACGCCCCTTTCTTCCCTATTCCATCGAAAGACGCCTGCAGCACGGTGGCCACGTTTCCCACGCCGCGGATAGTGATATCCTCCCATTCGAGAAACCGTTCTCCCACGTTCATCCCGCCCAGATAATAGATTTTTCCGTCTAGCACCACAAGCTTCCGGTGATTGCGTCTCATCATGGCGCGAAAGGAAAATGGGCCCGGTCTTTTGCCGGGATTTACAGGGTTATACTCGATCACCCGCACTCCGGCGGCGGATATTCTATCGAAGTAATAAGATGGTGTGGAAATCGACCCCACCGAGTCGTAAATCAGGTCCACGGCCAGCCCTTCGGCGGCCTTTTGCATAAGCAGGGAGGAGAACTCCATGCCGATGTTGTCGTTATCCACGATATACATCTGGACCTGGATGGATGACTCTGCCTGCCGTATATCCTCGAACAGACGGCTGTAATATTCCTCTGCAGTTTGGATTATCTCTATCGCAGAAGAGGACATATTTGCCTTACCAGCGTACTGGGTCAGCCGTTAACGAGTCCCGATCCGATCAGCCACCCGCTTTACTCCCTCGGTGGCGTCGGATCTATACGCTGTAAAATTTTCCGCGAACAGATCCACAAGCTCCCGCGCCTTTTTGTCATATGCGGACTTGTCCGCCCATGTGCTCCGAGGAGACATTATCCGCTCCGGCACACCGGGCGCATTTGTGGGCGCCATAAATCCGAAGTTGGGATCCTCCACAGACTCCACTTCGTCCAGCTTCCCCTCGATAGCGGCGTTTAGCAGGGCACGGCTGTGCTGTATGGTCATCCTATTACCCACTCCGTATGGGCCGCCGGTCCATCCGGTGTTCAGAAGCCAGCATTTCACATCGTGCTGCTTAATCTTTTCGCCCAGAAGCTTGGCGTAAACCGATGGGTGTAAGGCCAGAAACGGCCTCCCGAAGCAGGTGGAAAAGGTGGCCACCGGCTCCTTTATCCCTCTCTCCGTGCCAGCTACCTTGGCCGTGTATCCGGAAATAAAATGATACGACGCTTCGTCCGCAGTGAGCCGGGCTATGGGCGGAAGCACTCCAAAGGCGTCCGCAGTGAGCATGAATATGTTTTTTGGATGTCCACACACTCCGGATAGCTCTGCGTTGGGGACATTGATATCCGTTATGGGAAAGGCGGCTCTCGTGTTTTCTGTCAGGGCGCCGTCGTTCAGGTCCACTTTCCTAAACATGCTAAATTCCATCGCCACGTTTTCCAGGATAGTGCCGAACCTCTGGGTATTGGCGAAGATCACCGGCTCGGCCTCTTTGGAAAGGTTTATTACCTTTGCATAGCATCCCCCCTCGAAGTTGAAAACGCCGTTTTCGCTCCAGCCATGCTCGTCATCGCCGATCAGCTTTCTGGAGGAATCGGCGGAAAGCGTGGTTTTGCCGGTTCCGGAAAGGCCGAAGAACACAGCCACGTCCCCTCCGGCGCCTACGTTGGCGGAGCAGTGCATGGATAGGACAGATTTTTGAGGCATCTCGTAGTTGAGAAGATTGAAAACGGATTTTTTAATTTCACCGGCATAGCTTGTGCCCCCGATTATCACTATTCGCTTGCCGAAATGCACCACAACGAACGCCTCCGAGTTGGTCCCATCTACCGAAGGATCGGCTGTGAACCCGGGAGCGTTGAAAACGTGGTACTCGGGATTATGATTGTCTAGAGAATCCTGATCCTTGATCCGGATGAACATGTCCCGCGCGAACATCGAATGCCATGCGTCCTCGGTCACGACTCTTAGAGGAATCCTGTACCGCTCATCGGCTCCGGCGTAGCAGTCCTGGATGAACATGTCTTTCCCTTGCCAATACGCCTGCAGACGCAACATCAAGCGGTCGAAATATTTCTCCTCCATGGGCATGTTGGATGTCCCCCACCAAATGCGGTCCTGGCTCAGAGGCTCCTTTACTATAAACTTGTCATCAGGGGAGCGGCCCGTATACTGGCCAGTACGTACTACGAATGGTCCCCTGAAAGATATGGATCCTTCGCGTCGCCGGATCGCTTCTTCATACAAGGCAGGGATCGGCAGGTTTCTATACATCCTGGCCAGGTTCCTGAATCCAAGCTTATCCAGGGCCTCGACAGCTTTTTTATTGTTCGGCATTTTTCACTCTTTGCACATCGCATCAGCCCCCGCTTGCGTTAGGAGCAAGAAGGGATCGTCTGCATATTGTCGCATGGCCCCGCAGGACAGGGCTTAACATTCTCGACGCGATAAAACACCATGGCCCCCGTGGCATTCCAATAGAGGCAATGATACTGACGAGTTGTGAGGATTAACCCTCGTACTCGACCATTCCCCTTCGCCCAGCGCTCCCCTTTGAGGCCAGCATTTTCTGGACAGCTTTCGCCCCGCCTTGCGAAGCCCGGATACTACCTCCGGCGCCGTCCACCAGATATACAAGTTCCTGCACCACCTCATTAAGCCTTTCGGCCTGGGCGTTGAGCTCTTCTGAAGCGGCGGCGGCCTCCTCGGCGTTTGCGGCGTTCTGCTGGGTGATCTTATCCATCTCCGCCACGGTGATGTTCACCTGCTCTACACCGCGGGCCTGCTCACTGGAGGCGGTGGTGATCTCCGCCATCAGTCCGCTCACTTTTCTAATGCTATCCACTATCTCGTCAAGGGATTTGCCGGCCGCGGCCGCCATGGTGTTACCTTCCCCGGCCCGGTTTATGGCCTCCTCGATAAGTGAGGCGGTGTCCTTGGCTGCGGCGGCGGAGCGCTGGGCCAGGTTGCGCACTTCCTCTGCCACCACGGCGAATCCTTTTCCATGCTCGCCGGCCCTGGCCGCTTCCACCGCGGCGTTCAGCGCCAGAAGGTTGGTCTGGAAAGCTATCTCCTCGATCACTTTTATGATCTTGCCGATCTCCTGTGAGGATTTGTTTATCCCATCCATGGAGTCGATCATCCTCTTCATCGTCCCGCTTCCGCTCTCCGCGCTGGTTCTGGCGTTGTTGGAAAGCTTGTCCGCTTCCACGGAGTTATCGGCGTTAAGCCTGGTCTGGGAGGCCATCTCCTCCAGCGACGCGGAGGATTCCTCCAGGCTGGAGGCCTGCTCCGTGGCGCCCTCCGCCAGGCTCTGGCTGGAGGTGGCTATATCGGAGGAGGCCGATGTCACCTGGCTGGCGCCTTCCGTAAGATGCTCGATGATCTGGTTTATAGGCTTGGTGATCAGGTTGGTCACGAAAAGGCCTATACCTAAAGCAAAAATGAAAGACAGCACGATGGCGCCCGCCAATGTGGTTCTCACAGTTGTCCATGCGTCCATCCCCTTTTCTTTGGCGGACTCCATGGCCCTGATAGCTTCGCTCTCCACTTCAGACATGAGCTGCATCATCTGGCGGGACACACTATCCAGGTCCTCTAAGGCCGCTTCCATTTCGTTTTGTTCTTCAATCAGGGCTTTCTGAGTTTCCAGCAGGTTTTTCCCCGCCTTCTGGAACACATTGTTGTGGAATTCATCCATCTTTTCCGTTTCAGCCCGTTGTCTTGTGTCGGTCACCTTTGGAACGTACCCCTCGCTGGTGTCGCCCCCTTTAAGCATGGCGTCTATCCACTCGTCGAAAGTGGCGAGTGTTTTTTCATACTCTGCGCGAATTTCTTCATATTCCTTCATTTCCGTCTGCTGGTATATCTCCTCCAGCCGGATCCGGGTTTCCGCTATAGTGAACCTGATTTCCATCGACATATCCGCCCACCGCATATCCTGATCCAGTATTTCATCCTGCAGCCCCTGTCGGCGTTTGCGGTCTATGTTGGCTTTAAGGGCGTCTTCGAAATCGAAGGCCAGCTTCACTATCTCGTCGTAGGCCTTCTCCATATCTGACATGGCCTTGTCACGGGCCTCATCCTTTTTCAGCAGATCGGCCCCCATGAGGTGTATCTTGCTAACAAGCGGCTGCAACTTACTGTTATGAAAAGAGTCCGCCTCCAGGATTTTCCGTTTGAGGATTTCATTGGTAGTTCCCGTGGTCTTGAGCAAACCCTCTTCACCGCCTGATACAATAATGTCGGTGATCTTGTCGTAATGCTCCACCATTGAATTGAAATCCCTTTTCAGGCCGTCCACCTTGGAAGCGTTGGCGCTTCCTATCACATTAGTAGCGCTCTTGAATTTTTCGATGTTGTACAGGGTTTCATTGATGGTGACCACCAATTCCATGGAAGCGTCGGAGACAGGCGCTTCCTCTTCCGTGATCTGCTGCACTGCAGATCCAAGGGTGTTCGCGCCCCACCAGCCGATCCCGCCGGCGCCCAGAACGAAAAAAGAGATGAAAAACAGACCGGCCAAAAGCTTGAACCTTAATGAACTCCCCTTAAACATCGCTCTCTCCTACCTTGGGAATATATACTTTTACATACTCTTGTGAGTATACCATCAAATTCCGTAATTTGTTTTGAAAACTTGATTTAAACTCATATGATATGGTTTTTTTACAAAGACTTCGCAAACCGAGACCGTCACATAACCATGCGCCTGGAGGTGATGACAAATGAAACGTTATCGTAATCCAGGCATCTTTATATTAAGTTTACACTTAGACTGGATATACCGATGAACCAAACTGCTAGAGCAATAATAAAAATAGTGAAAGGCGCCAGAACCTCTGATGGCGCCGGCGTGCGGCTGACAAGAATCATCGGAAACAGCAATATGATGGACCTCGATCCTTTTCTTCTCTTCGATGAGTTCAAATCGGACAATCCTGACGACTATATCGGAGGATTCCCGGACCACCCCCACCGCGGATTTGAAACGGTTACATACCTTATCGCCGGTGTGGTGGACCATGCGGACAGCGCGGGAAACGCTGGGCGTCTGCTCCCTGGCGGCGCGCAGTGGATGACCGCTGGCCGGGGCCTGGTCCATTCGGAATTGCCAAAACAGAAAGAGGGGCTTTTATGGGGATTCCAGCTGTGGGTGAACCTCCCCGCCGACAGCAAGATGGTCCCCCCCAGATACCAGGACATCACGCCGGAGGCGATCCCCCGTGCCCAGTTGCCCGATGGCGCCGTGGCCAGGGTGTTGGCGGGCCAGGTTTTCGGCGTGAGAGGGCCGGTGGAAGGGATCGTGACGATCCCCCTCTATGTTGACATTTCCCTCCCCCCCAACACTTCCATCTCGGTCCCGGTGGAGGATGAGAAGTCCGCTTTCGTGTATATGGCCGAAGGCGAGGGAGAAGCGGGTGGAACCGCGCTTGCCGCAGGTATGCTGGGTCAGTTAAGCAATGGCGACACTGTGGAACTAGCGGCGGGGAACTCTGGTTGTCGTGTCTTCGTAGTGGCCGCCAAGCCACTGAATGAGCCGGTTGCCCGATGGGGGCCTTTCGTGATGAACACGGATGAAGAGATCGAACAGGCGATCCAGGATTACAGGGCTGGGCGAATCAAGGATTGAACCGGTCCTGCCGCCATGGGGCGCACGCCAGATAACTTGTCCGGAAGCGAGGCGCGAAGAAGCTTTTGCCACTGCGCCAGCTATATCAACAGAGCGAACTGAAACATGCCATATACATGGTGGATGGGTGACCAGTCGTCTGCCACATGCTCTGAGCTTCTAAAACCGACACTATATTGGAACAGCAGGGATTTATAATGAACCACCGCTCCAATCTCTCCAACCGCAAGGAATCTATTTGGTACCACGGTATGGATTTCATTCGCGGACATCATGCTTCCCTGTAGCAGGGCGTCATACAACACCACCCTCCCCTCCCCCCGGAAGAATAGGTACATCTCTTTTGATTCAGCTTCCCGCGCCCGCCCCAGGGATTTGGACATGCTCCATGTTTGTTGTATACCAGGCTCCAACTGTTCGATACTTAGCGCCCTGGTGGCCGCTGGGGGAGCGGCGCCCTGGCCGGAAAAATATGTATGGAACCAGCCCATACGAAGAATAAGCCCGCAGGACGCGTCCATGAATATGCTTCCCACATCGCCCTTGACGTAATACGCCAGGTCAAAACGCCTGTATTCTCCCTCATGGCCGGCGGGGTATTCATAAAACATCCGCCGTAATTCCCCGCTCAGCGAAACCACCAGTTCGTCTGAAATCTGGTTTTGCCAGCCTTGCGCCCTCTCGGAGTGGGCGATATACCGATGAATCCATGCCTGGGTCTTCTCCGCCATGGCGCATGGTCCTATACAGCCAATATCCATCTCTCCTTTGAAATATGTCCCCTGGGTTGTGTATGTTTCCCGGAAGGCGCCAATGTAGAGCCAGCCGGCGTATGGCCTTTCCTCTGGCAAGGGCTTGTGGGTGCTTGTGTCGCGGGGGGTGTAGATACTCTGTCCCACGGCGAATCCCATGTTTGTTCTTTTCGCTGGAACTTGCGCGCCGCCGGAGGAGCCGCTCTCGTCCGCGTGAAAGCGCAATAAACTTTCCCGTGCGGTCAGCTCCCCTTTTTTCTCCCCGGCGACAATGTGCGTGACCTTTCCGCGCAGGAGGATCGTGGCATTTCCATCACCACCATCAACCAGATCGTATTTATTGCCATGCACATCCACCACATACGCTTTCCCCACAAAGGTATATTGCAGGCGCGTGCCATTTGTGTAGTTTTTATCGGATACACTGCCAGGAAAGAAGGCATCGTTGTCCTCGAATATCCTTATTTCGCTGACGCCGGATCGGGTTGTTTTCCAGAAATCATCGACGATATCGGCAGCGGCGGATTGCGCCCGGAGGAACAGAACAACCGCAAGAATTAGCCCTAACCGGAGAAGCGGGTATATTCCAGACGGCCTTGGGGAAGGCCGCCGCCATTGATCGCTGTGACGGAAGTTTATATGAACGCCAGAGACGCAAACGCCACGGGACCGATCAAGCGCATGATCAGCCACGTCGAAAAGACTATCCCCTCCCATACGCCAGAATTCACCCTTCCATCTCTTTTAGCTTGGCCACCAGAAGAGCCATGAACAATCCCGCATCCGTGACTACTCCTATGGACTCCAGGCTCCCCCGGTCCAGAAGCTTTGGCGCCACCGCGGGATTGATATCCACGCAAACGAATTTTACACCAGACGGGGTCATGTTCCCCACACCGATGGAGTGGAGCATAGTGGATAGCGCCAGGATCATGTCCGCCCCTTTTATCAGGCGTGAATAGTCACTCTGCGCCTTGATAAGGTCCATTTGGGTCTCCGGCAGCGGCCCGTCGTCCCGGATGGAGCCGGCCAGGCTGAAAGGGATATCCCGCAGCACAAGCTCCCGAAAAAGCCCGGAGGTTATAATCCCGCTCCCAACAGCTTCCCTGATGGATCCTGCCAGCCGAACCCTGTTTATGGCGGCTAAATGGTTCCTGTGCCCTCCCTGGGTCACCTGGCCTGTCTTGATATCCACCCCCAGACTGGTGCCGAAGATTGCCTGTTCCACATCGTGGGCGGCAATGGCGTTTCCTCCCAAAAGAGCGCTGATGTAGCCTGTGGCCGCCAGCCATGCCATCCCTTCGGCGCCGCCGGTGTGGATCACCACCGGCCCCGCCACCACCACTATCCTTCCTCCCCGTCGCTTTATCCTGTTCATTTCCCAGGCGACCTTTTCCACAGCCCCCTCCACCCGCCGCTCGCTGGATACAGCAGAGGTCATGAACTCGAATCCGCCATCTGTCCAGCGATGGGCCATCGGCGCCACCGCCCGGATGCCGTCTCCACCCGTAACCACCAGATCCCCCTTTGCAAGGTCTCTTATCAACAGGCATTTTGCCGCCCCATCCTTCACCAGGATAATCCCGTCCATTCGTTGGTCCACCACCTCCAGCCATTTGGCAGCCGCCCGAACCTGGGTGGGATATATTGTGGTGCTATAAAAATTCTCCGGGGCCACTCCATCCCTGGGCGCAGGGGCCAGTCTGGCGTCCACCACTTCACCCGAGGGTAGGCGCGCCCCCAGCTTTATAATACTTTGCATTATAGCGTCCAGTTCCGCCTCCCCCGGCGCCGCCACATCCATCATCACAGAGGAATGCTCGTATCTTTTGTTTCCCAGCCGCATATCCCTTACATGAAACGCCCCGCCGGAATCGGCCACGGTATCGCATATCATGCTGAGCAACGCCGAATCTATAAGTTGTCCCTCTATCTGGGCCACCCGAGACACCACCTGGCTTGCGCCCGTTCTGTATTCCGCCGCCGGCTGGTCCAGCCTCAGGGTCAGGCACTTTGCCGAGCCGCCTGCCTTTATGAACTCAGAGAAGTCGACCACTTCCACTTTCAATCCGTGGTTCCGTATCGCGCGGGAAAGCTTCTCCGACGCGCAATTCATTATCACCACATCGCCGGCCACCACCGCATTGGCCGAAAATCTGGGCGCATCATCCTCCCCCACGTTTATCCGCATATTCTCCGGAACCAGGCTTTCGATAATTCGGTTGGATCGGGTGTCGAAAGCGCCCGGATACCAGGCCACGGCGCCATCCGGCAACGGGAGAAAGCATGTGTCCAGGTGGTAGAACCTGGGGTCCACCAGCCGAAGGCTCACCACTTCTATGTTAAAAGTATCCGCCAGGAACGGATGGGAAAATAGCGAAGTCCTGTTGCCATACGCCGCCCACAGCCTGCTCCCGGAGCCATCGAATAGAGCGTCGCCGGCCCCCTCGAAGAATATCCCGTCGGGGACGTTTATCACTTTGTACCCATGGTCCTCGAACCATTTTCGGAACAACGGCTCCTCCGCCTGGCGCTCCGGGTGGGCAAAATGGGACAGGATCACATCTTGCCCCAGGATCAGGCCGGCGTTTGCTGTGAAAACCATGTCCGGCAGTCCCGGCGCCGATTTTATCAGCTCCACCTGGGCCCGGTCGCTGATCAACTGGTGGAGCATGGCCCACTGATCCATGGCTTTTGCGGGGTCGGCCTTGCCGATGTTCCCCTCCATCCACGGGTTGATCACATATTCCACGTTGAAATGGTCCGGCAGACACATGAAGAACCGTTCTAGCGAAAGGGGCATTTTACTTGCTGTCATATATTCTTCCCTATGCGATCCGGATTAAATCGGAAACTTCAGCGTTTCATTGTAATTCATCCCTGCGGCGCCACGGGCAGAATCACACATACTTCCACCCCATTCCCCTCCGCGCTGTTCCTTGCCGATATATATCCTCCATGCCCTTCGGCGATCACTCGGGCCACATATAGCCCGATCCCCAAATGTGACTTGACGCCTTTCTCCCCTTCCCTGTCGGCCACCAGCGAATCGAAGATCCTCTCCTCCATGCCCTCCGGGATCGGCGGTCCATCATTATAAAACGTAAGATGCAGCCTGTCGTTCTCGCGCTCCAGCCTGGCCTCGATCAGACCTCCAGGAGGAGCAAAATCCGCCGCATTGTCCATAAGTTTGTCCAGCAGCTGCTCTATCCTGGAATCGGACCCGATGATGAGGCAATCCCCGGCCAGATTCACAAATCTGATCTGGTGATCCCTATAAACTCCGGCGCTGTTTTCCATATACCGCCCCACTACTGTTGGTAAGCTGACACGCTCGAACCTCTCCTCCTTGATCGAATCCTCCACGCTGGCCGCCTCCGCCAGGTTGTCGACGATTTCCCGCAGCCGCGCCGCCCCGCGCCCGGCGCTCTTGATATATTTGCTTCCTGCTCCTTCCACCTCCTGAGCCCCCAGGTTTTCCAACGAGACAGTGATGGTGTTCAGTGGATTGTTAATTTCGTGCTTAAGTGTTCTGGGTAAGATCGCCAAAAAGTCGTGATGGCGGCGCAGTTTTTTCAGCAGGCCGGAGATGGAGCGGGATAGGTCGCCGATCTCGTCCCCCGACTCCCGGCTAGCCTCCAAAGTCTCCACTCGCACACGGCCCGCATGGTCTATGGCTTTCTCCGCTTCTCCGCGCAGCCCGTGAATCCGTAACGACAACCGCGTGGAGTAGATCGCCAGCCCTGCGGCTACCATCAGGAAAGTAAGCATGGCGCCCCATAGGGTGTTCTCCATAGCCTTGTCCTGCATCGACTGGGCGGCGCCGGTGGAGCGCTCCAGGATGACGACCCCCAGGATGGAGCCCCCATCATCTTTGATGGGTGCGGCCACCACCACCATCTCCCCTTGCGGACCTGACCTGATTTCCGTATGCGCTGGCGCGCCATTGGCCAGAATCCTCAATATCGGCAGGTCGTCACCAGGGAATATGGGGCTGGTGGATGCGCGCAGTCTCCCGGCTCTGTCATACACCCTCGCTTCCACTCCACTCAAAAACAGGTTGCCCAGCATGGACTGGATCTGGGGCGACTCCTGATACGCCAGCCGCAAATGGCCCATCCGCCCCTCGTCCCTGGGCCCCACCACGGACTTCAACCGCCCCCGTGAAGGGTCATCCACATCCGCCACCATTATCCGGATGCCCATGTTTCCTGCTATTGTCTTCTCCGGAACCGCGATCTCCATCACGTAGCCATTATTCGTCAGTTTCATCCTTCCGGTCAGAGTTTCACTCCTGACCAGTTTTCCCTCCTTCGCTGACTTCATCAGGAAAGAAAGCTCATTACCGGGCGAAACTGGAATGATAAACTCGGCCCCCTCCCCTTCAGGATCCCCAAGGCCCAGTGTCAGATGATCCGCTTTTTCTGGATTGGACCGGCCCTTTGAAAGCGGAACTACCGCCTGATCCTGGACTGATATCAGGATATATATATTGGTTTCCCAACGAGCCAGCGCCAGCTCAAACCCGTCGGCGCCTGGATCAAAACCTGATCCAGATTCCATAAGCAGGCTTTCCCGGCCAAATTTGCGGGCGCTCCCGGCAGTCGGCCCCCACTCAGCGCCATCGCCGTCGATTCTGAAAGGCCCGGGGGCGTGGTGAATATACAGCGCCGCGTCCTCCACCTCTCCAGAATCCTTATTTTTTTGCAGGTGAAACAGGCCATACCGGCCATGCATGGCAGCGGCCATGGCCCGGGCGGCGATCAACTGGGATGACTGCTGGTGACGCAACATGAACCGCTTCATCTCCACAGTGGAGATATAACCGAGAACCGGTATAATCAAAAACGACAACGCCAGGAGCCCGAGCCTGGATCTGATGCCCAACCTCATGGGGAAAGCCCCAAGCGAACCATTGAGCATTTGTTATTTGAGTGAACCTTGATTGTAAAGAGCAGCTCTGGAAAGCTCTCTGCATAAAACTTTACATGCCCTATATTCCCAGGTTCACATAGGGTCATCAGGCTTCGTATAAAGTCTTTTACGGGCAGCCTGGAAGACACCTTTCCAGGGATAGTTTCACTCATATTATTAATCTTAAACACCGCGCTATTCATCCGCCCAGCGGTATCCCAAAGCGTATTCATTTTGTATCTTGTCGAAGGCAGGATCCACGCCGACGAACTTCTTGCGTATATGGCGGACATGGGTGTTAACAGTGTTGTTGGCCACCACGGTCTGTATGGCCGAATCCATCAGCGACTCATAGCTCTTCACATCCCCAGGCCGTCGACACAGCGCCGCAATGATACGGAACTCGGTGAGAGTCAGGTCCACCGGGGATCCTTTCCATGTGACTGTCATTCGGTTCTCGTCCAGGATCAGGTCGCCGGTTTTGATGCGCCCTTCCCCTTTGCTTTGAGGATGGCTGCGGCTTTCGATAATCCGGAAAATAGCGGCCACTTTTTCGGCCAGGAAGTTAAGTGATATAGGTTTGGTTTCATAATCCCACGCGCCCAGCCGCAGGCCGGATATCTTGTCGATTTCGTCCACCCTGTCGGTGAGGAAGATCACCGGCAGGTCCGGATGGATGGCCAACAGGCTCCGGCAGAGCTGGAATCCGCCATCCACATCGGCGCCCAGCGCTATATCCAGCACCGCCAGGTGGGGCGGATTCCTGGTAAAGGCCTCCAGCGCCAGGTCCGCCCTGGAAAACCCCACAGGTTCGTAGCCTTTACGCCGCATCGCATCGGCGTAATTCTCCAGTTGGTCTGTGTCGTCCTCCACTATCCCAATTATTTTCGGCATTTTTCGCGCCTCCTTGGGAAGAGTATAACGCCGATTGGCGGCCATGAAGGCTTCATTTTCATTTCTTCACCGGTTTTCCATTATCTCCGGCGCTCTTCTCCATTTTGCCGCCACCGGCTCTTCATGCGGAGTTGGTTAAATAGCTACTGGGTGGAAACAGTAGCATGGAGAAACCGATGGCCACGGAGGATATGAGGGAAACGGAAGAGGATCGGATAGATAACCGAAAAGAAGAAGGCCACGAAGTTTTCCATGGATACGCCAATGCCAATATGGAGCCAGCCAGATGGCACGGAACATGTCTCTGCCGTTGCCGAATAAAAACAAAGCGGGAAATCGCTGTTAAATCGCGAAAGCGCCCGCGAAGCGAATGAACGCTGCCAAGCATAAATCGATAGCCGTTCCGGGGCGAATATGGCCTGATCGGCCGAATGGCCTTCCTAGCCGATCAGCGCTCCCACCTCCACCCCCTGTTGCCCTGGGGCGGCTTTCATAAAAACAATGGAGGATTAAATGAGAACCAAATCACGCGTACTTATGATTATCACCTGTTTCCTGTTCATGGCGCCGGTTTCCACCATGGCTTCGGCTGTACAGGAGACAGAGCTTTCCCGCCTGATGGCCGAACCGGGCGTCAGGGGTTTGATCATTTTAAGAAATGGCGATCCGGATATGGCGCCCCTTCTGAGCAGTCATGTACGGATGACCGTCACCGGGCCGCTGGTCCGGGCGCGGGTGAGCCAGGAGTTCCATAATCCGTGGGACCAATGGACAGAGGGAGTGTATGTGTTCCCCCTGCCTGCGGGCGCTGCGGTGGACGGGATGAGGTTGTTGATAGGTGGCCGCGTGATAGAAGGAGTGGTACAGGAGAAGAAGGAAGCGAAAAAAATCTACAGCGCCGCCAAGGCCGGGGGGAAAAGAGCAGGACTCATGGACCAGAACAGACCGAACATCTTCACCATATCGGTGGCCAATATAGAGCCGGGGGGGAGAGTGACAGTGGAGATTGAATATCAGCAGATGGTCATGCGGAATCAGGGGATAAGCTCGCTGCGCTTTCCCATGGTGGTGGGGCCCCGATATATCCCGGGCGCGCCGATAGTCGATCGCTCCATCTCTGGCCTGGGCTGGGCGCCGGATACGGACCAGGTCCCGGACGCTTCGGCCATCACCCCTCCGGTCAATAACCCTGCCGAGGGGAAGATAAATCCGGTTACCCTGGAGGTGGACCTGATGCCCGGCTACCCGATGGAATATATCCGCAGCGCGACTCACAAGATAAAGACGCCCAATGATGTATCAAACCGCGTCCTTGTGACTCTGGATGGAAGCAATTTCGCCGATGGCGACTTTAGTCTGGAGTGGAAGCCAGCCGTGGAAGCGCCAGAGGCCGCCATTTTCACGGAGAATACAAATAGAGCGGTCTACTCGCTGCTTACCTTGACACCCCCTGCGGCAGTTCCTTATTCGACATCTCCCAGAGAGGTGATATTCGTGCTGGACATATCCGGCTCCATGGCCGGTGAAAGCATCAAGCAGGCCAGGGGAGCGCTGCTGATGGCGCTGGACAGGCTTAAGGAGACTGACACTTTCAATGTCATCGCTTTTGACGACAGGCAGTTCCCGCTGTTCCCCCGTCCCATCGCGGCGGACAGGGCCGCCGTTGCGCGGGCCAGAAAATTTGTTCAATCCAGGAACGCTAAGGGGGGTACGGAGATTCATCCGGCTCTAATCCTGGCCCTATCCCAACAAGGCAGTGAGCAAGGGAGGCTGACTCAGATCGTATTCCTCACGGACGGCAGCGTGGGGAACGAACAACAGGCTCTAGACACCATCCGGGATCGGGCGGGATCCGCCCGGCTCTTCACTGTGGGGATCGGCTCTGCGCCTAACGGGTATTTTATGGAGCAAGCGGCCAGGCGCGGCAGAGGGACATACACTTTCATAAACACGGTGGCTGAAGTGGAGGAAAAGATGACAAGTCTTTTCCGCAAGCTCGAGTCCCCGGCTCTGACCGATATACGGTTGGGCGTGGATGGCGGAGGAGAGGTTGAATTGTTCCCCTATCCTATCCCGGACCTCTACATTGGCGAGCCGGCGGTGGTGGCTGTAAGGTCTGCGCATACCCCCGCCAGATTTTTGTTGAAGGGGCGGATTGGCGCCCGGGAATGGAGCGCATCCCCCGATGTGGCCACGGAAGAACGGCCTGGCGTAGGTAAGCTGTGGGCAAGATGGAAGATAGACTCCCTGATGGAGCGGCACAATAGAACGATAGGTGGCCCCGACGCCGATGGCATCCGTCAAGCGGTAGTGGACTTATCCGTAGAGCATCACCTGGTGAGCAAGTTCACCAGCATGGTGGCCGTGGATGTGACGCCGGCCCGGCCGGATAGTGAGGGGCTGACCACCCATGCGATGAAAACCAACATGCCCAGGGGATGGGAATATGGCAAGGTCTTCTCAATGGCCAAAACCGCAACGTCCGCCGGAGCGCTTGTTTACATGGGGCTATTACTGTTGGCGTTGTCCATGGGGCTTTGGTTCATAGCGGCGAAAAGGCTGGAAAAGTGAAACGGATGGCTTTCTTAATCGGCGTTGCGGGCTTGACGCTGGCTCTAAGCGGAGGATATATCCACGCCAAGGCAGCCGTGGCCCAGATGCTGATCGAGAGGGCGTGGCGCCTGGCTGCCAATGCGGGGGAGGCGCCCAAGCCGTGGCCCTGGGCGGATACCAGGCCGGTGGCGGTACTGGAAGCCCCCCGTCTGGGTAAGCGACTGGTGGCGCTGGAAGGTGACAGCGGCAGGACGTTGGCGTTCGGGCCGGGCCATGCTTCCGGTTCGGCAATGCCGGGGGCGCCTGGAGTAGCCATTTTCAGCGGACATAGGGACACCCATTTCAGCTTCCTGCGGTGGCTGCATAAAGGTGATATTTTACTTGCCCGCACCTCCCCTGGCGAAGTGATCGTCTATCGGGTGGTGTCGATGGAAGTGGCTGATTCACAGACCGCCAGCATAGTCGATGAAGGGGACGAAGCCATGCTGGCGCTGGTCACCTGCTGGCCATTCGACGCGGTAATCCCCGGGGGACCGATGCGATATGTGGTGATGGCGGCGGTGGTGGGCCGGATGCCCGACAATGTACACCTGGAGCCGAACGGGCAAACAAAGTTGTAAATTCTTCACATCTACATATATAGTGAAGCTTTGCCGTAAACCATGCTTCAAGGTGAGTGTGATATGAGAGGGATGTTTCTTCCGCGGATCGCCATGGTGGCGACACTGGTTTCCATTTTTATGACAAGTTATTCAGATGCCGGCATCCAGCCTAAAAAGATAAACAAGGCGGTGGTGAAAATATTCTCTATAACTCACGCGCCGCATTTTTACATGCCGTGGCAGAGCAAGACACAGCAAAAAGGAATCGGCTCCGGCGTGATCCTGGACGGAAACCGAATATTGACCAACGCCCACCTGGTGGCCAACACCATCTTTATCCAGGTGAAAAAGTCGGGGGATCCAACAAAGTATCAGGCAAGGGTAAAAAGCGTGGGGCATCAGTGCGACCTGGCTATTTTGGAGGTGGATGACGAGTCTTTCTTCAAGGGGACGGAGAGCCTGGAACTGGGCGGCCTTCCAAACCCGCAGGACGAGGTGTCTGTGTTCGGATTTCCGCAAGGGGGCAACGAGATATCGATCACCAAAGGGATCGTGAGCAGGATAGAGATGATGGTTTACGCTCACGGCTCCTTCCAGCTTTTGGGTGTGCAGATCGACGCGGCTATCAATCCTGGCAACAGCGGAGGCCCTGTGCTGATGGACGGGCAGGTGGCGGGTATCGCCATGCAGTCGCTTCGCCAGGGGGAAAACATCGGCTACATAATCCCCACCCCTGTGATAAACCACTTTTTACATGACGTGGAGGATGGCAAGTATGATGGGTTCCCCGACGACGGCATCATGGCCCAACCGATGGAGAACGAAGCCTTGCGGGATTACCATGGGATGAGGCAGGAAGAAACCGGCGTGCTGGTGGCCCAGGTGGCCTTTGGTGGATCGGCCCAAGGCCACATCCAGCCGGGGGATGTTGTGACCACAATAGACGGCGTGGCGGTGGCCAACGATGGCAGCATCAGGCTCAAGGAGGATCTGCGAGTGTCTGCGGACTATTTGGTGCGTAAGCGATATTTAGGCGATGAGATCGAACTTGGAATAATAAGGAACAAGGCCCGCATGAAGCTTCGGTTCCCCTTGGCCGGTGAAAAGCCGCTGATCCCGCTGGTGTATGACAGGGTACCCACCTATTACATATTCGGAGGTATGGTGTTCACTCCCTTGACGAAAAACTACTTGATGGAATGGGGCCCATCCTGGAACCGCAATGCGCCTCCAAAACTCGTGGCCGATTCGCAGAGTGCCCTGGTCACGGAGGATCGCCACGAAATAGTGATGCTGAGCAACACCCTGGCCCATCCCATGAACGCCGGATACCAGGATCTTTTTTACAGCGAAGTGGCGAAAGTGAACGGATCACCGGTGGGGGACATGAAAACCCTGGCCCGCCTACTGGACAATGCCCAAGGAAAATATACCCTGATAGAGCTGGAGCGGGGAGTGTCCATCGTGGTGGACAACGAAAGAGCAGCGGCGGCGGAAAGGGAGATCCTGGGCAGATCCGGCGCCACGCACAGGGCTTCCCCCGACCTGAGATAGCATGGCCAGGCCCGGTGTCAGTCCAGGGAGCCGGACAGTTTTCCAAGCGTCTGCAGGAATGTGAAGCTGCGGACATTGTGGCCGTAACGCAGGGCCTTTTCGGTGAACACTCCACTCCCCTCCGGGGCCACGGAGGGATGGACACCATCATAGCTTATTCCCTTGTTGGGCAGATCCTGCAGAGCCCTCCAGTAGTTCAAGGCGGGGATCTTGTGGCGTATGGCGATTTCCAGGATCACCCGGTTTGCCATGTGCGCCTCGGCGGCCGCTTTCTTTGTCCAGGGAGCATCCGGTATGGTGGAGAGTATGGGGACCACCCCTTCCCTGATCAGGATCACAATTATCTTTTCAATATCCACCACGAACTCGTCATAATTGCGATCCACATTGTTCGTCCCGAACATGACAATTGCAAATGCCGGCTTGATCGTCTTGATTTCGCACTCCACAGGAGTTATACCAGGACAGGGGCTAAGGCTCACATCGAGCGCATGCTCTGCGCCCCATGCCCGCACTCCGGCGTATGAATCCCGGTTGAACGAGTTCTTCCCACCTTCCAGCTTTCGCATGCTGAATTTGTCTATCACCGGCAGAAGCCTCCAATGGCGGTCCACATCGTATTTGCCGTCTCCGATGGGAAAAAGGAAAGGAGGATACGCCGTGATGGAATCACCCATTTTGGCGAACACGTCTGGGCGCATGCCCCTGGACGCTCCCCTGCGATATATTTCGGCCGCCGATTTTATCATATCGTTATCCAGATCGGGGATCACCGGGGCCATCGTTGGATTTGTATGAAGGATTTTGGGCTCTGTCGGTTTCTGTTCACTCCAAAGTAAAAGGGCGCCCATTGCCATGGCCGCAACAAGCAGGGCTTTGGGGATTCGCTTTCCATTCTTGATGTATTTCATTTTCCCGACAGGTTGTTAACAGAATGTCCCTGTTTCAAGGCGCCAATGACCGGGCATGATTGTTCATATGCTGAAGTTTAGCCTCCTTGATCGAGTATCTCCACATAAAATTCACTCCTGGACAATGTCCTTATCAGACGCACTTGGCAAAAGTCTTCGTTGTGCTCCAGGGCGCTTTATCTTTACAGGGTCATCTCCATACCAGGGAAGGATGATATATTACGAGCGGCCCGCGTTCTCTCTTGCAATGACCACAAGAATCAATATACCCTTTTTAAAATGGTAATTATCGCGGGATGGAAGAAGGAGTAAATGATGATTTACATTGGAGCTATATTGCTGGTGGGCTCACTGGTGGCTATTCACGAGTTCGGTCATTTCGTGGCGGGAAGGATGATGGGCATTCCCATCGCTGTTTTTTCCCTGGGCTTCGGGCCCAAGGTGGCGGGCTTTATGTGGGGCGAGACAGAAGTACGGTTATCGCTGATCCCTCTGGGGGGTTACGTGCTCCCTGCCATCGAGGATGAAGAGGAATATCTCAGCCTTGGAGCGAAGGCGCGTATGGTGTTTTCTATTGGTGGCCCTGCGGCCAATTTCCTGGTGGCGATTCCACTCATGGCCCTGATCAATACGCTCTCCGGCAATATTTCAGCTTACCATCTGTTGCTGGCCCCGGTGATCCAGGCGGCGGAAATGCTCCTGTTATTCGTAATATCCATACCCATGGCGTTCGCGCATCCGCAGGAGGTTTCCTCGGTGGTGGGAATGGTCTCCCTCGGTGGCCAGTTTATGGACGCAGGATTGGTGGCCGCATTGAAGTTCTCCGTGGTCATCTCGCTTAACCTGGCCATATTCAACATGCTGCCGCTCCCGCCGCTGGATGGTGGGAAGATAATGCTGGATACGCTGGAATATCTGGATCCCAGGTTGGGCAAGGTTTATCTGCCCGCATACGTGATGGGCTGGACAGCACTGATCGGGTTTATGCTTTACGCCACCGCAAACGATATCGCCCGGCTTTCGGCGTAGAGTCGAGGCCGGGCCGACCAGCCTGCCTGGGAGTTTAATCCTAACGAGCATATTTGCTTCCGTTCATATATCATTCATATGGAAACTATAGCGCGATTCATATGAGACGAATTATCGATATTAGCCCCGGCTTATTGGCGGGTTTTTTCTGCGCCTTTGTGTCCTTGGCTTATCCTGGCCCCGCCTTTTGCCAGGACTCGGCCAGCGGGCAGGGGGAGGAATCGGCCTCCACCAGCCAAAGATCCCCGTCGGCGGAGCAGGCCACCACCACCGAGCCTGACTCCAGCCAGGTAAATACCGCTCCGGGTGTGGGCGCCTCCTCCGAAGAAGGCGGGAGGCAGGCAACGCAAAAGAGTCAGGATCAGTCCTTCACCGAACCCTGGCTGGAGGAAATCCTCAGCCCCGCACCGGACCTGGTGGATATCGATGTCTCCATCGCAGAGGAAAATAACATTTTGGGGCGGATCGGAGAAACAGGGATGGGCCTGGCTGGCGCGGTGAGTGAAAAAGGGATCAAGATCATAAAGAAAGCTGAAAAGCTGATCGACGACCAGCACTCCTGGTTTTCCGGTGAACTGGAGTCGACGGCGATTCTGGTGGACAGCTATTTCGACAACGAAAATACCAACATTGAGTCTAATCAGAGCCAGGTCAAGGTCGGTCTCTCCGTGTCTTATGAGAAATATAGCAAACCCAAACCGGGGACCGGCCTGGACATAAAGCTGGTTTTGCCCAGTTTCGAACGCCGCGTGCATTTGCTTATAAGCGGCGACCCGGAGGAGCTTACCACCGATGCGGGAGGAAGCTTTAAAAATCCCGCTTCCATTCTACCCAAGGCGGAAGATGTCCCCAAAAGCGCCGCCATCCGATACTTCCTGATCGCCGTGGACAGGATGAGCCTGAGTGTGGACGGCGGCGTGGATATCAAGGATTTAGAACCGATTGTTTTCTTCTCATCGCGCTACAGGATGGATATAGACCTGCATCCCAACAGGCTTCGCTTCACCCAGTACGCCAAATGGTACACCGACACCGGCTCACAGCTTATCACCCGATTCGAGTGGGACCATTTGCTCAGTGAAAGCTGGCTCATACGCGCCGGGACCGAAGGGAAATGGTATGAGCAAAGGGAAGGCTATTTTTATCTGGGACGGATGGAGCTGTACTACACTTTGCGCCAAAACAGCGTGTTTTATTTCAATACCACTTTCAACTTTGAAACCATGCCGGAAAACAGGCTGACAAAGCCGGAGGTAAAAGCCCTGCACCGGCGCAACATCTGGAGAAGTTGGTTTTTCCTGGAGGGGGCCTTGTTCGCCTCCTGGCCGGAGGAAAGAAGGTACACCATTGTGCCTGGGATTTCGATCAAGGTGGAGTTGCTATTTGGACGATTCGCGGCTAAAAAGTCATAAATCCGCAGTCGGGCTTTCGACGAATCAGTCCGTGACTTCCACTTTCACGGGATTGGAATAATCCTTCTTGGGCAAGTTCACTGTCAGCAAGCCATCCTGGAGACTGGCGTGAACCTTTTCCTCGTTCACCCTCCGGTTGAGACGAAAGACCCGAACGAATCTACCGCCGGCCCGTTCCATCCTGTGGTATGAGATGGATTGCGTTTCTTCCGATTTTCGCCGCTCACCTGCCAAGGTTATCAGATCTCCAGACACCTCCAACACGATATCGTCGAGCAGAATGCCAGGAACCTCGGCCTTCAATGTAAAGCCTGAGGAAGTTTCGAAAAGGTCGCAAGGGGGTGTCCACATGGATGGCATGTTCGCTTCCATACTCAGCGCTTCGAGAGCATCGTCGAAAAGCTTGCCCATCCCCTCGCTGATGAAGAACATCTTGCTGGAAGAGCCCCAACGTAATATCGACATGCAAACCTCAAAAAAAAACAGGAAACGAATAAGAATCATTTTAAAACAGCCCAGGGATTGCCGCAAGTACAATCAGCGGTTCCCTGGGTGTCTCAATATCGCTCTTTACAACTGATCACTTATCCTTATTCTTATCCACGTCCACGAATTCCGCATCCACCACATCGTCGGCCGGGGGTTGCTGATCCGGCTTTCCGCCAGAAGCGTCACCATGATGCGCGCCGCCTGGTCCATCCTGGGGCGCGGACTGGGCCGTCTGTTTGTAAATCTCCTCGGCCAGTTTGTGGCTCGCCGTCTGGAGCTTTTCCATCGATTCCCTGATTTTGTCGGCGTCTTTGCTTTCCAACGAATTTTTGGTTTCGTCAATGGCGGCCTGGATTGCTTCCTTGTCAGCATCGGCCAGCTTGGCGCCATGCTCCTTCAGGTTCTTTTCCGCTTGGTAGACCATGGCATCCGCCTGGTTACGCGCCTCGGCATGCTCTTTGGCGCGCTTGTCATCTTTTTCGTGCTCTCCGGCTTCCTTCACCATCTTCTCGATATCCTCCTGTGACAAACCGGAAGACCCGGAGATGGTTATTTTCTGTTCCTTGCCGGTCCCCCTGTCCTTGGCTGATACATGGACTATGCCGTTGGCGTCGATATCAAACGTGACCTCAATCTGCGGCATCCCCCTGGGAGCCGTCGGAATCCCTTCCAGGTGGAACTTGCCCAGTGTCCTGTTGTCGGCAGCCATCTGCCTCTCCCCTTGCATAACGTGAATCTCCACGGAGGTCTGGTTATCCGCCGCGGTGGAGAATACCTCGCTTTTCTTGGTGGGGATGGTGGTGTTCCTTTCAATAAGCCGGGTCATTACTCCACCCAGGGTCTCAATCCCCAGGCTCAAAGGAGTGACATCCAACAGCAATATGTCCTTCACCTCGCCGCCCAGCACACCCGCCTGGATCGCCGCCCCAGCGGCCACCACCTCGTCCGGGTTGACACCTTTGTGCGGCTCCTTGCCGAAGTATTCGCGAACCGCCTTCTCCACCAGTGGGATGCGGGTGGAACCGCCAACCATTATCGCCTCGTCCACCTGGGCCTGGGTCAGCCCGGCGTCGGCCATGGCGCTCTTCACGGGTCCCAGGGATTTTTGCACCAAGTCATCTATCATAGACTCGAATTTGGACCGGCTCAGCTTGACCAGCATATGCTTCGGCCCGGAAGCGTCCGCAGTCAGAAATGGGATGTTTATCTCAACCTCCGGCTGCAGGCTCAGCTCCTTCTTTGCTTTCTCCGCCTCGTCCTTCAGCCTTTGAAGCGCCATCACATCCTTGGCCAGATCGATCCCTTCCTGCTTCTTGAATTCAGTTATAAGCCAGTCTATGATCAGGTGGTCGAAGTTATCCCCACCCAGATGCGTGTCGCCGTTGGTGCTTTTGACTTCCACTACGTTGTCGCCCACCTCCAGGATGGAGATATCGAAGGTGCCACCGCCCAGGTCATACACCGCCACCGTCTCATCCGCTTTTTTATCCATGCCATAGGCAAGTGCGGCGGCTGTGGGTTCGTTGATTATCCTTTTCACCTCCAGACCGGCTATCTGGCCT
This sequence comes from Nitrospinota bacterium, assembly GCA_029881335.1. Lineage (GTDB taxonomy): Bacteria > Nitrospinota_A > UBA7883 > UBA7883 > UBA7883 > JAOUMU01. The sequence goes on along the minus strand of JAOUMU010000034.1, from coordinate 21 downwards.
GCGTCCTTGGTGGCCTGACGC
>JAOUMU010000136.1 GCA_029881335.1 Nitrospinota bacterium | reverse complement strand
CTTACCCGTCCACCTGAGTTACTTTATATCATATAAAGCCAACATTCAATATTGGTAATACAATCAGGAAGCACAAAGGGGAAAAATCAGGGGAAAATGAGGTGGCCGGGATGACGTAGATTATTCGTCGCCAACGATATCCGGTATGTCCGGCTTCATAGTGTCTATTAAATCAAGGAGTTTCTGCATATTAACGGCATCCACGCTGGTGAACATGAACGCAACACGGATTATGGTCCTGTCGGGGAGGCTGTTCACATCCGGTTCCATGCGACGCACCTCGGACTTCACCTCTATAATTACATTGGGCTCCGCGTAGATGGTGATGTTGGCGGAATCGTATACGTTCACCGGGCTTTGCATAAACTGGGAAGTCCGCACCATCATCCCACCTGTGGACAGGTCCACCAGGGTGCCGGAGTAAGCGGCCGTTTTGCCGAATTTCATGACAACCCGGTTTCGCGCCCTGGTCATATAGCGGGTGGCCTGCCTTCTTTCCGATCCCTTGGTGACGGCCACAGCCATGATAGCCTTGGTCAAGTCCTCCGGTTTGAAAGGCTTAAGGATATATTCGGTGACTCCGGCCTTGAAGACCTTCACCAGGAACTGCTCACTGGTGTCCTTGGTCATCAGGATGAAAGGTGTGTATGCCGTCCCCGGCTTGTGCCGAATGTCCTTCAGAAGCGTTTCCGCGGTGGAGTCGTCGAAATCCCAGGAGCTGACGATCATATCGACCTTGGCGCCAGACTTGAGCAAGCGGGCGGCGTCTGTGGCGGAGTTTGCGGAGATCACCTGGTGGAACCTGAGTTGGTCCAGAAGAATGGATGTAAGGATCTTCTCAATGGCTGGGGATTTGTCCACCACCATGGCAATCAGGTTTTCAAACATGTACCAACTCCAATCTATTTTCCGTTACAATGGTAATGCTTTTCCTGGTTAGAATCAATCAATTGGAGCCTGGCCCCCGCTTTTGTCCGGCTAAATTCATTTGAATAAAAACAAGACCTCCATTCCGCGCGCAATGGCGTACTGTGGCCAGGTGGTGCCCAGGCGGATGAGCCATGCTGACAAGGGTTCGTCCAATACCCGCCGTTTGGCATGGACAGCTATGGATCCGCTCTCCAGCGCCATGAGCACACCGGTCAAAAGCCCATCATCCACCATGGCAATTTTATCCATGGCCGCCCCGCTGGCCCAGGCGGCCTGCATTATTCCGTCCGGATCCGGCTTGGCTTTGGCCACCAGGTAAACCACGTCCTTGTATTTATCATTATAGTGCACCCGGCGCTCATTGCGTTTTGACTGTGTGTTGGAAAGGATAAACACCATACCGGGACCACAGACCGCAACAGACCTCCTGATCAGCTCCTGGCCCGCCTCGTCCGGGCCCACGCTTCTGTTTGCGCCCAGCACACCGTCATGATCCAGGATGATAACCTGGGCGCCCAACTCGGTTAGCTTCTTTTGAGTGAGTGACTCCACAAACGTAGGGTTCCGCCGCAGACGCGACAACGCCCCGATGTGTCGTCTGGCCAGCTTCAGTTTTATCCACCAGTCCATATTCGCAATTATCCCAGGGGCATTGTACATCATCGAGGTCAATGGCGCAGTGTGAAAGGCCGCCGACCAATATACGCAGTCAGCAAGATGGGTGCGCTCCCTTGCATGAGCCATCCGTCCTCCCATTACATCATGAATAAACAAGAGATATTGGCAAAATCTCATTATTGGAGTATTCTGGAGGAGGTGGCTGGTCAGGATAGTAACATGGCGTTATGGGCGAAAGGGTGAAAATCCCACATTTTCCTCAGGGCAAGAATTGCGCCATGCCCAGCTCATCTGGTTTGTTCATTTTCGCGGTGTAATATTATGAGACTCGGGTTGATATCGGATACCCATGACAGGGTTCCGGTGATAGAAAAAGCCGTTGAGATTTTCAACGGGGAAAACCTTGACGCTGTATTGCATTGCGGTGATTTCGTCTCCCCCTTTTCCCTGATCCCGTTTCTGAGGCTCCAGTCTCCTTTCTATGCCGTATTCGGCAATAATGACGGCGAAAGGAGCGGTTTGACGCAGTTATTCAACGGAAACGGTTGGACTCTGAATGATAGACCCTGGATTCTTGAACTGGATGGAAGGAAGGTCGCCATGCTCCACGAGCCCACAAATATAGATACATACATCCAGACTGGCGGAGCGGAGCTGATAGTGTTCGGTCATACCCACGAAAAACACTTTCAAAAAAACAACGGAGTGATGGTGGTAAATCCCGGAGAAGGGTGCGGATGGGTGAAAGGAACAGCCAGTATGGCAATAGTTGACCTTGAAAAGAAGGAGAATAGGTTCATAAATCTTTAGGTACTGAAGTCCGATAGGGGGAAAAGGTGTAATTAGAGGTAAGCAGCCTATAAGTATATTACAATATAGCGTATTTTAAAGTTAGGTGACTGAAGTTATTTAAAACAGTTTAATATGAAATATTAATCATGTGTAATATACGTTTAATTGCCTCTAAATTAGAATAATTGTTGACAATTTTACGCTAATCATATAAAGTTAATACATAATTCATGGTTGATAATCATTTGGTGGTGGGATTAAAGAATGGCCTTGGGTAGGGGGCGGCGACAGAAGAATAACGTTAGGGATATCCGCGAGAGCAAAATGATGAGCAAAGCGGAACTGGCGCGAAAGACTGGCTTGTCGGTTCAGACTATTGACAGGGTGGAGAAAGGGTATTTCTGCCGGTTAGACACCAAGAGGAAGATTCTCGTCGCCCTGGAGATGGATCTGGAAGACAGGGACGGGGTCTTTTTAATGAGCGACCGTTAATTTTGAAATAACCATGACAAAACGTGTGAGGTGCTGATTGTTTGGTTTTGGTGAAAAGCCGTTTCTTGGAATCGACCTGGGTTCCACATCGGTGAAGGTGGCGCTTCTAAAGAAGTCGAAGCGAGGTTACGACCTGCTAAACTTCGGGATGGTGGCCCTTCCTCCTGATTCCATAGTCGACGGCATGGTGGAAAATCCGGAAGCTGTGGTGGACGGACTCAAGAAGCTTCTCCAGGCGGAAAAACTGGTGGGGTACAGGCAATGCGTCTTCACAATATCTGGCCAGTCGGTAATCATAAAAAAGATCACGGTTCCCCTGATGAGCGAGGACGACCTGGCAAAGTCGATCCAGCAAGAGGCGGAACAATATATACCCTTCGATATTGAGGAAGTGAACGTGGACTTCCAGGTGGTCAAAGCCGAAGGCGAACTTCCGAAGGCTGGAGAGAAGCCACCCGAAGATGACGACAGGCAAATGGACGTATTGTTGGTGGCGGCCAAGAAAGACATTTTAAAGGACCAGATAGCCATATTACAGCAGGCAGGCTTGAAGCCGGTAATAGCGGATCTGGACGTTTTCGCATTGGAGAACAGCTTTGAGCTGGCAATGGGGCTGGACGTAGACGACACTTTCGCCTTGGCGAACATCGGCGCCACCACCACCAACGTCAACATCGTGGAGCAGGGGATAACAGCATTCACCCGAGACATGCCCGCCGGTGGCTCCACCATCACAGAAGAGATACAAAAGGGGCTGAGTGTCCCTTATGTAGACGCTGAAAACATCAAGCTGGGACATTTACCCTCTGGCATAAAGCAAGCGGAGGTTGTCACCTACATCAGGCAGGGAGTGGCGCAGCTGTGCAAGGAACTTTCAGGCACTCTGGACAACTTCCACAAAACCTCTGATGGCCGCGTGAGAAGAATATACATTTGCGGCGGGGGAGCTCTGATGGAGGGAATGGAATCCATGATGGCCAAGGAGATGGGCCTGGAGTGTAAACTTATAAATCCATTCAAAAACCTGAAAGTTAATACCAAGGTATTCGATCCGGAATATCTGGAAACTTATGGCCCCATGGCTGTGATCGCCATAGGTCTTGCCACAAGGGTAATGGACGACAAATGATCAGGATAAACCTTCTTTCAGACAGACAGGCCAAGGACAGGCGGATAATACAGCAACAGTTCCAGATGGGCATGTTTATCACCCTGGTGGCGACTTTGCTATGCGTCTTTTACTACGCTGGCAGAAGCAACGAGCTGAGTAATATCGAGACGGAGATAACCGAGAAAAAATCCGAGAAGGCAGCGCTGATCGAGATTACCAAGAAAGTCGAAGAGATGCAAAACAGGCAGGATACCGTGGCGGCCATCATGGACGCCATAAGGGATCTGAAGAAGATCAAGGCTGGTCCGACCCCCTACCTGGATTCCATCAATATTTTGCTTCCCCAGCAGGTGTGGCTAAGTAACCTCAGGGACAATATGGGATCGATCAAGATTGAGGGCTTCTCCTTCTCTCCCCAGGCGGTTTCCGACTTCATGACAAAGCTTTCGAAATCCGGAGACTTCAGTGGTGTGGACCTGAAGAGCACCGAGGCTGTGTCTTTGAAGGGGGATCTGGGAGGCAAATCTTTTACCAGGGACGTACAAAAGTTCACAGTATCTTTTGTGACCAGAATAAGCATTGAGCTGGAAGAGCAAAAAGCGAAAAGGGAAGCGGAAGCGAAGGCAAAAGAGGCGGTTAAAAAGAAAAAGAAAGCCGACCTTGAGCAGCTGAAAAAGTAGAGCAAGCGTTAGAAAGCGATCAGACAACGGGCATATGAAGCAGAACAAAGAACAAGGGTTATAGACAGGGGCTTGACGTGGATTTCCTCGATAAAATATTTGAAAAGCTACCATACGACAAGATAATTCCGCTTCCCAATTGGCAACGGTTCGCCGGAATGGGAGCGGTGGTCGCCCTTGTTGTCGCGATCTTCTACTTTGCCGCCATCACCGGGCTGGAGGAGACTATCACCACCAAAACAGGAGAGCTTCTCAAGCTGCAGGAGCAGGTAAGAAAGCTGACAGATTACAAGAAACAACAGGTCCAGTTGGAAAGGCTGCTGGCAAGGGCGGAAGCGGAACTGAAGGAGAAGAAGAAAATTCTCCCCACCGACAGGGAAATTGACTCCTTGCTGAAGGATATATCAAGCTACGGGCTTCAGGCAGGATTGACCTTCGAGAAATTCACCCCCAAGGGCGAGGTGCCGAAGGGAGATTATTACGCAGAGGTCCCGGTGGATATAGAAGTGAGTGGAAGATTCCACAACGTACTGATCTTCTTCGACAGGATCGCACATCACGACAGGATTGTGACCATAGGTAACGTCCAGATGACGGCGGGAAAGGACAAGAAAGATCCAACCAATCTTTCGGTGTCGCTCAGGGCGATTACATATAAGTTCATAGAAAAGCCAGTGGGCGGCCCGGCCGCGAGTAAGGGTAAGGGCTGAGCATTGCGAAACAGGTTGGAAGCAGGTATTAGGGCATTTACATTTACGTTCCAATTATGAAACGGAAGACTGAAAAAGAGTTCGGGAAAAACTGATGAAAGGCAAACTTCTGCTGGGTATGTTGGTATTGGCCGCCGCCTTCTTCGGCTACCAGTATATGCTGGGGCAGAAAACAGAGGAGGACGTGGCGAACGTTAGAAGCTCCTTTAAGAAACTGGCCCAGGCCATATCAGCAAGCGATACCAAGACGATCAATACGTTAGTATCCCCCACGTTCACCGATGCCACCTTGAAGAAGAGGGAAAAATTAATTGACGTGCTCTCTTTGCCCCGCAAAACCTATATCGCCAGCCTGTCCAATGTGCAGCTACAGGGAAGCGATATGGCCCTGGTCTTTTATACCAGGACGGAAGTAAGGGGCAAAAGAGGGAAGATGCTCAAGGACAATATAATCGGGGAAATATGGAACCGCGACCCGGCGAATCCTCAGATATGGAAACTTGCCAAACTGGCCCAGAAGGACAAATGGTTCCGCACTACGGAAATTCCCATAGACGCCAACACGGCTATCGCCGAAAAACAGCCTGGTGAGAAGGAGCCAGTGCTCGGTTCGCTGGAGAAAAAAGAGGCGGAAGTAAAAGCCAAGGCCGAGTCCGAGAAGTTTGAAACGATGGACACAAAGGCTCCGAAGGAAGGGGAGGCGGAAAAACCCAGCGAAGAAGCGCAGGGTGACGAGCCGGTACTTGTCGCATACAATCCGGCAAACAAAAGAGACCCCTTCCAGCCCTGGGGTGAGGAATCCAGTCGTGATGTAAGCGGTCTGTGCGACCCTACGCGTGAAAAGGAAACCCTGGAAGCCCACGAGCTTCTCTCCTTGAAACTGCAGGGTGTGATATTTACGGAAACAGAACCCCTGGCCCTGGTGACCACGCCGGACGGAAAGGGCTATACCCTTTACAGAGGCAAGTACTTGGGCAAGAATTGCGGAAAGATCATCGATATCGATGACGACAGACTCTTGATAGAAGAACAGAAAAAAGATCCGACGGACCCATTCAGTGATTGGCAAACCGTCGAAAGCGAATTGAAACTAAGACCAGAGGAGGGTACTTAAGTGAGCGCTATGTCTAGGAAACTGGTGGCCATATGCGCAGCATTGGCCTTGGCCGGATGCGCCAGCGGCAAGCCCGCGGCCAAAAACGTGGACACGAAAGCCCCCGCCGGTTCGGTAAACATCTTGGACGTTACCGCCTCCGGGGACAGTGAAAAGGTGGATCTTGTAGTCTCGGCCGATGGCAATATACAGTTCACCGCCTTTAAAATGTCAGACCCGGTAAGGCTGATCGTCGACTTGACCCAGGCCAGCCTGCCTGGCTCCAAGCAAGAGATGAAAGTGAACATAGGCCCGGTGGTATCGGTAAAGCCCCTTTACTTTGAGTCGTCAAATGATTCGAGGCTGGAGGTTGACCTGGCCGAGGATGTGGACTATGTGATCAACGACGAAAATCCCTCTGAAGTGGTGATATCCATCTTCCGCAAGGGCTCGGAAGTTGCCACGAAAGCATTGGCAAAAGCCGCTGCCGCCAAGGAGGAAATTATCGACATTGAGGCTCCACCCGCCATGGAGGCGGCCCAGGAATCGCCCGTCATGGAGGCGGCCCAGGAATCGCCCGTCATGGAGGCGGCCCAGGAATCGCCCGTCATGGAGGCGGCCCAGGAGCTTCAGGCGATGGAAATTCCGGTGGA
>JAOUMU010000033.1 GCA_029881335.1 Nitrospinota bacterium | reverse complement strand
CATCTACAGCTTCTTTGGCGCCATGCTTGTGGCGCTGGCCGTGGATAAATTGCTTGCCCAGACGCAAGCTGGGAACAAGGTAAGCGTCTGGCACGCCTGGCTGCCGATCGGTTTATCATTCGTCAGCGCCATTATGCTGGCGTCTCTTCTCTTGGCCCCAGACACCACATATGATTTTGTGGTCAACAAGAGCGGCTACTTTGGCGTCCACGGTCTCTATGAGCAGATGAAGCGGGGAGGAAGTCAATCTCCTTTTTCCGAGGCGCCAAAGGATAGGTTCATTATTTTCCACATCCTCCATGCTTTTTGCTCCCTTGTGTTTTGCCTGGGGACAATTTTGCTGCTGCGCTATCCCTCCTTGGCTACCCATGAGGGAAGGACCATCACCTTTTTATTCTTGAATCTTGCTTATTTTGGCATTGGATTCAACCCTACCATTAGTGAAAGAATAATATATCGCGATACAGGCTCCACAAAATGGCTTAGGGAAAATATTGGAGATGGCCGTATATTCCGTTCGGGAGCCAATAACGTTTTGAGTGGTGGTGTAATCTCGGTATTAGGCCTACCCGACGCGGGCATAGGAGTAAAATCCGTTGCGCCCATCCGTAATTACCAGCTTTTCAGTTCGCTGGATCCTGAGGCTATAACGAATGTGATAACAGGTGTGGCGCCGTTCACAAAGCCGGAGTATGCCGGGGCAGGGATGGTGGACGCCATGGCGATCCGTTATATTGCGACGACAACGCCATGGACAAGAGAATCGCTTGCGAAAATGCCATGGTACGATATGGTGTGGAGCAGTGAGGGGCTGGTGATTTATGAAAACCAAAGGGCCATGCCAAGGGCATGTCTGCTATTCAACACAGTAGGCCGTGGTGACATTGAACGGTATGTGGCTGATAACAACGCCGATGCCTTTGCGCACTCGCTGGAGCGCGTAAAGGGCTTGAGGAATTTGGCCCCTAAACTATCTAGCGGCCTATCGACTTCTGACAGCGACTCATTGGCCTTCCTTTCCATGGATGGATTCAACCCAAGGACCATGACACTGGTGGAGGGGGGGATTAGCCTTTCTAATCCGCAAAAAACAGATCCCGAAAAGGTCCAATGGAAAAAGGTCAGCAATTACGAATATGCTTTCCACATTCCTGCCACCACCAGCGCCGCGTATTTGTATTTAGCGGATTCCTATTTCCCAGGCTGGGAAGCGTTCATCGATGGCGTCCCAACCAAAATATATCGTGCAAACTACGCCTTTCGCGCCGTTCATCTGCCTCCGGGCATGGAGCGGACTGTGTTGATGCGCTACACACCGGAGGGATTTTACACTGGGGCGATTATAAGCATCGTCGCTTTGGTTGGGTTGGCCCTCTATGCGGTATTTTTGATGATGAAAGTGGACAGGCCCACCCATGATCATGCCTGAAGTCCGGTCCCTTTATAATGACAATCCTGGCAGCGCGGAATGACCTGCCTGCCCCCACTTATATGGGCCTTTCTGTATGCCTGGATCTGGGGCCCATTCCAAGCTTCAAGCAGGCTATCGGCGCCAGGTGAATAAACGGGGTATCCACTATTCCCATTCCATGTCGCATATTCGCAACAGGGGAGCAGGCTGCCGTTCCAGTTGACCACCAATATCTTCCACAACCAGTCGCACAGCGATTTTTCAGGTTCCAATCCTTTTCCATTCAAATGCTCAATCCCTTCCTGGTCCTGGGTGATTCCGTGGCGGATGTTGAAAAGAATCCCCATCTCCCGGCAAAAAGCTTGAAACAGGTCGATTTCGTGGTCATTGTGTCTGAATACTATGTAATCGACCATTATCAGTGATCGGCCTTTTTCACGGTTCATTTTCACAAGCCGAACAATGTTTTCCTTCACCCTGTCCACATTCCCATTGCGGTGATAGATAGAATAGGTCTCTTGAGTAAACCCGCTCACCGCTATCTTTATGAAATCCACTCCACTATCAAGAAGTTTTTCGGCGTTTTGCTCTGTCAGGGGCATTGCGTTGGTGGATATCATCGTGGCCACCCCCAGGTCTGTCGTCAGCTTCAAAGCGCGGTAAATGTCCTTGTATAACAGCGGCTCTCCGTTGACATAAAGCACGGCCAAGAGAAGGTCGTCCGCCACCTCTCTGATCATATGCTCATATGTTTCAATAGGAAGCTTACCTTTTGGAACCGACGATCCATCACCTTCAGGATTCTGGTTGAAGATGGCCCCTTCCATGGACCTGCATGCCACGCATCGCAGATTGCATTCATTCCATGTTTCGAAAAACATGATAAAAGGCGAGCGGCCACTTTTCGGCCTTTTCAACCAATATGATATATGGCACTTTGCAGCGTTATATATCTTACGCAAGGATATTTTTCGCTTGAAGATCAACGATAACGCTATTCTAATCTTCAGCAGAAGGTAACTTTTCATGGGTTGATTGGGATACTCAGCAATTTATGAAGAATCCAGGTACGAGGCTCAAACAAAAGGCATTATACACCAAACGAAAGGGAAAGAGTAAAGGCAACAGCACTGTCAGGGCATGGAATGGATCTATCTTGTAAATTCTGAACGCTCACTCGATCCCTGGATATAAATAGGATTGATTTACAGCATTCGTCTCCATAGAATGGACGATTCAATGTCCTTGTCTCTCATCTATGGAACAAATATGCTCTGGACTCAGAATAATCGACTAATTGAAAAGTAGCATGGATTCTGAAAACATTCAAGACTCAATACCAAGCAGGTCAATACCCAGCCGGGTTATCGCCTCCATAAGGGAAGAGCGAAAATCCTTGGCCTTGCTTACACTTGCGTTTGTTCTTTTCTACTTCAAGTTCTTCCTCCTGGGTTACCTGTATCTACCCGCTGATATTATCAACCACTGGTATCAGCCGTGGCACTCGCGGCCAGACTTGCGAGAACAGATGCCGGACAATCCCTATCTCCGCAAGCTGGCATGGCTGGGGGATAGAACGACCCTGGGGCCCGTGATAAGCCGACCTGGCAATCCGGACCTGTCAGATCCCGTATTCACATACCTGCCGGCTATTGATTTTAACGTGAGAATGATAAAGGCAGGAGAATTGCCGTTATGGAATGATTCTCAGTTGGCGGGGTATACGCAGCTGGGTGATGTCACATTTTCCCTGTTTCACCCACTTAATATTTTCTACCTTATCCCCGGGGTATCCATTTTCCTTGCCACAAATATGCGCATCATGCTGACCGCCTGGCTTGCCGGAGTGTTTTTCTTTTTTCTTGCGCGCGATTTCAAATCCAGCCGCACAGCCTCTCTGGCTGGCGCGATTACGTTGATGCTATGCGGCCATGCCGTGACATTTCTGGAATTTATTTCTTTCATGGACGCTTACGCCTTCATGCCGCTACTGTTTCTTCTCTACAGGCAATACGCTCGCGAAAAGGATGGTTGGCTGTTGGTATGCGGCGCGTTGACGGTGGCGCTTGTCGTGATGTCACGAAACCCAAAGCCTATCTCGTACATACTGGTATTTTTTACGATTTATCAGTTTGCGCATGTTTTTTGGCTGAGAGAGGAATCACTGGCATTGCGGATCAGAACACGCCGAGCAATGGAATTTCTCCTGTTTTGTTGCGGGCTGGGAATATCCCTGGCCATGGTGATGACCTTACCTATGGTATATGCTCTTTCACATAGCTTCAGAACAAGTGAATTGGCGTTCCTGAATCCGCAAATGTTTCTAAATGAAATGGAATACGCGATTTCCTACACCTATTTCCGGAATTTCTTTCCATACCATATAACAATATTTCTTTCCGCCATATTCCCATACGGTTTTGGGTCCGGGGCGCATCACGCCTTTTGGTCGCCTTTCAGCTATGTAGAGTGGAATTCTTTTCTGGGTTATTTTCAGCTAAGCCTTTTGGGCGCGCTGTTGTTCATCACTAAAAATCTGAGAGAGAAGGTATTTCTTGCGATACTTGTTGTCGCATTTCTTTCTTTTGCATTCGTACCACCCTTTTGCCAGATATTTAATTTTTTCGTACCTGGATCAGGAACGGTGAGGCTTCTATATATCTTCAGCTTTTTCGGCTCATTGCTAGTATCGTTCAGCATTGACAATCTGCGGGAAATAGCGCGAAAAGGGGGTGTGGCGCCATGGCGTATGGCCTGGTTTCCAACATTGATGGTTGCGACATGTACAACGCTTTTGATTATCCTATATATTGCTCCCGTACCAGCATATGAATATATCGTAAATGAGACAGGATATCTTTCAGTGCACAGCATTTACGAGCAGATGAAGGCTGGTGGTGGACAAGTGCCAAGCATGAACATCCCAATGTCATTTTTCATCAAATATCATAAAGCGGAAATAGCTGGGGCTCTATTGCTCTCCCTGCTGTCGTTGCTCTTTTTCCGGAGGCCTGCCTTACTGGAGAATAAAGCATTGGTTTCCACAGCTGTATTGATAAATCTTGCCTATTACGGAATTGGCTTCAATCCGACAATAAAAGAAAAATATATTTATCCTGACACCAAAACCACAAGTTGGCTCAGGGAACATGTCGATGACGGAAGAATCATCAGAACGGGTCCGGATAACTTTCTGCCAGGAGGAGTCATCTCCACCCTGGGAGTGCCGGACGCGGGTATAAGGGTCAAGTCTGTCGCGCCAGTTCGTAGCTACATTCTAATGAAAGCTCTGGATCCTGACTCCCCAATCAATCCCATCACCGGCGTGGTTCCCTTCTCAGATCCCAAGGTTGTGGGCAAACCCCTCATCGACGCGATGAACGTACTTCATGTAGCCACGTCAACACCCTGGCCAGAAGAAATACTAGCCTCCATGTCAAAATATCAGAAAGTATGGAATGATGAGGGAGTGACGATATACGAGAATATGGACCGACTGCCAAGGGCTTACCTCTCTCATGGCGCCACTTCTTTACAGAGCGTTATCAGTCAAGTGGAGCAGGGAGTGGTTCCAAATAAACCGGATCCTAAAATCGCTGAATTTATCAAGAACGCGGACCACTTCGGCTTTGTGTTTATGTTCATAATACCTGGAGAAGAAAAAAACACCAAACAAGTGAAGAGGGAAAAGGAAGCTCTTGTATACATCACTTCCCAAGAATTCGATCCCCGCTCGGACATGCTTGTCGAAGGAGGGCCGGATATTCAGAATCCAGCAAAAATCGGGCCTACTCCCGTTGAGTACATTCGAGTCTCCAATCACGAATACCATTTCAATGTTCCCGCCACGCAATCTCCTTCATATCTTTATATGACAGACTCCTACTTCCCAGGATGGGAGGCGTATCTGGACGAAAAGAAGATGGAGATATATCAGGCTAACTACGTTTTCCGCGCTGTGTACTTGCCGCCAGGGGGGAAGCGAACCGTTGTTATGCGCTACACACCGGAGGGATTCCGAACCGGTCTGATCATAAGCGGGATTTCAGCCATGATCCTGATTCTCTTTTCCGGATTACTCTCTCTCCGCTCAAGATTCCGGCCATCGGACATACCTGCGGAAAATGATGTGGATTAACAGCATTACGTAATTGCTGAATCAAGATGGCTCCGGACCGGGAGCAGCTCGCGCCATCTCCGGTTTGACAACTTCTCCACCTGCCAATATCCTGGCGCCCAACCTGTGCCCAAATGATATTCCTGGTTTTTCAATCAGAGCATACGTGGCCACCGACAGAATGAAGGAGACAGTCAGGGTGGCAATCCCCTTCAAACCAAGTGGCAGCCATGTCGCTTGGAGCGCTTTTTCCAGTAAAAGAATATGCCATAAATACATACTGAAGCTGATCTTTCCGGTGTACATAACCACGCGATTCTCGAAACCACGCCGCAGCCATGGCACAGTCAGGCCGTGAAGTATTAGCAAAGAACTGAGCAGGCCCTGGAGGGGACCCAGAAAGTGAAATTCGCTTGCAGGAAGCGCAGCGCCGCCGAGAATCAACAGGACGAAGTTGCCCGCCGTGGGGAGAGTAAGGACCAAACATATGATGAGTATAATGCTGCTCATCCTTCTCGGCGGCTTCAGTATCCCGGCTTGGGCGCAGTGCGCCGCTAAAACACCCCAAAGGAAGATGGAGACATATGGCAGGAACGACAGCGTGTTTGGCGGATAGTCCTTCAGGGGAAACATGACTGTGAGCAACACATTTACAAACAAGACCAATACCGCCATCGTGGCGGGAGCGGGGCTCAGACGGCTCAGAGCATATGCGATGAGGGGCAGCAGCGCATAGAACTTGAACTCAACCGGGATAGCCCAGAATATGCTTTTCCCTTCCAATAGCAAAAGATGTGGGGCCACCTCACCCGCCTCCACCCTTCCAAAAAACCAGTACACCAGGATGACCACAATGTATAAAGGAAATATCCGCGCCACACGCCCGGCTCCATAAGAGGCGATTACTCTCCATCCCGGCCTATCCAGCCTGAACATATCTATCAACCTTGCGCATAGAAGAAAGGCGCTTAGCGTAAAAAAAAGCCACACACCCAGTTTCCCCGCTCCAGACAAGCTCAGCCCAGGTATTACGTGAGCTTTTTCATTGCTTGTATGGCTGAAAATAACCAGCAAGACAGCCGCCCCTCGCACGCCGTCGAGATATCCGTAATGTCTTACTGCATCGTAACGTGTGGCCCTATCAGTACATTCGCCCTGTGCGCAAGATCCCAAGTGTTTTACGTCTCCATATGGGTTCATCTGTTTATTGATTCGATGGATACGAAACATTCTGCCATCGCTTACTTCATAAAGGCAAGTTGGACATTTCCGGAGTGATGAAACCCAATGCTACAGCGACTCCCCGATACTAGCTAAAAGAATGATTGGTCAAGCCGCCAAAGTTTGTCGACATCAGACGATAACATTGCTAATATCACATGGTGAAGTAGCTATATGCAATTTACTGCAACATTAATAGGAGCCATAAATGGGTTTAATCAACATAAAAGAGATAGAACGTCTAATCAAAAACCACCAAAATGAAATAAGCAAGCTTGAGCAGCTTCTTTCGCTGTCGGCAAGCTTTGCCGGAAGCAAGCAAAAGCGCTCTGTGGCCGCAGCCAAGCCGGTTCGGGCTAAAAAAGCCAAAAGAGCCAAGCGCGGCTCCGTCACCACTTCCATCCTAAACCTCCTGGCCGCAGCTTCAAAGCCGATGGCCGCGGGTGATATCCGAACCGTTTTAGTAGACAAGGACGTAGTGGAAAAAGGCTCATCCACCGTCTACGCCATGCTCAGCCAGATGTCGAAAAAAGGAATCGTGAAAAAGGCAAAAACCGCCAACGGTATTGTTTATACTACGGCGCCTTCCAGGAAATAGCGCCACGGCGGGGTTTGGCGCCGTGATGAACGCAGGTAGCCTGGCCCATTTAGCATCCCTGGGTTAAGGCCGCCCGCTTTTTCGAATCTGGTCGATGGTCTTCTTCACCAGGTCTTCGGCCACTTTCAATGTAGCCTCCTTGGCGGATTTGTTTATCCGGTCCATGATTTCCGGTTTCATCCGTTCCACAGCGGCTTCCACTCCCCGGGCCACGGCCCCTTCCAGAGCCCCACCGGCCAACTTCTTTTCCACGGCGGTCTCCACCACCTCCTCCATTATCCGCGCCAGTTCGCCGCTGGACGCTAATTCCGCCACGGCCTTTTGCACTGCCGGCCCGATCTTTTCCATTTCCTCCTCCAGCAATTCCTGTTCCGCCTTTTCCAGGAGCCAGTCCACCTGATCCCCGAAATCTTCGAACGCCTCCTCCTCCGTTTCCTGATCCGCTTCTTCCAGCGGCGACTTGACCGCCGGACCCTGGCTTAGCACATACAGTACGCGGCGAACCATCTCCTCGGAGCGAAAAGGTTTTTCCAGCTTGCCATCCGCTCCAGCCTTGTCCGCCCGCTCCTGGTTATATTCCACCAGCGCGCTGGCCAGGAGGTACACGGGGATATCACGGGTTCGTTTATCATTTTTCAACGCCAGGCACAAATCGAATCCGTCCATGACGGGCATGTCGGTATCCGCGATTATCATGGAGGGAGGATTCTCCAACGCCATATCATGGGCCTTCTTCCCGTCGCTGGCGATCAGCACCTCCACCCCCTCCATCTCGAAGGCCAGCTCGAAAACCTTTCGGACAGTAGAGCTGTCGTCAGCCACCAGAAGCTTCGGTTTGCTCATTTCTTCGCGATCACCTTATTCACGATAATTCTCGCCGCGGACAGTCTTCCTTGACGGCGCCGCTCAGTGCATCTATCATCCCATATCATATAGGAAGATGAGCGCGCCCGGTGGCGCGGCTGGACTTCAAATCCAGGCGGGGGCGCAACACGTCCCAGGAGGGTTCGACTCCCTTCATCTTCCGCCATCTCACCCAGGCTCAACGCAACGTCACCACAGTGGCTCCCTCGCCCCCTTCCCTTGGCTCCCCCAGGCGGAAATCCTTTACATAAGGCGATGTCACCAGATATTCGCGCACCGCCTGACGCAGGGCGCCTGTACCCTTGCCGTGGATGATCCGCACCAGCCGAGACTTGCTTGCCATGGCCGTGTCCAGGGTGCGCTCCACCACCTCCAGTGCCGCCTCCGCCCGCATCCCACGAAGATGTATCTCCAATGGCTCTCCCTCCTCCACGGCTTCGGAACCGGATTTTTTCTCCCATCGGATAGGCTCGCTTTTGGCCGGTTTCTCACGGCCCAAGCCTACAACCTCCTCCAGCCCCACAGTGACGCTCATCCTTCCCACAATCACTTCGATCTTCCCTCCCGAGGCGGCCGTGGCAACCACTCCTCTTAGCTGAAGCGGAATAACATATGCCGTGTCCCCCACCTTCAGGTTCTCCGGCCGGATCCTGGCGTCCGGAATGGCGGCTTTTGCCACCTGAGCCTCCACGTCAGCCAGCTTCCTGGAGGCGCTCGCCAACTTCTCCCTGGACCCGGCGGCGGCCCTGGCCTCCTCCACCAATTGGGCGATCTCACGCCTGGCGGCGCGGACATCCGCACTGATCTTCGCTTTCGATCCCTTGGCGGTATCCTCTTTCATGGCGGCAGCCTCGTCCCGCAGGGCTTGCGTCTCCTCTCTCATCTTCCGCATACTCTCCAGGCTCCTGGCCATCTCCAGCTCCGCCTGGTCCATCTGGTCCTTCTTTTCCCGCAGTTGAGCCAACAGACGTTCGGTTCGCTCGTCGCTTCCTTGCAGATGCGCTTTTGCCGAGACTATTATTCTCGCGTCCAGAGAGAGGTTTTCCGCCACGGATATCGCGGAGCTTTCACCAGCCGCTCCGGCGATCAACCGGTAGGTGGGCCGGGCGGTTCTGGTATCGAAATCCATGGAAACGTTGGCGTACATATTATCGGTCTGGGCCAGAAGCTTTAAGTCATGATAGTGGGTGGTCACCACCACGTCCGTTCCCCTCTCCACCAGCGCCTCCAGCGTGGCCATGGCCAGGGCGCTCCCCTCCTTCGGATCGGTGTTTATCATCAGTTCGTCCAACAGCGCCAGGCAGCCCGGCCCCGACTGATCCAGGACTCGGCGTACGGCCAGGATGTGCCCGGAAAAGGAGGACAAATCATCCTCCAGCGACTGGCTGTCCCCTATGTCGGCGAATATTCGGCGGTAGAAAGGGATCGAAGAGCCTTCCCCCGCCGGGATGAATAGGCCCATGGCCGCCATGGCCGCGCACAATCCGATCAGCTTCAGCAGCACAGTTTTGCCGCCAGTGTTCGGGCCGGAGATCACCAGCGCCCTGGCCCCTTCCGGCATGAGGACATAGTTTGAAACCACCTGCTTTCTCTCCAGCAGCATCACTGGATTGGACGCGTCCTTCAGATCAAGCGCTGGGCCCAACAGGGGCTTGGTCAACGAGAGATCAGCCGCCAGCCGGGCTCTGGCAACAAAGGCGTCCAGCCTGCATATGGCGGCGTAAATCGTCCGAATGGCCTCCGCCTCGTCCGCCACCATTACCGTCAATTCCGCCAGAAACCGGTTGATCTCCTCCTCCAGTTCGATCTCCGCGGTTCGCAGACGGTTATTAAGATCCACCAGCGCCTTCGGCTCAATAAAATACGTCTGCCCGGAATTGGAGGAGCCGTGGATGATCCCATCCACTCGGCTTTTCTCCTCTGCGCGGACTGGCAGCACGAACCGGTTGTCGCGCAGGGTCACGAAACTGTCTTGCAGAAGAGGCGCCACGGCAGGATCGGTCAAAAACTTTTCCGCCCGCTCCCTGATGGTGCGGCGCAGGGAGTTGACGGTGTTAAACAGCTTTTCGATCGCAGGGGTAGCATCGCTTCGCACGTTCCCCTCCTCATCGATAGATTCGTCGATCATCTCCGCCAATCCCGTAACCATCGGAACCTCCATCATGATCGACGCCAGCTTCTCTTTCTTCTCCTCCATGCTGTCGAAAACGTCCCTTACAGCCTCACCAGCGCGCAACACCGGCAGAATAAGGCGCAACTGGCCACCTCGCAGAGTGCGTTTCTTTTCCGCCGCGGCCACCGGCGCTTCCACCTCCTGGCATTCCTCTATGACGAACTCCGGCCGTTGCGTGACCAGAATCAACGCGGCCTCTGTCTCCTCCAGCCTGGCCTGGGCCTGCTGCTTGTCAGGGGCCGGGGCCAGAGAGGCGCAAGCCGCCTTGCCGCCGGGAGTGGCGGCTCTGGCGACCAGCGCCGCAGTTATCTCGTCAAGCCCCAGGGATGTCAGATCCCGGTCCTTTGTCGTTCTCATTTTCCTTTCCATCCAGGATTTCCCTGTGCTTTTTCATCCTGTGAAATTTCTTCTCCCTCCGCTCCCCCCACGCCAGCCAGTTAAACCACCGGGTGACTATTGCCGCCAATGTTATGGCAAGGACGAGGTATAAAAGCGGAAGATAATCCTTCATCGGTCAATTATTGCGCGAACGGGGGAAATTCAAAAGCCGGAATTGCACAATGGCTATATCTTCAGCCGCTTTTTCACACCCATCACCGGAGCCTGCCGCTCCCTGATGATATATACCCGGCCATCATCCACCAGCGCTTCCGCCGGGGCGGTGTGGGATAAAAATCCGAGCATCGACGCGCTGTATCCATAGGCTCCGGAATTGAATATGCCCAATAGGTCCCCCATCCTGGGGGCGGGAATCATGATCTCGCGGGAGAACTGATCCGGCGTGGCGCAAAGAGGCCCCCCCACCCGGACCTGGGTATCGGCCTTTTGCCCCATCCTGTTCACCAGCGCCGTGGGGAAACTTTTATTCATAACTATGGGGATGAGCGCGTGATGTATCCCCCCATCGGTGATTACGTAAGTCTTGCCACGCGAAGTTTTTACATCTATTATCGTGGAGACGTACACCCCCGATGGGCCTACCAGGTAGCGCCCCGGCTCCATCACGAACATGACATCCTGGAACCACTTCGACCGTCGGAGTTCTTTTGCTATTGCTTTAATCCCCGCGGTTGCGGCGTGTATATCAAGCTCCGGTTCGCCATCTTTGTATGGGATACCAAGGCCCCCGCCGAAGTTTAAATAGCCTATTCGGGTCTGGAGCTTTTCCGCAAGACGCAATGCGTAAACGGCCAGCGCGTTGTGCGCCCCAGCCAGGATTTGGGGATTCATGATCCCAGTGCCGGGGAAGAGGTGGAATCCCACAAACCGAACCCACTTTTCCTTCATCGCTCTTTTGGCCAGATCCTCCGCCATATCCGGGTCCACACCGAACTTGCGCGGCCCCCCCGCCATCACATGCCCCCCGGCGCCGTCATCGTGTGTGTAATCCAGATTCAACCGGATAGCGACGTTGGCTAATTTGCCCGTCTTACCAGCGGCCGCGACGATTCGATCGAACTCCGTAACCGACTCCACGTTGATGGCGCCTATCCTGTGGTCGACGGCAAGCTCTATCTCCGAATCACTCTTTCCCGGCCCTGCGTATGCGATGGCGCCGCGGGGGACTCCGGCTTTTATGGCGGTCATAACCTCGTGGGACGAGGCGGCCTCCGCGCCGGCGCCCAGCTTTTTAAACACCTTGACCACGGAAAGGTTTGGATTGGCTTTTATGGAATAGAAGAGACGAAATCCCCTGGGAAGAGCCTTTGCCAGGCGCGTGTATTGGCGCCGCATGACTTCCGCGTCATATATGTAAACAGGGGAGCCCGCCGCGCGGACAATTTGGGCCACAGGCGCGCCACCTGCCAGAAGAGTCTCCTCTTTCGTCTTAAACGAGCTTATCATGTCGCCATGATACCATTAACGCCAGGTTTTGGCGGTGGGAGTCAGGACGCTTTAGCTGCCATTTTTTCCGCCCGGAACACCTCCATCTTAAGGCTCACCAGCCGGCCCAACCTGTCGAGGAACCTGGGGCCATACCCCTCCATGAACCGTTGAGGCTCTTTGCTGCCAAAGCTTAGAGCTCCGGTGAGAGTCCCGTCCGGAGTCTGAAGAGGTATCATGGCTTCGGAGTGGATGCCGGCCGCGACTCCCGGAAAAAAGAATTCGTTCCCTTCCTTCAGCCGTCCCCGCAAAACCACTTGCGGTATCTCGGGAAAATGCAGGGCGATAGTGATGGCTGGGGCGAAAAAAATGTTTTTCGACTCCAGGAAGATGCTCTTCCCTTTCTTTTTGTATTCTTCCGGATACATGTTTATATGCCCCTGCTCCAGAACCACAGTGATGAATTGAACTTCGAAAATCCGCCTCCCCTGGATGATCATTGAATCGAACATCTCCTTGAGCGATTCCGCCTCGAAGACCAAAGCCTCGTAGTCGTCCATCCTCTCCTGGACCTTTTCGTTGTCCGAAGAGCATTCTATAACACGTTTTAGGTTCTTGCGCAGGGCCAGGTTGCTCTTTCGCAACTGGGCGTTGGTAGCCTCTCTGGCTCTTTCTATCATATTCCTGTTCATATTTTCCCTCTCATTTGCTTAATCGGCGTGTTTGCGAATGAACGTGGGGATATCCAGATCCTCATCCGGCTGGATAGCCTCGCTGCGCACCTGCCGCAATCCGAAAAAACCCCGGCTTTTCTGAGACTTCTCCACGAATCTGGGCGCCCCGGATGACGGCTCCGGATTGACCACCAGCTTCTCGGAAATCAGGGATCGGATTTTTTCCTTCCGGTCCTGGTGTATCTGGCTCTCGCGGACACGAATGTCGGAAACCCTGTTCTTGTCGCTGCCGGATTTGAATCCGGTGGCGATCACAGTCACGCGTACGGAATCGGTCAGCGCCGGATCTATTACCGCGCCGAAAATAACTTCCGCGTCCGGATCCGCGTTTTCGGTTATATGGCTGGCCGCCTCGTCGATCTCCGACAGGGCCATTTCTGTACCACCCGTGATGTTGATCAGGATGCTCTTGGCGCCTTCGATGGAGGAATCCTCCAGCAACGGGCTGTTGATAGCGTTATGAGCCGCCTCCATTGCGCGATTCTCCCCTTTCCCCTCGCCGGTGCCCATCAGCGCCATTCCGCGGGCGCTCATGATGGTCCGCACATCGGCGAAATCCAGGTTCACCAGCCCGTCCACGGTGATCAGCTCCGATATCCCTTTCACCGCTCTTGCCAAGATGCCATCGGCGATGTTAAAGGCCTCGGTGGCAGGCTTTTTCTTTCCCACATACGCCAGCAACTGCTGGTTGGGGACCGTGATCAAGGTGTCCACATGCTTGCGGAACTCGGCGATCCCCTCCAGGGCATGCAGGCTGCGCCTTCTCCCTTCAAAGTTAAATGGCTTGGTCACCACACCCACTGTGAGCGCCCCCATCTCCTTGGCGATAGACGCGATCACCGGCGCAGCCCCGGTGCCGGTGCCCCCGCCCATGCCGGCGGTGATGAACACCATGTCCGCGCCTTCGATCTTCATCCGCAACACTTCCGAGTCCTCCAGAGCGGCGGCCTTGCCCACTTCCGGCCGTCCACCCGCTCCCAGTCCCTTGGTTATCTCCTTGCCGATCTGCAGCTTGCATGGCACCGGAGAGCGTCGCAAGGCCTGGGCGTCGGTGTTGGCCACGATAAACTCCACACCTGCCACGCCATCGCGGAACATGGTGGCCACGGCGTTGCCACCTCCGCCCCCGGCGCCGATCACCTTGATCACCGCCTGGTATCCGGCGTTACCAGGCTCGTCTGTGTAGTCGAAGAACACCTGTCCTTCCTTTTGGTCGATAAATTCGGTCATAATATGCCTCCCTTAAAATAAAACTGCTTTTATTCCTAACTTCCCATTAACTCAGCGGCCCATCCCCACATCCTTCCGAATGCCTTGTTGATCGGCCCCCTTCCATTGCGCTTTTTCCCCTGGCCCAGCTTCATCTGCCTGTGCCCATACACCACCAGCCCCACCGGGGTGGCGTACACCGTTCCATTCACCAGATCCACCAGTCCCCCGATCTCTATGGGTGTCCCCAGCCTCACGGGCATGTCGAAGATGGCCTCGGCCAGCTCGCAGGTCCCCTGCATCACCGCCGAGCCCCCCGTGAGCACCATGCCGGAAGCGATCTTCTTTCTCTGATTGAAACCTGAGCGCTCCAATTCGTCACGGATCATGGTGAACATCTCCGTCATCCTCGGCTCTATGATATCCGCCAGCACCCTGCGCGAAAGCATTCTAGACTCACGACCTCCCACTCCCGGAACTTCCAGAGACTCGTCGTCGGGGACCATGGCCGCCGTGGCGCACCCGCACTGGCGCTTTATCTTTTCCGCCTCGTGGTTAGGCGTTCTCAGCCCGATGGCCACATCATTTGTGATGTGCCCCCCCCCAAGCGGGACCACCGATGTGCCACGGATGGCGCCGTTTAAATACACGGCTATGTCGCAGGTGCCGCCCCCCAAGTCCACCAGCGCCACACCCAGTTCCTTTTCGTCCCGGTCCAGCACAGCTTCAGACGCTGCCAGCTGCTCCACCACCAGATCCTCCACCTCCAGCCCTGCCCGGTTCACAGACCGGATGATGTTCTGGACGGATGTCACAGAGGCCGTAATAATGTGGGCCTTGGCTTCCAGCCGAACGCCGTTTATCCCTTCCGGATCCAGAATGCCGTCCTGGCCATCCACTATGTATTCCTGTGGAATCACATGGATGATCTCCCGGTCCAGCGGCACGTTCACCGTACGGGCCGCCTCCAGCGCCTTTTCCATATCCTGCCGGGTCACTTCATGGCCCCTGGCGGCGATGACGCCATGACTGTTGAAGCCGCTAATATGGGCTCCTGCCATCCCCACATACACAGAGTCCACTTCTATCCCGGCCATCAGCTCCGCCTCTTCCACCGCGCGCTTTATGGAGTCCACGGTGGCGTCTATATTCACCACCACCCCTTTGCGCATACCCCTGGATGGGTGGGAGCCCAGGCCGATGATCTCCGGCTCGTCGCCCCCGGTTTCCGCCATAACGCAGCATATCTTTGTGGTTCCTATGTCCAGCCCTACCACGATATTTTTATTGTTAGCCATGATCAGTTCACTCCCACCATTTCTTCATCGCTTTCGGCATGCTTGACCACCACCTTGTTGGGAAAGGAAAGGTCTATGATGAGAACTTCAGACTCCTTGCCGCGCAAGATGTAATCCACGGTCAACAGCCGATCCATCTCGTCGGTCCATCCTTCCTTCAGGGCGGTCACCACTGTATTCGTCCCCGCGAACCGGGCGGCCACCCTCTGCTTGTCATAGGATCCCAGCCCGGCGAACTCATGTTTTCCAAAAAGCCGGTAGTCCTTTAATCGGTACGCCGCCGCCACCAGGCGGTGCAGATCGTTCACGGTCAGTTTCATTCCTGGTGTTATTTTTATCCCGTCTGTTCTTTGTTCCGTTATCACCGCATATCCTCTGGTATCGGAGTTTTCCCCCGCTTCGGAAATCGCAACACCGGTCTTGTCGACCAGCCACAGCTTCCTGCCGGTCCTCAGCACAAATTGGGGCCGGCGTTCGGTCACCTTCACATACAGGGTGGATGGAAACTGACGTCTTATTTCCACCGACTCCACCAGCGGATGCCCTTCCAGCCTGCGGCCCGCCTCTTCCAGGTCCACGTTGAATATGCTGGTCCCGGAGCGCAACGACAACAGGTCAGTCACATCCTTTTCCGACACCGTGACAAGACCATCAAGATGTATTTCCCTCAATATGAAATATTCCCTGGCCGCGTCCTGGCCGATCCCGGCCTTGGCCGACATCGCCGGCCAGCCCATGGTCACCGCCACTCCCAGCGCCACCATGACCACTATCCATTTACACATTTTACTTTTGCTCATGATATTGAATCCTCCGCCAAAGACTCGCCGCAGATATCGAGCACCAGTTCGTCGAACGATATTCCGGCGTGAGCAGCGGCTTTAGGCAAAAGAGAGGTTTGCGTCATGCCGGGAATCGTGTTCAGTTCTATAAACCAGACCTTGCCTCCAGGCCCCACGATGAAATCGGACCTGGTCTGCCCCCGGCACCCAAGGGCACGGTGAGCCCTCAGCGCCATTTGGGCCGCCTCGACCAACGTCGTCTGGGGAAGCCTGGCGGGCAGATGATATACAGTGTTGCCCGGTGTGTACTTGCTCTTGTAGTCGTAAAAGCCTTCTATCGTTTCTATTTCTATAGCCGGCAGCGCCAGATCGCCCACCACACCCACGGTGAGCAGCGGCCCCGCCACAAACTCCTCCACCATGGCTTCCGTATCTTCCGTAAGCGCCCGCTCGATGGCTGGTGCGATCTCGGCAGCCTCCCGGCATATGGAAACGTTTACCGAGGATCCACCGTTCGCCGGTTTCACCACCACCGGTGGTTTCATCTGCGCCCCCACGCTATCGGTCTTAGATTCTTTTCTCCGGACCACCATATATGGCGGCGTGGGAATCCCCACCGCCTCGGCGAATACCTTGGACAACCTCTTGCTCATGGCCATGGCGCTGGCCGCCACCGTGGAACCAGTGTATGGAATCCCCATAAGCTCCAAAAGCCCCTGCACACATCCATCTTCGCCATACCTGCCATGCAGGGCGATGAACGCCAGGTCTATCTTCTCCTCAACAAGGCGTTGCGCCAGATCGCGCCCCGCGTCGATTTCCAGGCAGTCCACACCCATCCGCTTTAGCGAGTCGATCACAGCCCGGCCGGTATTCAGGCTCACCTCCCGCTCGTTAGACAATCCACCCAGCAGGACTCCCACCTTCATCTCTTTCAGTCTTTCCAACGTCTCATTCCTCATCGAATACGCCCGCCAGCTTTATTTCCCGTTCCAGCTTCACGCCGGATTGTCCCGACACTCTTTTCTCCACCAGCCGCATCAGCCGGTATACATCGTTCGCCAAAGCGGCGCCCATGTTCACGATGAAATTGGCATGCCTGGGCGAGACCATAGCGTCTCCGATCCTCTCCCCCTTCAGGCCGCACGTTTCTATAAGCCTGCCAGCAAAATCCCCGGGAGGATTCCTGAACACCGACCCGGCGCTGGGCAGATCCAGTGGCTGGGACGCCTTGCGCTCCAGATACCCGGCCCGCATGGTGGAGTGGATCCGGTCGCCGCTCCCCTCCCGCAATAGCAATGTGGCCCCCGTGATGACACACCCCTCCGGAAAGGCCGAGGAGCGGTATCCAAATCCTGCGTCGCGGGCCATGATCCTCTCCAGCCTCCCCTCCTTCGTAACAACACTGATCGATTCGGTTATGTCCTTTATCTCCCCTCCCCGCGCGCCGGCGTTCATCCGCAATGCCCCGCCCAACAGCCCAGGGATGCCGAACCCGAACTCCAGACCGGATAGCGAACTTTTCATAGCCATCCCGGCCAGCCGGGTGAGCCCCATGGCGGCGCCCGCCTCCACTCGCGCCAATCCCTCGCTTCCGGCTTTTATCTCCATCAGGCCAAACTCCGGACCCAGCGCAAGGACCATCCCCCGCACTCCCGCATCGGATACCAACAGGTTCGCTCCGCCGCCCAGAATCAAATGGACTTCCCCCGACCGCATGAGCGTGCAAAGCTCCTGCATGCTTTCCGGTTGCGCAAGCGTTTGCGCCGGTCCGCCGATCCTGAAGGTTGTCCTTTTCCATAACGGCTCTTCCCTAGCTATCTTTATCATTTCCGCCGATGAACCATTCCCCTACCCTGACAACGCTCCCGGCTCCCAGGGTGATGACCATGTCCCCAGCCTTTGCCACTTGGGCAAGATGAGCCGGCACATTCTTGATGTCCGCAATGAACGTCACCGATCGTGCGCCATGAGCCCTGGCTTCCTCCGCCACCAATTCGCCGCGCACTCCCTCGATAGGCTCTTCGCTGGCGGCGTATATTTCCGTTACCACCAGTTCATCCGCGTCATAAAACGCCTTGCCGAAATCGGACAGGTGGTTTTTGGTCCGCGAATAGCGGTGCGGCTGGAATATCACGATTAGCTTCTTTTCCGGAAATCCGGTCTTCAATCCACGCAGGGTCGCCTTAATCTCGCTGGGGTGATGCCCATAATCGTCGATTACCATCACGCCATCGCGCTCGCCTTTTAACTGGCATCTGCGCTCCACCCCGGAGAAACCGGATAGCGCGTCAATGGCCGTTTTCGGATCCATCTCCAGCTCCAGTCCCACCGCTATGGCCGCCAGAGCGTTATATACATTGTGCGCTCCCGGCATGTTGATTGACGCCCGGCCAATCTTCTCCCCACTGACATTCACATCAAAAGCAGAGCCAAAAGCTGAGTATTCCATGCCACTGGCGATAATGTCAGCCGCGGCGCTGATACCGAATGTGCGGAACCTGCGCTCCACCCTGGGGATGATCTCCTGTATGGGCGGATCGTCCAGGCAGAGAATCGCCGCGCCATAGAAGGGCGGCTTGTTCACAAACTCCACAAACGCTTCCTTCACCGCGCCGAAGGACCTGTAGTGGTCCAGATGCTCCGCGTCGATGTTCGTCACCACCGCCACCGTGGGAAACAACCGCAGAAACGACCCATCGCTTTCGTCGGCCTCCGCCACCAGGAAGTCCCCCTTGCCCAGCCGCGCGCCGGAGCCGAACCTGTCCACCCGGCCACCGATGATAATTGTTGGGTCCAGTCCCCCCTTGGAGAGCACCGCGGCGGCCATTGATGTGGTTGTGGTCTTGCCATGGCTGCCGGCCACCGCCACGGAATGCTTCATGCGCATCAGTTCCGCTAGCATTTGCGCCCTGGGAATCACCGGGATGAATTTTCTGCGGGCCTCCACGATCTCCGGATTGTCGGGCCTTACCGCGGATGAGATCACCACCACATCGGCGTCTCCCACATTCCCGGCGGCATGGCCCAGAGCCACCTGGGCGCCCTGGCTTCGCAGATGACGCACCGCCGCCGATTCCGCCAGGTCGGACCCTGATACGGCATAGCCCATGTTCAGCAATATCTCCGAGATGCCACTCATGCCGGATCCACCGATTCCTATGAAGTGGAGCTTTTTTGTCCTTCCGAACTTCATGCCGCCTCCTTGACCATGGCCAGTATCTTGTCCACTATCATCTGCGCTGCCCTGGGTCTGCCCAGCGCTCTGGCGCGGTCGCCCATGGCTTTTGTTCTTTCCCTGTCACCTTCCAGTCCTATAATAATCTCCGCCAGCTTTTCGCCGGTCAGCTCGCTTTGATTTATCATGATCGCCGCCTGTTCACGGACGGCGGGCAGGGCGTTTTTTGTCTGATGGTCGTCGGCCGCCTGGGGAAATGGGATGTAGACCGCAGCCCTTCCCACCACGCATATCTCGCTAACGGCGCCTGCTCCGGCCCGGGAAATCACCAGGTCCGCCCCGGCGATCCTTTGCGCCACGTCGCTGAAATAGGCAGCCGTCTCCCAGTCCAAATCAGATTTGGCCACCGCTTCATTCACCATCTTCAGGTCTCTTTCACCTGTCTGGTGGATAATGCGTATCCGCTCCGCCAAAGGCGCCAGGTTTTCCGCCGCATCCACCATAGCCTTGTTGAGAGGCGCGGCGCCCTGGCTGCCGCCAATGACAAGCGCCACAAACCGGCTATCGGCCTTTACATGGTTTGCCCTGACGAATTCGTTTCGCACAGGGTTTCCCGCCATGACCGTTTTCCCCTCTGGGAAGTGGACTTCGGAACCGGGCCAACTTGTGAACACCATGGAGGCGCCTTTCGCCAACCAACGGTTTGTGAAGCCGGGAGATGCGTTCTGCTCCGCCAGGGCAAGGGGTCGACGCATGAATATCGCCGCCAATCCCATGGGTCCACTGGCATATCCGCCAACGCCCAGCACGGCGTCCGGCTTTTCCCTGGATATGATTCCCACCGACTGGGTAAAAGCCTTGGCCAGGTTGACCAGTGAGCCAATGCGATAGAAGAATCCCATTCCTTTGAGGGATGTCACCTTCAGCGGCAGAAATGGTATCCCCTCCTTCGGCACTATGGAGGATTCCAGCCCGCGACGGGCCCCCACCCACAAGACATGATGTTCATCCCCGCGGGCCGCAAGTTCACGCGCCACGGCCACTCCCGGGTAAATGTGCCCCCCGGTTCCGCCGCCGGTAATAATCAATTTCATGTCATATATATCCATGCTCATGTCGTGTGTTCCGATACGTTGGCCAAAAGCCCCGCGCTGGCCAGCCACATCACCAGCGAAGAACCTCCCAGGCTGATAAACGGAAGAGGAATCCCCTTGGTGGGAAGCATCCCCAGCGTCACTGCCACATTGATAAATGCTTGTGTCGCCACGGCAAAGGTAATCCCCAGCGCCAGCAACCCGCCAAAACGCTCTGGCGAATTGAGCCCCGTCTTGAATCCCCGCCACACCAGTACACCGAACAGGATAAGGACGCTGATGGCCCCCACAAATCCCAACTCCTCGCCGAGAATGGAGAATATGAAGTCTGTGTGGGGCTCCGGCAGGTAGAAAAGCTTCTGTTGGCTCTCCCCCAGTCCGACACCCCATGTTCCACCATTGGAGAGGGCGATGAATGACTGAATAATCTGGTATCCGGAATCGAGGGAATCCTCCCACGGATCCAGAAAGGTGAGCAGTCGCCTTCGCCTGTAGTCCACCGTGAGCATGGAGATGGCCAGAATCGGGGCCATCACCAGCGCCGCTCCGGCAAGGTGTATCAGCCGCACCCCTGCGGCCAGAAACATCAGCATAATGATCAGCGCAATGGTCAAGGCGGTGCCCAGGTCCGGCTGTAACTGGATCAGCGCAAAGAAGAATCCAAGGGAGGCGAGGAGGGGAGCGAATGTGCCGAAAAAATCGCCGAGCTTTCCCTCCTCCCCCTTCCGGGACAAGATGGCGGCAAAGAAAATGACCAGGGCCAGCTTGGCGAACTCCGATGGCTGGAAGGTCAGGGAACCCACCGCGATCCATCGTGTGGCCCCGTTCACCGTCCGCCCCACGCCGGGGATCAGCACCGCGGCCAGGAGCGCGGCGGTGATGAAGTATAGGGGGTATGCCCATCTGGCCAAGGAGCGGTAGTCTATGGTCATCATGAATAGCATCACCACGATTCCCAGGCCCGCCCAGGTTCCCTGGCGCTTCAGATAATAGTATGCGTCTCCATGTTTTTGCCCCGCCAGCACCGCTGAACTGGAGAATATCATGACTATGCCTATCGCCGTCAGCGCCAGTGCGCAGAAGATGATCCAATAGTCGGGTCTTCGTTTTACAGGCATCTTTATCTTTTCTCCAACGCGGCCACGGCCCTGCGGAACGTATCGCCCCGGTCCTCGAAGTTTTTGTACATGTCAAAGCTGGCGCACGCCGGGGATAGCAACACCGAGTCCCCCGACGAAAGCCAAGACGCGGCGGCGGCCACCGCCCCTTCCATGGTTTTCACTGTTACCTTTGGGGAATAATCCCCCAGCGCCTTTTCTATTTGGGGAGCCGTCTCCCCTATCAGGGCCACACCCTTGGCCCGTTTTGTTATCTCTTCGGCTAGAGGACCGAAATCGCCCCCCTTGGAGGAGCCACCCGCTATAAGGGCCACATCGCCATCAAACCCGGCCAGGGACTTCAGCGTGGCGTCCACGTTGGTTCCCTTCGAATCGTTATAGAACTTCACACCGTTGACTTCACCCACCAGTTCCATCCTGTGGGGCAGACCGCGAAAGGAGCAGATGGCTTCCGCTATGACCTCCGGACCGGCTCCGGCGGCAAGGCCCACCAAGGTGGCGGCCAGGGTGTTTTCCACGTTGTGAGGGCCTTTAATCAGAAGATCCTTCAACTCAAATATCTTGATAGAACCGCCTCCAGGAATGGCGCCATATTCCGCCTCATCTTCCACCCACGCGCCCCCCTGCTCCTTGTTAAGCTTGGATCCGAACCTTAACGTCCTGACGGAGGATTTTTGGCGCAGGAAAGTGGTACCTGAGTCGTTATCGTTTATGATCACTGTGTCGCCGTCACTTTGATTTTCAAACACCCTGGCTTTCAGTCTTGCGTAATTTTCGATATTCCCGTGCCGGTCCAGATGATCCGCCGTGATGTTGGTGATGACGCTGATCCTGGGGCGGAATGTTTTTATCCCCTCCAACTGGAACGAGGAGACCTCCGCCACCACCCAGTCATAATTATGGTCGGCGGCGTTGCTGAGGGGATTGCCCAGATTGCCCCCAATGAATACTTCCTTCCCCTGTTTTTCCAGTATCCTGCCTATGAGCGTAGTAGTGGTGGATTTGCCGTTGGAGCCGGTGACCGCTATGATTGGCGCGGAGATATGGCGGCTGGCAAGCTCTATCTCGGAAATCATCTCTATGCCAGCGTCCCGCACTGTCTTGGCAAATGGTGAATCCCATGGCACGCCTGGACTTATCACCGCCAGGCTGTACTGGTCCAACGACACTCCCACGTGCCCGCCCAGATAGAGCCCGGTCCTTTCCGGCAAACTGACTATCCGCTCCTCCAGCAGCTCTCGGGGCTTGGAGTCTGTGACATCCACAATGGCGCCTTTGCCGCGCAGCAGCCTGGCCGCAGCCACGCCGGAGCTGGCTAGCCCGATAACTATCGCCTTCATTCCCGAATAAGAGCTCATTCCCATCATCTGAGTTTCAGAGTGCTAAGAGAGAAAAGCGCCAACACTATAGCCGCCACCCAAAAGCGCACAATCACCTGCGGCTCCGGCCAACCCAGTTGCTCGAAATGGTGGTGCAAGGGCGCCATCTTGAACACCCGCTTACCGGTGCTCTTGTAAGAAATCACCTGGATGATCACAGAAAGAGTTTCCACCACGAAGATACCTCCCACCAGCGCCAGGACCACCTCCTGCTTGGCCATCACGGCCACCGCGCCCAGCGCCCCGCCCAGTGCCTGGGAGCCCACGTTACCCATAAACACCATGGCAGGGTAGAAGTTGAACCAGACGAACCCCAGGGACGCGCCCACCACCGCCGCGCAAAAGACCGTCAGCTCGGAAAGCTCCCCTATATGGGGAATGTTCAGGTATTTGGCGAATCCGGCGTGCCCCTCGGTGTAGCAGAAAACCATGTACACCAGAAAAGCTATGAATATCGGCCCGATGGCCAGCCCGTCCAGTCCATCAGTGAGGTTCACCGCGTTGGCCGAGGCCACTATAACCAAAGCCGCAAAGGGCAAATAGAAGACTCCCAGGTCCGGATGCAGATTCTTGAAAAATGGAATATGCACGCTGGTGGTCTCTGTGGCGCCCCCCTGGACCATGTACACAGCTTCGGCCACCAACAATCCCACGCCGACCTGCAGGCCAAGCTTCGTCCACCCAGCCATGCCGGAGCCGCGCCCGGTGAGTTTCATGTAATCGTCGTAAAACCCTATGATCCCGAAGAGAAGCACCGTCATCATGGCGATGAGCACGTAGCTGTTCAGGAAATCGGCCCACAGCATGGTGGGAACCATCAGAGAGATGATTATCAGGATACCGCCCATGGTGGGGGTTCCCTTTTTGGACTGATGGGACTTGGGCCCGTCGCTTCTTATTTTCTCGCCGATATTTTTCGCCTTGAGCCATCTGATAACCATCGGCCCCATGATCAGAGCGATGGCCAGGGCCGTGAGCAGGGCATAGATGGACCGAAAGGTGATGTAACGGAACACGTTGAGGGCGGAGAAAGTCTCGCTGAGCGGATATAACAGATGGTATAACATTTACTTCCCCTTCGCCCCATGGCGGATCAGTTCGGCCACTTTATCCATTTGCATCCCCCGAGACCCTTTTACCAACGCCACGTCACCAGGCATCAGGGCGCTGGTCACGGCCCGGGCCAAAGCCTCATGTGATTTGCGCTCCACGCTGACGAGCCCTACTTTTTTTGCTTCCATGGCGGTGATGGCGGCCAAGGGGCCGTATGTGAATATGCGCTCCACTCCAAAGGCTTTGGCTTGCCGGGCCACGGCGGCATGCGCCTTCTCCGCCGCCTTCCCCATCTCCAGCATGTCGCCGAAAATCAGGAATTTGCGTCTCTCGCCAAACTCACTCAAGGTGGAGAGGGCAGCCTCCACCGAAGCCGGGTTGGCGTTGTAGGAATCGTCGATCAGCCACGCACCCCCTGAAAGCTTTTCCAATGCCATTCGCAGCCGCTCCGGGCGGGCGGAACCAATAGCCTTCACTATCATCTCCGGCGGCGCCGCTGCGGCCACTCCGACGGCGAATGCGGCCGCGGCGTTGATGGCGGCGCTCTTCCCGATCCAGCGGACCTTCATGACGTGCACTTCTCCGTTCCATCTGATTTTGATTTTTCTTCCGGTCAATGTCTTGGCCAAGACGTTTTCCACCACCGCCACATCCCCCTCACAGATTCCAAAGGTGATGGTTTTTTGTCCCTTGCGGGCCTTTATGATGGGAGCGCTGTTCGGGTCGGACGCATTTAAAATGGCTGTTCCGTTATCCGTCATGAAGTCTAGCATCCGGGCTTTCGTCTTGCGTACGTTGTCCACGGTCTTGAGCCCTTCCAGATGGGCCGGGCCGATGTTTGTAATCACTCCGATATCCGGCCTGGCGGCGGCCGCCAGAAGGTCCATCTCCCCTATATAGTTTATTCCCAGCTCCACCACCGCCGCCTGATGGGCAGTATTCAATCCCAGCAGCGTCGTGGGCAAGCCGATCTGGTTGTTCAGGTTTCCCTCGGTCTTTAGGGTCTTATACTTTTTGGCCAGGATTGCGGCGACCATATCTTTCACGCCGGTCTTCCCGTTGGATCCCGTGACTGCCGCCACCAGCAGATTTTTCATCTCGGCCCTGTGCCACGCGGCCAGGTCCAGCAATGCCCGGGTGGTGTCCGGCGCGGCCACCATAGCCTTTCCAGGGGAGGAAGCCACTACGAGCTTGTGACTGACCAGGGCGGCGCTGGCGCCCTTTGTGAAAGCCTGACGGACAAAATCATGCCCATCCACCCGCGGTCCCAGGATGGCCACGAATAGGCAACCTCTGGTTATCCTGCGCGAGTCCGTGGATACGCCGTTAACGACTGTGTCCACGCTCCCTTCGGCCAGTTCACCGCCCACCGCTTTTATGAGTTGACCGATACTAAACCTTGCCATACAGCCCCTCCAGCGCGCTCATGGCCTGTTCTCTGTCATCGAAGTGGATTTTTTCGCGTCCGATGATCTGGTAATCCTCGTGCCCCTTCCCGGCCAGAATCACCATATCCTCCGGCTGGGCGATGCGCATGGCGGTGTGAATAGCCTCCGCCCTCTCCGGCATGACAGCCAGCTTCTCCTCCCTGCCCGCCTCCGGTATCCCTTTCAGGATATCGTTTATGATGTCCTGAGGATTTTCCGTCCTCGGATTGTCGGAGGTGACGATGACGATGTCCGAGTTGTTCCACACAGCCCGGCCCATAAGAGGCCTCTTGATCTTGTCGCGGTCGCCCCCGCAGCCGAACAGCGTGATAATCCTTTTCGGGCCCACCTCCCTGGCGGAGGCAAGAATGTTCAGCAGGGCGTCCTCCGTGTGGGCGTAATCCACCACCACGGCAAAGGGCTGGCCCGCATTCACTTTCTCGAACCTTCCAGGGGCGCCAGCGCATTTTTCCACTCCCTCCGCTATGTGGCCGAGGCTGATTCCACCGGCCAGAGCGGCAGCGACGGCTGCCAGGATGTTATATACGTTATGCCGACCCACCATCCCGCTTTTTACCGCCACTTCCGCCTGAGGTGTGACGATCTTCATGCGCAGCCCGTTTATGGTCATGCTCACGTCCATGGCACGGACATCCGCCTTGCTCTCTATTCCATAAGTGATTATCTTCCCCTTGATCATCGGCAACAGCTTTTGTCCCCACGGGTCGTCCATGTTTATGACAGACACTTTCGGCTCGTGGAGGGTGAACAGCCTCGATTTGGCGGAGAAGTAGGTTTCCATATCGCCGTGGTAGTCCAGGTGATCCTGGGTCAGGTTGGTGAAAATGGCTTCGTTGAAATTCAGGCGCTCCACCCTGCGTTGATCCAGGGCATGAGAGGAGACCTCCAGCAGGCAATATTCTCCGCCACGGTCCAGCATCTCTTTCATCATCCTTTGCAGATCGGCAGACTCCGGCGTGGTGTTGGTCGAGGGCCGGGTCTGCCCCAGGATGTCATAGTCCACGGTGCCGATCCGGCCGCACTTTCCCCCAGCCTGATTGATGATGGAAGCCAGGATATATGTGACGGTAGTTTTTCCGTTGGTGCCGGTGACGCCTATCAGCCGCAGCCTCTGGCTGGGGCGCTCATAGTAATATTCAGACAACCGGGCCAGGGCGCCGCGGGAATCCGTGACGATGACCAGGCTCACTCCTTCCGGCATAGGATTTACGGGTTCTTTTTCCACCACGATGGTGGATGCCCCCCTGGAAACAGCGTCTTCCACGTAGTCGTGACCATCCATCTTCGTCCCCCGCAGCGCCACGAAAGCATATCCTGGCCGGGCCTGCCTGGAGTCGTAGCAGATCCCTTCCATTGGTCGGGGAGCTGCGCCCTTCATCTTGAGTACGTTCACCCTGGAAAATGGATTGTTTCGCATAAGTCGGCTATATCTCCTCCCGGTCCGCGCCGCCGGAAAAACCAGCGTTCATGGCCGACCAGTCCGCC